>CAMPKJ010000004.1 GCA_946887105.1 uncultured Acidobacteriota bacterium | reverse complement strand
TGATCTCGAACAACACCAACGGCATCGTGGCTGGCGTCGGCGCGGCCGCGGTCGTTCGCGTCCACAACAGCACCATCTCCGGCAACACGACCGCGGCCGCGGGCGGTACCGGAACGGTGGTCGGCTTCTTCAGCAACATGGTCGTCGGCAACGCCGGTACGAACACGCTGACCGGCGCCAGCGTCGCGCAGCAGTAATCCCCGATCTCACAGCAACTTCACCTGAAAAGGCCGGCATCCGCCGGCCTTTTTCTTTCCTTCAGAATCTTCCCGACAGCAGGCGGGTTGCTATGCCCCGCGGCTCCCTTTAGAATCGAAAATTATTCATCGTATTGGTTGCGCCCGCTACGGAAGCGGCGAACCATCAGGAGGTCTTCCGTTGCGGCTTTTGATTACAGGAGGCGCCGGTTTCATCGGCTCAACCCTCGCCGAGGCATATCTGGAGCGTGGCGATGAGGTCAGCATCATCGACGATCTCTCCACGGGCTCCATCGAGAACATCCAGCACCTCAAGAAACACCCTCGCTTCGAATACACCATCGATACCGTCCGCAATTACCCCGTCCTGGTCGAGCTCGTCGATCGCGCGGACGTGGTGATCCATCTCGCCGCCGCCGTCGGCGTGCAGCTCATCGTCGAGAGTCCGGTGCGGACCATCGAGACGAATGTGCGCGGAACGGAAGTGGTCCTCGAGGCGGCCAACAAGAAGAAGAAGACGGTGCTCATCGCATCGACGTCCGAGGTCTACGGACTGAGCGATCGCGTCCCGTTCCGCGAGGATGGCAACGTGGTCCTCGGCTCGACGACCAAAGGCCGTTGGAGCTACGCCTGCTCGAAGGCCATCGACGAGTTCCTGGCCCTCGCCTACTGGCGCGAGAAGCGCCTGCCGGCCATCATCGTGCGCCTCTTCAACACCGTCGGACCGCGCCAGACCGGCCAGTACGGCATGGTCGTGCCGCGCTTCGTGAAGCAGGCCATCGCCGGACGTCCGCTGACGGTGTTCGGCGACGGATCGCAGACGCGCTGCTTCTGCCACGTGCAGGACGTGGTCGGCGCGCTGATGCGGCTGGTCGACACGCCGCAGTCGATCGGCGAGGTGTTCAACATCGGCTCGTCCGAGGAAGTGTCGATCCTGCAGCTCGCCGAAACGGTCAAGCGGCTCGCGTCGTCGAGCTCGGAGATCGTCTTCGTGCCGTATGACGAAGCGTACGAAGAAGGCTTCGAGGACATGCCCCGCCGCGTCCCCGATACTTCGAAGATCAACGCGCTGGTCGGATTCGAGCCGACCTACACGCTCGAGAACATCATCCGCAGCGTCATCGAGTTCCAGCGTGGAACCTCCGCGGCGCGGCTCACTGCCACGGAACCGGTGCCGACGCAGCCCGTCTGATGAACAACCTGCTGAACCTCGATGTATGGAAGCCGGCACTGGCGGCATTCGTCGTCGCGGCGGCATTCACGCCGGTGGTCCGGGCGGCCGCCCGGCGCCTCGGGATGGAGGCGGCACCGAAGCAGGACCGTTGGCATAACCGGCCGACGGCCCTGCTCGGCGGCATCGCCATCTACGCCGCGGTCCTGGCCGTCGCGGCGTGGTATCTCTTCCAGACCGGCAGCGGCTCCGCGTTCACGCGCGCGATTCTCCCCGCCGGCACACTGCTGTTCGTGATCGGCCTGATCGACGACATCGTCACGCTCAAGCCGTATCAGAAGCTGGTCGGCCAGATCATCGCCGCTTCCGTCATCGTCTCCGCCGGCCTGGTGCTGCCGTGGACGAGCTATCCGTTGTTCAACTCGGCCATCACCATGTTCTGGCTGATCGGCATCACCAACGCCGTGAACATGCTGGACAACATGGACGGACTGGCCGCGGGCGTCTCCGCGATCGCGGCGTTCTTCCTGGCGTTCAACTTCGCGTCTCTCGGCCAGCTCGGCGAAGCATCGGTGGTGCTGATCCTCGCGGCGGCGCTGGTCGGTTTCCTGATCTACAACTCGCATCCCGCGTCCATCTTCATGGGCGACTGCGGTTCGATGTTCATCGGCTTCTTCCTGGCCAGCACGGCGTTGTTGACGACGACCACCGGCCGCACGCGCAGCTTCCTGCCGGTCATCGCGGTGCCGGTGCTCACGCTGCTCATCCCGATATTCGATACGACATTCGTGACGTTGCTGCGCAAGCTGTCCGGCCGCGCGGCATCACAGGGAGGACGCGACCACACGTCGCACCGCCTGGTCGCGCTCGGGCTCTCGGATCGCCGCGCGGTGTGGCTGATGTACAGCCTGGCCGCCGTGGCAGGCGTGCTCGCAATCCGCGTCCGCGCCTGGGCGCTGCACGAAAGCGTCTTCGCCATCCTCGGTTTCGTGATCGTGCTGACGCTGATCGGCGTCTACCTCGGCGGCGTGAAGGTCTACGCCAGCGAAGACGAAGTGCGCGTTCGCCCGGTGGTCTCGTTCCTGGTCGATCTTTCCTACAAGCGCCGCGTCTTCGAGACGCTGCTCGACCTCTGCCTGATCAGCATGGCCTGGTACGGAGCGTGGTCGCTGCGCTTCGGCCCGTTCACCGATCCGACCGACACGCAGTTCGTGATGATGGTGGAGACGCTGCCGATCGTGATCGCGCTGAAGATCGGCGTGTTCCTGGCCTCGGGCGTCTATCGCGGCCTGTGGCGCTACACGAGCCTCAGCGATCTGATCGGCATCGCGCGCGCGGCGCTGATCGCGTCGATCGTCGCCGCCGTGGCGGTGGTGTTCACGTACCGCACCTATCAGTTCTCGCGCGGCATGCTGCTCATCGACCTGCTGCTGCTGGTGATGATGCTGACCGCGAGCCGCATGGCGTTTCGCGTGGCGCGCAGGCTCTTCCCCGCGCCGCGCGCGATCGGCGGGCGTCCGGTCCTGATCTACGGCGCCGGCGACGCGGGTGAGCTGCTCCTGCGCGAGCTGTTCAACAACACCAGTCTCGGCTACGTGGCGGTGGGCTTCATCGACGACGATCCGAAGAAGGCCGGGAAGTTGATCCACGGCCTGCGCGTATACGACGCGGAGAATCTGGCGCTGGCGTGCGAGAAGCTGTCCGTGCAGGAAGTGATCATCTCCACGTCCAACCTCTCGCCGCTGCGGTTGCGCCGCGTCGTCGAGCAATGCGACGCCATCGGGCTGCCGCTGCGGCAGATGCAGATCCAGCTGGCCCGCCTGAATGCATGGGAGCGCGATCCGCTGCTGGACGAACCGCCGCTGCAGGTCGCGGCGCCGCTGCTGCACGCGCGCAAACACGGCAGCACGCAGGTCGTCGACGCGACGGTGATCGTTCCCCGCGAACGGAATCAGGGCTGACGCGCACACGATGACGACGTCCCGGTTCCTGACGCTGCTGTGGAGCCTCGTGGCGGCCACGGCTCTCGCGACGGAAGCGGCGATGTCACCCGGCAGCTACGACGTTTTCCGCACGCCGAAAGACGTCGTGCTGTTGATCGGATGCGTGGCGATCCTCGCCGCCGGCACCGCGGGAGCGCTGCTCAGCGATGAGATCGCGCGCCTCTTCCGGCGGCTGCCAACGGCGCCGGTGATCCTGGCACTGGCCGCCGCGGCGTGGACCATCGTCGTGTCGCTGGCATCGCTGCGGCCGCTCGCGAGCTCCTGGGCTCCGGTCACCGTGATCTGCTGCGTGGCGTTCTTCTGCGCGGCGGCCCTCACCGCCGGCAGGCATCATCTCGCGGCGCTTCTGGTGGTGCTCATCCCTGCCGTCGCGAATGCCGTGCTGGCAATCCTGCAGTCGACGCAGACGTGGTATCCGTGGGCTGTCGATCCGCGCGTTCCGGCGCGCCTGCGCACCACCGCGTTGATCGGAAATCCGAACGATCTCGGGACGTACCTGGTGCTGCCTGCTCTGGCGGCCTTCGCTGCCGCGCTGGCGTGGCGCCGCCATCGCTGGCTGCTGATCGTGGCCATGCTGCTCGTGGCCGGCATCGCATCCGCGCAATCGGTCACGCCGTTCATCGGCACCGCCGCGGGCGTGTTCGTGATGGCCTTCACCAGCCGCACGCGCGCGCTGCGCATCGGCATCGCGGTGGCGCTGGTGGCGCTGATCGGAGCAGCGCTTCTCCATCCCGGCAGCCGCTTGCGATTCCAGAGCCTGTTCGAGACCACATCCACGGGCGACCTTCCGGAGATGACCTCGTTCCGCATCATGCCGGCCGTGACGGCCATCGAGATGTTTCGCGACCGGCCGCTGGTGGGTATCGGACCTGGTTCATTCTCCGCGCTGTACATGTCGTACAAAAACGAGATGGACGAGAAGCACCCGCAGTGGGTGCGCCTCAGCAACGAGAGCTTCGGCCAGGCGCACAACGATCATCTGCAGATCCTGGCGGAGACCGGACTGCCGGGATATCTGATGTTCATCGCCGCGCTGGTGCTGCTCGCAATGGTCTCCTTCCGGCGCACCGGCGCGACGAGCGATGAGGATCCGAAGGCGCAGTTCGCACGCATCTTCGCCTTTCCCGCCGCGGCCTGCTTCGCGGTCCTGGCGATCGCACAATTTCCGCTGCAGCTCACCGCACCGACGGTGGTCGCGCTCTATCTCGCCGCGCTCTGCTTCGCGTGGGCGCCTGAGAGGTCTGTTGCCGATGAGAGTCGTTAGGATCGTTCTCGCCCTAATGGTTGTCGCTGCCTCGACGGCGGTGGTGCTGCGCGTGGCCATTCCGCGCTGGCAGTGCGGTGCCGACAAGGGACGCATCAACCGCGAGGTGCGGCGGATGTGGCGCACCGGCGACGAGTACGAGCGGCTCCAGCGCGCGCGCGCCAACGTCGCCAGGTGCCGCGAGTGCATTGCCCGCTTTCCGCAGGACCATCAGCTACACATGCTGCTGGCCTCGAATCTGCGCATCCTCGGCGAGCGCGACGAAGCGATCCGCACGCTGCAGCACGCCATCGCGCTGTCCGAACGTCCCGACATGTGGGCGCAGATCGGCGAGATGGAGATCGAGCGCGGCAATCTCGACGCAGGTCGCGACGCGCTCATCACCGCGGCCACGTTCGAGATCTTCTTCATCGATTGGGTGTCGGAGCCGTTACGGTCTCAGGTCAACAACGCGGTGATGGCGCGCTACGAACGCCTGCGTGCGTCCGCAACGAAGTGAGCGTCAGCGTCGCGTCGCCGCGACGCGCTTCAGCAGCTCTTCGTAGCGATTGATGACGATGTCCTTGGCCAGATTCCGCTCCAGGTAGTCGCGTCCGCGGCGGCCCATGCTCTCGCGCTCTTCGTCGCTCGAGCGCGCCAGTTTGCGCAACGCGTCGGCGAGCGCCGGCGCATTGTCCGGCTCGACCAGCACGCCCGCTCCCGCTTCGACCGTCAGATCGGCCGCCGCGCCCTGCATGGCCATCACGATCGGTTTTCCCGACGCGAGATACGCGAACGTCTTGCTCGGCACGACCCAGTTCGACAGTTCGGAGTTCCGCAGATGCACGAGCAGCGCGTCCGCGCCGGCCATGAGCGCGGGCATGTTCTCGCTCGGCTGACGGTCGATGAACTGCAGCCGTGCGCCGGTGTTCTTCTCTCGCGCCAACGCAACGAGGCGTTCCTTGTCGGCGCCGTCGCCGACGATGGCGATCAGCAACTGGTCTTCGCTCGCGAGCAGCCGCGCCGCCTCGACCACCGTGTCCAATCCCTGCACCAGCCCGACGTTGCCGGCGAACATCACCACGAATTTCGTGCCCCAGCCGAACTGCTCGCGCACGCGCGCGCGCGCCGCCTGGCGATCGGGCAGCACGAACTCTTTCTCCTCGATCCAGTGCGGCAGCACCGTCACCTTCTCCGGCGCCACACCTTTGCTGATGACGTTCTGCCGCGCACCCTCGGTCACGCAGATGAGATGGTCCGCCTTGCCGTACACCCACCGCTCGAGGCGCGACATCATCCGCACCATCAAACCGGGCCGCAGCATGCCGGACAGCAGCGCGCTCTCCGGCCAGATGTCCTGCACGTCATACACGAACGGCACGCGTTTCATCTTCGCGATCAGCCACGCCGCCACGCCGACCGTCAGCGGCGGATGCCAGACGTACATGACCTCGCATCGCGACGTGAACAACGCGCCCAGCGGCGCAGAAGCCATGAAGGAGAAGTAGTTCGCGAGACGGCCGATGATGCTGCGCCCGTGGTACGGGTACATGAACGTCCGCACGACCGGAAAGGCCGCCTCTTTGCGCCGCGCCACGAGCGCGAGCCGCCAGCCTTCGAAGAGCTTTCCGCTCGGATAGTTCGGGAAGCCGGTGATGACGGACACGTGATGACCGCGCTGGGTGAGCGCCCGCGCCAGATCGCCCGACTTCGGGATCGGCTCGGGATCGTAGTAGTGCGAGACGATCAGGACGTCCATCGCGCGTTGGCTCAGGCGTAACGTCTGCGCTCGCTGCGCCCGAGGATGATCTTCGCGACGGTGCGGGAGACGGAGCGCGCGGTGTAGCCTTCCGGCGCGATCCAGTCGCTGCCGGTGGCCAGCACGAGCTCCGCGGCGCGCATCATCGAATGCGGATCGACACCGGCGAGGATGTTGCTGCCGCTCTCGATCGTCTCCGGACGCTCGGTCACGTCGCGGATGGTGACGTTCGGCACGCCGAAGATCGCGCACTCCTCCTGCACCGTGCCGCTGTCCGACAACACCAGCGCGGCGCTCTTCTCGAGCCGGATGAAGTCGAAGAATCCGAACGGCTCGAGGAAACGCACGCGCGACGAACTGGCCACGACGTTCTCCGCCGCCAGCCGGCTGGCGGTGCGCGGATGCACGCTCACGATGACCGGCATCCGGTGCTTCTCCGCGAGCGACGACAGTCCTTCCGCGAGCTGCGAGAGACGGCGCGGATCATCGACGTTCTCGGCGCGATGCATGGTCACGAGATAGAACCCGCGGCTCTGCAACCCGAGCCGGTCGAGGATCGGGCTCGCCTCGATCTCCGGCTGGAACGCCTCGATGACTTCGAAGATCGGATTGCCGGTGACGAAGATGCGCTCGCGCTCGATGCCTTCGCGCACGAGGTTGTCTTTGCTGCGCTCCGTATACGGCAGGAGGAAGGAGCTGGAGTGATCGATGATGCGGCGGTTCACTTCCTCCGGCACGCGATCGTCGTAGCAGCGATTGCCCGCTTCCATGTGAAAGACAGGAATGCCGAGGCGCGCGGCCGCGATCGCGGAAAGCGCGCTGTTGGTATCGCCGAGGAGCAGGAGCGCGTCGGGACGTTTCTCCTTCAGCAGCGCCTCGGCGCCCATGACGATCTTCGCGAACTGCTCTCCGAACGAACTGGCGCGGATGCCCATGTGCACGTCGGGCGTGCGCAGGCGCAGATCGCGGAGGAAGATGTCGCTGAGACTCTCCTCGTAGTTCTGCCCCGTGTGCACGGTGATGTGCTCGCAGTGCGCGTCAAGCAGCGGAAGGACCCGGCTGAGGCGAATGATCTCGGGACGGGTCCCGAAAATCGTGACCACTCTCATGGCGTGAACGACTCGATGTCCTTGCTCGCGGCCTGCAGGAGATCGCGCAGCCGGTCGCCGGAGATGTTGTCGTGCTCGGACGAGTATTCGGTCTCCAGCGCCGGCACGATCTCTTTCGAGTCGCGCAGCTCCGGCAGCACCGGAAGGATCGCGTAGTAGTCGCCGCGATCGACGGTGCGGAAGCGCTCTTCCTCCGAGACCATGATCTCGTGCACCTTCTCGCCGGGACGGATGCCGGTGAATTCGATGGGGATGTCTTTGCCGCCCATCAGCGTCCTGGCCACTTCCGTGACTTTCGCCGACGCGACCTTCGGCACGTACAGTTCCCCGCGCGCTCCGCCGCGCACGGCCGCGAACACGGTGTCGACGGCGCGGTCGAGGGTGAGCAGGAAACGCGTCATCTCCGGCAGGGTGATGGTGACCGGGCCGCCTTTCGCAATCTGCTGCTTGAAGAGCGGCACGACCGATCCGCGCGAGGCGATGACGTTGCCGTAGCGCACGCAGATGAACTTCGTCTTCGAGCCCATGTTCGCTTCGAGCAGCACACGCTCCTGCAGAGCCTTGGTCATGCCCATCACGTTGATCGGCTTGCAGGCCTTGTCGGTGGAGATGCCCACCACCAGCTCGACGTCGGTCTCGTTTTCACGAAGGGCGCGCACGATGTTCTGCGGGCCGACCACGTTCGTCATGACCGCTTCGAACGGGAAGTACTCGCAGGTCGGAACCTGCTTGAGCGCGGCGGCGTTGAAGATCACGTCGGCATCGCGTACGGCGGCCATGATGCTGCTGAAATCGCGCACGTCGCCGATGCGGAAATTCAGGAGCTCGCGCGAATTCTCGTAAATGACGTCGTCCGTGGCCGCGCCGCTGCGATGCTGAAACGCGAGGCGCATGTAGTGCTGCTTGGCCTCATCGCGGGAAAGGACGGTGATCTTCTTCGGCGAGCCCATTTCTCCGGTGAGCAGCCGCCGCACCAGCACCTGTCCGAGCGAGCCGGTGCCGCCCGTGACGAGAATCCTTTTTCCACCGAGTGGTTTCAAGAGTGTCTCCAAAGCTCATAAGGTGTCGGATCGTGTGCGAGCGCGGCCACCATGTCGGGCCAGGTCGCAGGCTGCCATCCGGCAACCTCACGGAACCTCGTGCTGTCCAGGCTCCGGTCGATCCGCAGTTCGGTCGAGCGGCGAATCATAACATCCGCCCCGAATGCGTCGTTCAGGAGCAGCAGCAGGTCGTATTTGTTGATGGGCTCGCTGGAGACCTGATAGAGGCCGTGCAGCGATTCGTCCCTCTCGATCAGATCGCCGATGAGCGACGAGAGCGCGAGCGTCGTCAATCCGCTGTAGATCGCTTCGACGAAACCATTCACCGAGCCGCCGCGATTGGACAGGAACCATTCCACGAGACCCGTCGTGGAGCGCACTTCACGGCCGATGATCGACGTACGCAGCGTGAGCGCGTTGTCCCCCGCCACTTCGCCGAGGAGCTTGGAGCGTCCGTAGAGATCCTCGGCGTCAGGCGGATCGGATTCGCGGTACATCCCTTTGCGTCCCGTGAAAACACAATCGGTGCTGATGTGAATCACGCGCGCGCCGATCTCGCGGCAGACCGCGGCCACGCGATGCGGGAAGAGCGAGTTCACGGTGATGCTGATGACCGGATCGTGGCCTTCCGCGAGCTGCTTCACGACCCCGACGCAGTTGATGACGAAGTCGGGACGAACGTCGCGAATGGCGCGTTCGACGGTCTCGAACTGCATCGCGTCGACGCCGGTGACCGCACGCTCGCGCGTGATGAGACCATGGGCGATATAGCGATCGACGTCGCCGCGGAAGGTGGCCCGAACGTCGAACCGCGCTCCGAGAACCTGCAGGACTTTGTGGCCGAGCATGCCCGCTCCGCCGAGGACGAGAACTCGTTTCATCGGGCGGAAAGATATCGCAGGACGAGGTCCCGCAACTCTTCACGCACCCGGCGGAGCGATTCATCCGCCGACCGGAGCACGTGCCAGATCGCGCAGTGCACGCCCGCGAGGTGCAGACCCTGCAGGTTGACCTCGGCGCGCAGGACGCGATCGGCAAACGCGACGAACGGCTGAAGCTCCACTTCGATGTCCTCCGTGTCGTCGAGACGCTGCTCGCCGGTGCGCTTCACGCCGGTCGCGAGAAAGGACCAGCTGCGATTCGTTTGCGTGGCGGGATTCGCATCCATCGAGCCGGTGAGATGGAGCTCCTCCGCCTCGAACCCGGTCTCCTCGCGCAACTCGCGCAGCGCTGCCGACGCCGGCGTGTCGTTCGGATCGACGACTCCCGCCGGAAGCTCGAGCAGGATCTGCTGCACGCCGTGCCGGTACTGGCGAACCAGCACGATCTCGCCGTCCGGCGTCAGCGCGACCACGTTCACCCAGGCCGGATATTCGAGGACGTGGAACGGATCGATGACCGGGCCGCTCGGGCTCACGCAACGGTCGGTGCGGACCTTCAGCCATCGATCCGCGTACGTGATCCTGCTGTCCTCGACGACCCATGGCTTCAGCATGCGATCTCTCAACCGAGGCTGATGCGGTACTCGCGGCGCCAGAGCTCGAAGACCGCCAGCGCGTAGAGGCGGTGGAGCTGGTTGCCGGTTTTTTCCTGGCGCGCGAAGAGGTCGGCGATGGCCGCCGGATGGAAGAGCGCCGGATCGGCTCCGGCCAGCACTTCGCGCATCATCGGTCCCCAGTCGCCGGCGAACCAGGCGCTGAGTGGAATGGTGAAGCCCTGCTTGCGGCGCAGGTCGAGCTCGGCCGGAAGCAGCCGCGCGGCGAGCGTGCGCAGGAGGATCTTGCGGTCGTTCACCGTCGTCTTGAGCCGATCCGGAACTTTGCCGAAGGCGAACTCGATCACCGCCGGATCGAGAAACGGCGCGCGCGTTTCGAGCGAAGCCAGCATGCTGGCGCGGTCGACCTTCACCAGGATGTCGTCGACCATGTAGCTGCGGAAGTCGATCCGCTGCATGCCCTGCAACAGCGTCCGCGCGCCCGCGGTGAGCTCGATGCGCAACTCCTCCGGCGTCGGATGCGCACCGTTGCCCGAGACCAGCAATGCACGCCGCCACTCTTCATCGAAGAAGAGACTCGTCCGGGCGAGGGTCTTGAAACGCGAGCTGCCCAATGCGACGGCGTAGTTGCGCCCGCGAGTCCCGACGGGCATGGCCCGCGCCGCGCGTCCGATCGCACCGCGCAGCGGCGCGGGGATCAGAGACTGCATCCGCGCGATGCGGCTCACCCAGACGTACAGCGGATAGCCGCCGAACAGCTCATCGCCACCGTCGCCGCCGAGGGCCACCGTCGCGTGCTCGCGGATCGCGCGGGAGACCAGGTACGTCGGAATCGCGGACGAGTCGGCGATCGGCTCATCGTACTGGCGCACCAGCCGCGGCAGCAGTTCGAGACTGGCCTCCTCGGCCGGGAGCTCGACGTGATCGGTCCCGAAATGCCGCGCCACGATGCGCGCGTACGGCGACTCGTCCTCCGCGGCGTGACCGGGGAACGAGATCGTGAACGTCTTCACCGGCCGCGAGGAAACGCTCGCGGCCATGGCCGTCACCAGACTCGAATCGACTCCACCGCTGAGCAGGATGCCGACCGGCACATCGGCGATCAGCTGCCGCCGCACCGCCTCGCGCAACAACGCGTGCAACTCGTCCGCGAGATCGTCCGCGGATCGATGATTCGCGCCCGCGTCCTGTTCGGGCAGATCCCAGTAGCGCCAATCGTGCGTGCGATCGCCGTCGATCTCGTAGCGCAGCGCGCAACCGGGCAGCAGCTTGCGCACTCCCTCGATGATGCACAGATCGCGCGGCACGTACCCGAACGCGAGGTAATGCTCGACGGCCGCGCGATCGAGGCGGCGCGGAAACTCGGGGAGCGCGAACAGCGCTTTCAGCTCCGATGCGAACACCAGCCGTCCCGGCGTCTGCCAGACGAACAACGGCTTCTCGCCGGCGCGGTCGCGCGCGAGAACGAGCGTGCGCTTCGCGGAGTCGTACAGCGCCATCGCGAACATGCCGCCCAGCTTCTCGAGGAACGCCTCGCCCCATTCGCGGTAGGCCTCGAGAATCACTTCCGTGTCGCTGGCGCTGCTGAACGAATGCCCGCGCGCCTCCAGCTCCTGGCGCACTTCCCTGAAGTTGTAAATCTCGCCGTTGAACGTGACGTGTACCGCGCCCGTGGCATCGGCCTTCGGCTGGTGGCCGCCCTGCGAGAGGTCGATGATCGACAGACGCCGTTGCGCGAGACAGACCGTGCCATCGTGCGACGTCCACAGCCCGAGATCGTCCGGGCCGCGATGGGTCATGGTGTCGCGCATCATGACGATGCGTTCGGGCTCGATGCGCGCGCGCCCGGCAAATCCGACGATTCCACACATGCGGGCTAGGCCCCCGCGCGTTCGGCGCGGAGCTCCTCATAGATGCGGAGATAGGACTTCGCACAGCGCTCCACCGACCAGTCGCGGACCAGTTCCCGCGCGCGTCCGGCACGCGCGCGCGCGGCGGCCGGATCGTCGAGCGTCTGCAGAATCGCGCGAGCGAACGCCCGCGGATCGTTGGTCGGAGCGAACAGCGCGCTGTTCTCGTCCAGCCATCCGCGATGCGCCGGAATGTCCGAAACGATCAGCGGACAGCCCACCGTCGCCGCCTCGATCGATACGTTGGGATGACCTTCGAACCAGCTCGGCGCCACCAGCACGTCGGCGCGTTTCATGAGAGAGGGCAGATTCTCGCAGAAACCGAGCATGCGGATGCGATCGGAGAGACCGGCCGCGGCGATCGACGCGCGGTACTCCTCCTCGAGCGGACCGATGCCGCACAGCAACGCGATCACATCGCGCTGCTTCATCACTTCGCGCAACGCGGTCAGGAGCGTGGCCACGTTTTTCTGCCGCTCCATGCGGCCGCCGAACAGGACGATCTTCGCGTCGCCGTAATCGGAGTCATCGCGCGGCGCCTTCTCGATGTCGGAGAACACCACGGCGTTGTGCACGACGTAACGGCGCGCGCGCGAGTCTTCCCATCCGTGCAGGCCCGGCTCCGAGTTCGCCACGATGGCATTCGCGAAGCGGCCTACCGCACGGCGCGAGGCCTCCCGCAGATTGCGATCGTAATGCGGACCGCTGGAGCGGTCGCTGAGCATCCACGGCGTGTGCGTCAGCAGCGCCGCGATGCCGCCGAAGACGTCCATCTGCGTGATCCAGGTCTGCACGACGTCCGGATGGATGCGCCGGATGAGGCGCACCAGCTGCAACACGATGCGCGGATCGTAGTTGCTGCTCACGTCCAGGCGATGGATGGTCGCCTGCGCCGCCTCGAGACGCGCCTGATTGGTTCCGCCGTGGAGCAGGGCCACGTGCACGTCGCAGCCGAGGTCGCGGAGACCGCCCGCGAGATACGCGAGCTGCCGTTCCGCTCCCCCACCGCGCAGCGTCGGAATGACGTTCAGGATGCGCATTGATCGATTGCCTGCTGCAGCTCCGCGATCGTTCCGCGAGCCGTTGCCTCCCAGTTGAACGAGACCGATCGCCCTCGGGCGCGCTCCCCCATCTCCCGGAACGATCCGGCCGGTTTCGCGAGCGCCGCATTGAGCTGTTCCGCCAGATGCGCCGCGTCGCGCGCGCGGTAATACAGCGCGGCATCGCCCAGCAATTCCGGCATCGGCTGTTTGTCCGTCGAAATCGACGGCGCCGCCTCCGCCATCGCCTCCAGCACGATGTTCGGGCAGGCCTCGACGTGACTGGTCATGACGAAGAACTCCGCATTGCGGAAACACCATGACATACCGTTGCGGTCGAGATGTCCGGCCCAGATGACGCGCGACGTGACTCCGCGCTCGGCCATCAGCCGGTCCAGTCCTTCGCGGTAATGCTCCGCTCCGCGATCGACGCTTCCCGCAACCACCAGCTTCACATCCTCGGGGATGCTTGCGAGTGCGTGGATCGCGTCTTCGAGCCCGCGCGCAGGACGGATCGAGCCCGCCGTGAAGAGAACCCGGCCGCCCGCGACCGGCGCGAGCGCGGCAGCCATTTGCGCGTTCGTCGTAACCGCCGGATCGACGCCCGGATGCACCACGCCGATCTTTTTCGACGAAATGCGCCAGCGATTCTGCAGAAAGTCGCGCACGTGCTTCGAGACCGCGATCACGCGCTGCGATCGCAGGCACGCGTAGAACGAAGCCGTGGCGCGGACGATGTTCTTCATCGCGTCCTTGCTGCTGTTGCCATTGAACGGAACTTCGAGCGGCTCCATGTTGTGCACCATCGTCACGACCGGGATGCGGCCGACGCGGAACAGCGTGGCGGTGGGAACGAAGATCACGTCGGGGCGCGCGGCAGCCACGAGTCGCCTCAGCTCGCGCAGACTGCGATAGACCGTCACGTCCGGCGCCGCCATCTGCAGCGGCACGAATGAGGTCACGTCATCGATCTCCGGCTGCGTGCGCAGAAGCGGCACCAGCCGGTCGAGATATTTTCGATAGCCACCGCTGACGGTCCCGCGGGTCAGCGTGAGCAGCGCGACTTTCATCGTCGCACCTCCTGAATGTTCGAGTGATTGGACATGACCCGTTGCCGCAGGCCGAGAGCCATGCCGAGGACAGCGTAAAACATAGGACCATGGTGCATCTGGTGGAAAAGTCCGATCGCGAGCATTGCGATTGTCGCAAGAGAGAGGCAGCGCGCCAAGAGCATGGAATCTGCGCTTGGAGCGCGCGCGTGGGCTTGCTTCAGCGCGACGGCATGCCGGACCAGGACCACGGTCACGATCAGCACGCAGAACACGCCGCCTTCGTACGCCCAGACCTGATAGATGTTGTGCAGCGAAAAGAAGTAGCCGTAGGCGCGCTCGTAGTAGTACGCGGTGGTGTTGTAGCCCGTTCCGAACGGCTGCGCGTCCCGCAGCCCGTTCCTGACCATGGTGTCGAGGTTCTCGCGCGTCGCGTCGTACGGCTCGCTGGGGATGTAGATGTCGCCCAGCACGATGTCTTCCTGCGTGATGCGGGCGACGAAGGTGAGCAACGCGACGCGCGTCTCGCGAAACGACATCAGCGTGACGAACATCGTGACCACGATGACGAACATCACCATGCCCAGTTTCAGCCGCTGGGTGACGCTCCGTCCGATCCAGACGAAGGAGAGTCCGAGCACGATCAGGCCGACGCCGAGCGGCGTGCGGGATCGGCTGAGAAACAACATGGTCAGAACGATGGTCAGCGCCAGCAATGCCAGACGCCGGCGCCTGCCGACGATGATCTCCGCCCACAGGAAGGGAATGGCCAGCGGGTAAAACGAGAGCGCATAGCCGCCCAGGCGTGAGGCCTCGACGGACCATCGATAGACGAGCACGGCCACCGGTGCCGCAATCAGCGATACGTAAATGAATCCGCTGCGCAGTGCGGCCGGCTCGGTGTTGCGCGCGGCCACCCAGAACACGCATGCGACCGGGAATCCGATCGAGTCGACGAGGGCCCAGTAGCGCGCCTCGGCGGCGTAATCGGCTTGTGCCGCCGCGACCACGAGATAGGCGAAGTAAAGCAGCAGTGGCCACGCGTCGCGCAGCAGCCCGCGCAGGCGCGCGCCGCCGATCACCACCGCAAAGGCCGTGATCACCATCGCGCCTGCCGTGGCGACGTACCAGGTCTTGTATTTCCAGAAGCTGAGGAAGTACGCCACGACGATCAGATGGCAGGCCGCCATCTGCAGATGCGCCACCGTCACGCCATGCTGCATCCGCAGCTGTGCCACCGCACCGTGATGTGCGGAGATGGTCACGTCCCGCGCGCCTCCGGCCGCACCACCCGGCGGGCGCGCCGCAGCAGCACGCTCAGAAACGCCACCGCGGCGATCGGGACGGCCAGCCGGTACATCATCAGCATCAGCAGCGCGAACGTGCCGGTCCGCACCGTCAGATAGGACCAGACCATCAGCCAGATGTAGACCATGAAGAAGTACGCCGAGACCTTGCGGCGGGCCAGTGCACGCTGCATCAGCGCAAGCGCCACTCCCACCAGCGCACCGCGCCAGATCATCTCAGGCCAGCCGTGACCGGTCACCGCCTCCGAGAGCACGCCGAACGCCAGCGTCCCGCCCTTCTCGTAATAGATCGGGTGATACGAACGGACGAGCCAGGCCGTCGGCGTGTCTTTCTGCATCCTCTGGAACTGCTGCGGGATGAGCGCGCGGATGCCGGACCAGTACAGATGCGGCTGATCGAGCAGGATCCCGGAGGCCTGGTGCCAGTACTTCAGCTCCACCGCGTTGCCGAAGATCACCTCGAATTCCGTGTACTCCGACATCCGCTGGCTGAAGCGTTCCGGATCGAACTTCTCTTCGGTACGCAGCACCGCCAGCAGCAGCAGCAGCACGAATCCGGCGACGGCGGCGGAGACCACCCAGCGGAGCGGGACGCGCCGCACCGCGATGTGCCGCGCGGCCACCGCCGCGATGACCACCGCCACGAGATGGATGCGCGCGCCCGGCGCGACGACGTGCGACAACACGTTCAGCACCAGGAACACCATCAGCAGCGTGGTGGCCCACTTCTTCCGGACGCAGGTCAGCGCGATCACCAGCATCAGCTGCAGCGTCAGTTCGATTCCCTGCACCTGCGCTGCGATCTGGCGCACGAACGTCGGAAGCCTCTGGATGACCAGGTACGAGTCGAGATACGAGTCGATCTTCATGTCGAAGAAGAGTCCCAGCCCGACGAAGAACATCCGGCTGGCGATCAGGAACACGACGATCGACGCCACCACCGCGCCGTCCGGCGGCGTGACCCGCAGCCGTCCCTGCACCACGCCACGCCCGCGCACCAGCGCGTACGCCAGGCAGAACGAGGCCAGGTAGAGGACGTACCACCATTGCAGGATCGCGATCGCGAGCGGCCAGGGCATGACCGACTCGATCCGGGTGTCGCCGTTCACGAAGCGGTATCCCTGCAGCACCCACTTGAGTAGCGGATAGAGCGCGTAGATCGCGGTGATGACCGCGTAGAACGCGCCGATCTCGAAGTACGGAAGACTCCCCTCGATCCTGCGCAGATAGAGCGTGAACGCGAGCAGGACCAGGATGCCGGCCACCAGCGGCAGGATGATGGTCCAGCGGATGGCGTCGCGATAGATGAACGACACCACCATCACGATCGCCGCGCAGTACGCCCATGCCAGCGCGCGCAACGCGCTCAGGGACGTCATCGGCCGTTTGCGCACATCCGCGCCTGCCGGCGATGTGGGCATGATCAGGGACATGTCATCCCGCCGCGGCAGTCATCCCGGCCCGGATGAGCTCCACCGCTTCGTGAAAGCGCTTCCGCATCCGGTGCCGGCTCATCACCGCTCGATATCCGTTCAACGCGATCTCTTTCCGCTCGTCGGGATGATCGAGATACCAGGCGATCTTCTTCACGAGCTCGTCCGGACCGTCGTAGCCGACGATCTCCTTCCCCACATCGTAGTACGCGGGAAGGTATTCGCCGCCGTCGCAGATCTGCATCACGCCGTTTCCGGGCAGGTCGAACATGCGATAGCTGCCCAGCGTGTACTTGCCGCGGATGTGGGCATTGATGCCGATCTTCGAACGCTGGTACAGCGGGACGTACTCTTCGAACGCGATCGGACGGATCCAGCCCGGAAAGCCGTACTTGGCGTTGAAGTAGACGTTGCGCTTCCACGAACAGAGTCCGTAGACCTGCACCCGCTTGCCGAATGCCTTGCGCGCGGCGGCGAGCAGCGGCATTTTGTCGAAGAAGAGCGCGCCGACGAAGATCACGTCGATGTCGCGCTCGTGCCCGAGGATGTTCTCCTCGGTCCTGGTGGTATCGAACATCTGATCGAAGAGACCGAGGGGCCAGAAGTCGGCCCGTTTTGCGCCGAGATACATCAGCTTCTCGTGCATGGTCAGATCGCGGCTGTGCGCGGGATTGTTGTAGAGCACGTGATCGTAGGCGTGCACGTACGGGAAATCGCGCTCGTACGCCACGGTCGGACCGTCGGTCGTGCGCTGGACCTTGTAGATCCGCAGCTTGCGCAGGAAGTCGGGATGGTAGGGCAGCACATTGTCGACCAGCAGCACGTCCGCCTCTTCACGGGCAATGGCCTCCTGCACCGCGTCGTAGAGACGCATCAGGGCCGGATCGCGGTCGTAGTACAGGTTGTCGAGCAACTGCGCCCGGAACACGCGTCTCAATTCGATGTACGTCCCGTGATTGAACGGAATGAACTGCGCGTTCGAGTCGGAAGCGGCCGCAATCTCCCGCCGCCAGTAATCCTCCTCGAACCCGGTCTTGTTGAACGAATAGAGAATCCTCATCGAACACCTTCGTGAACGGCCGCCGGCCTGCGCGATCCGCGAAAGAGAAACCACGCGGCCACGAACTGTGCGATGACGACCACCAGAAATGAGATTCCGTAGCTGAGCGCCAGCGTCATCGCCGTGCGGCGTCCCTGCACCAGGAAAAAGAGCGGCAGAGCTATACCCCATGCCAGCGTGAATGCCAACTGGTACCACTCCCGGCCCGCCGCGAGGAACGTGGCGCGGAAGATCGTCCAGACGGACCCCAGCGCATACGCGAGCACGATCGCGCTGAAGACTCCAGCACCATCGCGGAAGGCGGGACCATACAGGCCCATGACGAACTTCGCGAGCAGCGCCAGCGGAACCGCAATCACCGCGGCAGAGCCGAAAACCACTCCCGTCGACTCCACGAGCAGGCGACGGAACGCGGGCCAGTCACCGGCGCCGACCAGGTTCGCGAGGAGCGTCAGCGCCGGGCTGGCGATCTGGCTGGGGATGAACTGGACCAGTTGTCCCCACGAGTACGCAGCGGTGAAGAGGCCGAGTGCGGCCATGCCGTCCGGACCGCGCACGAGCATCATGCGCGTCACCCATTCGGCCGGTTGCACCCCGATCACGAGCAGCATCGAGGGGATCACAGCAGAGGTGATGAACGGCACTTCCTGGCGCAGATCGCTGAGGCGGAACGGATTCAACGGGATTCCCGCTTTGCGGCACTCCACGTTGACCTGGCGATGGCGCAGCAGAAACGAGATGAAGGTCCCGATGACGAAGCCCAGGACCGCGCCGGTCACGCCGCCGAACCAGGCGCCGGTGACCATCAGCGCGCCGGCGGAAAATCCCTCGATCGCCAGCAGCACCGCAACCGGACGAAATGCCTCACAACCCGCAATCACGCCGATCTGTACGCTCGACACGGTCGAGAAGACCAGCGCCAGCGCGCTGACCATCAGCGGCAGCCTCAGATTTTCGCTCTGCATGATCCCCACGGCGATCGGTCGCGCCAGCAGCGCGCAGGCCACGGCGGCGATGCCGGTCATCGTCCACGCCATGGTCAGGACCAGGCCGATCAGACGGCCGGCACGCTCCGGATCCTTCGTACGCAAGGCCGCGACATAACGCGTCGTCGCCATGCCCAACCCACCGCCCGCGAGAATGGCCATGGTCATGACGGTGCTGCGCACGGCACCGAACTCGCCGAATGCAGTTTTTCCGAGAATCCGGGCCGTTCCGATCGAGGCCAGCATCGCCAGCCCCTGATTCAAGCCGCTGCCGGCCAGCATCCACCCCGTGGCGCGCACGAGACGCGCCCGCAGCGATGATCCGCTCGCGATTCTGGAAAGGATGGAACGAAAGAACGGGACCATTGCGTGGGTGCGGGAAGTTTACTGCCGAGGCTTCCGCAGCACCGCGTAATGCATCACGCGATAGCGCGGCGTCCATGACAGCAGCCAGTAGACCGCCATGTTGGCGATCCGATAAAGGATGCCGGACAGCTTGAGCGAAAGCCTCGGCGCCGCATGCGCGAGGTGCGCCGAAGGAAGTGAACTGATCTCGGTGATTTCGAACCCCGCCGCGATGGTCTCGCTCGCCAGTTCCTCTTCGAACATCAGGTATTGGAAAAAGGCATGCTCGCTCCCCGCCTTGCGGTGGATGATCTCCGTCGACTTTCGCGCGACGTCGGTGTTCATCGGCACCGTCACGATCGCGCAACCGCCTGGCCGGAGGACGCGGTGAAACTCGCGGAGTGCCCTGGCTGGACCGGCTTCGTCATGCTCGATCACTCTCCACGAGATCACCGCGTCGACCGAGTTGGTCTCCAACGGCAGACTGCGGATGTCGCCGTGCGTCCACTCGAGGTCGGGATACGTGGCGCGCACACGCGCGATGAGCTCCTCCGAATAGTCGACGCCGCGCGCGCGATACCCGCGGCCTGAGAGAAATACGACCCACTCACCAAACCCGCTGCCCGCGTCGAGAATCGTCGCGCCTTTCGGGATGTGCCGATCGATCAGCCGCGTCTCGGGAGAAGACGCGTACTGCCTGCGCCTCCACGCCCCGAGCGGCTTCTGCGCGGCAAAGTTCTTCGCCCAGTTCTCTGGCGTACTCGCCGTGGCCGTGCTCTCGGCGACCGGCCGGACGTCTCTATACATGGAGCCTCGCGTCAGGGAATGAGGACTACGCGCCCGTCCGGCCGGATCTGACGGACGGGCGCGAGGTGAATTTTGACTTCAGGCAGTCATGGTATCGCGAACACAGACCGGGAGCTCACGACGCCCGCCGAGGAACCTGTGACAGTGATCGCCGCGCTGTACACCGTCACGCAACGGTTCGACACCCTCACCCAATACGATGTCGCGGTGGATGGATTGACAACGATCCAGCTGTTCGTTGCGCCGGCAATCGGATTGGTCAGGTCGCCGCGCGCGCCGCGATACCACTGGAACGTCTGCGGAACCGTTCCGATCGTGGTGATGCTCAGCTCCGTTCCGGTGCTGATCCTGCGCGAGAACGGGCCGCTGATCTTCGGCGCGACGCACGAGTTTGAGCCCACCGTGATGGCGGCGCTGTTCGTGGAGCCGCACGCGTTCGTCACGCGCACCCAGAATTGCGTCGGGCTCGGAGGATTCACGACGAGCCAACTCCTGGTCGCCCCGACGACCGGACTGGACGTGTTGCCGGTCCCGCCCGTGTACCACTGGAATGTCTGCGGAGTCGTGCCAGTCGTAGTGACGCTCAGTTCCGTTCCGCCGCTGACGGTGCGGAAGACGGGGCCGTTGATCACCGGCCGAACGCAGCCCGTCGACACGGAGACGGTGATGGTCGGGCCGTTCGCGGCGCCACACGAGTTCGTGACGCGCACCCAGTACGACGTCGTCACCGACGGATTGACGACGACCCAGCTGTTCCTCGCGCCGCTGATCGGATTCGAGGTGTTTCCCGACGCCCCGACGTACCACTGGAACGACTGCGGCGTCGTGCCGCTGGTGAGCACGCTCAGCTCACGGCCGCCCGCCACCGCGCGCTGCGCGGAGCTGGTCACGGCCGGCGGCGTGCAGGTGGTTCCGCACGTGCCGCCGGGATACACCGCCTCGGCGGCGTGGCGATCCCACGTCTGCAACGTGAATCCGTAGCTGCCGTTCACGCTCGAGTTCATGATCGCGGCCGACGTGCATTCCTGCGTGGCCGAATTGCACGCGCCGCCGCTGGCGTAATCCTGGTTCGAGTGCCGCCAGCCGATGCCGTGGCCGACCTCGTGCGTCAGCGCCGTCCCGAACGCGCCATGCGTAGCCGGGAAGCCGTTCTGAATGACCACGTCGGCATCGGTGATGTTCCAGTACGTCGCGCCGCCGAACGAGTGGCTGTTCGCGAACGAGAGGAAAGCGATGCCGATCGTGCCCGATCCGGTCCACGACCCGCTGATCCGCCCCTGCGGGTCGTTGTACTCGACGACGTTGATTCCGTCGTGATGCGCCGATGCGGTCGACGTCGTGCCGCCATAGATCAGATTGATGTTCGACGCACACTCGTTGTTCCACGCCGCGAGCGCATTCTGGATGGCACCGACTCCGCCGTCCGCGGCGCCGGGGATGTTCTGGCTCGCCACTTTGCGGAACGTGACGCCGGAGGACATGTTCGGCCAGCGCGTCGGCTGTCCCGATACCCAGTCGGTGTAGGTCGGACCCGGAAACGGTGCCGCCTCGGTCCCGATCGTGGCCTCGCTGCTGATGGGCGCATCGGGTAACGTCACATCCCTCGCATCCACCTCGTAGTCAGGAATCGCGTTGCGACCTTGCACGCGCTCGCCGATGAACCGCAGAAAGCCCGCTTCGCGGCGGACCTTTTCCTGATGGACGCGGCCGCGATGGTCCCACCCCACCACATCTTCCTCGTCGCGCACGAGCAGGCGCTCGCCTGCCGTCGAGGTGACGAAACGGAACTTGCCCAGGGTCAGGTCTGTCGTCGTCCAGCGCCCGTCGTCGCGATTCAGGAAGAGCAGCACGCGCTCGCCCTGCCGGAAATGCGCGGCGCCCGCGACGTACAGTCCACGCTGCCCGATGACGCCACCAGGGGAGGCGACGCGCGCGAGCTCGCCGGCGGCAATGCTGCCTTTCATCGACCGCTCGACGCGGATTTCATACACGGTCTCGATCGTGCCGTTCGTTTCCTGCACGAACGAGCCTTCGACGACACCGGTGACGATGGCCGACGTCTTTGCGATCAATTCACTGTCAGTCGGAACGATGAACGACGTCGCCAGCACACTCTGCGCGGCCAGCAACATCAAGACGCATCCCAACCCGATGGATCTGACTTTCATGAGTCCTCCAGGTACCTTTCGGCAATGAAAAACTCACACCAAATAATTTCTTAGAAAGTAGCCCATCACTGGCACGCGACTTTCACACGCTGCGACCGGAGATACGTCATGAAGACTCTCATTCTCGCGGCTGTCGTCCTCCTTCCCGCCACGCTGATGAACGCGCAGGAGTTCACCGAGCCCATCAAGTACACATGGATCACAACCTCTTGTGAAACCTGGGATTGCGCCGTATCGGCGTTCCTCCTCGGCAACGGCGACCGCAACACGATCATCCTCCCCACCGGCAGCGAAAAGCGTCCCTGGCTCGTGCTTCGCCGCGTCGAGGAAGGCTCGGTGTTCATCCCCGACGACGAGCCCTTCAGCTGCGAAATTTTTCAGGAGATGGAAATCGCCATGACGCGTTACGGCGAGCTCCACCACTGCCAGTCGCCGATGGTGATGAACACCCATGACGGACGGATCGTGGTGCTGTCGATGGCGCAGTGCGAGCCCTCGTCGCGCCGCCGCGCCGCGGCACACTGAGGGCCGCGCGGCCGAACACGGGGCGTGCTACCATCCCGCGCCGCCGTTCAGGAGACTCGCATCGAACAGTCCGATCGTATCTTTGTGGCCGGACACCGCGGAATGGTCGGCTCGGCTTTGGTCAGAGCCCTCACCCGCGCCGGCTATACCAACCTCGTCACCGCACCACGCCCGGGCGTCGATCTTCGTGATTGCGAGGCCGTGCGCAAGCTTTTCGCGGAGCTGAAGCCGGACGTCGTGATCCTCGCCGCCGCGAAGGTCGGCGGCATCCAGGCGAACCGCAGCCGTCCCGCCGAGTTCATGTACGACAACCTGGCCATCCAGACCAGCGTCATCCATGAATCGCAGCGCGCCGGCGTCCGCGAGCTGGTGTTCCTCGGCAGTTCCTGCGTTTACCCGCGCGAGTGCCCGCAGCCGATGAAAGAGGAGTACCTCCTCACCGGCCCGCTCGAGCCGACCAACGAAGGCTACGCGCTCGCCAAGATCGCCGGCCTGCGCCTCGCGCAGTACTACCAGAAGCAGTACGGCATGCGCGTGATCTGTCCCATGCCGAGCAATCTGTACGGGACGAACGACAACTTCCATCCCGAGAACTCGCACGTCCTCTCCGCCCTGGTGCGGAAGTTCTGCGATGCCTTCGACAACCACGAATCGACCGTGACGGTGTGGGGCACCGGCAACGCGCGCCGCGAGTTCCTGCACGTCGATGACTGCGCCGACGCGGTCATGCTGCTCATCGAGCGCTGGCACTCACCGGAGATCATCAACGTCGGCGCCGGCGACGACATCAGCATCCGCGATCTGGCCGAGCTGATCGCGCGCAAGGCCGGATTCACCGGCGACATCGCCTGGGACACGTCCATGCCCGACGGCATGCCGCGCAAGCTGCTCGATATCTCGAAGATCGCCGCCCTCGGCTTCACGCCGCGCGTCTCGCTCGAACAGGGCATCGAACAGACCATTCACGAATATCGCGAGAGGACGAGGAGCCATACGCCGTGATCCCGTTGATGAAGAATGCGTTCCTCGAGGAACAGACCACCAAGCGCGAGCTCTCCGAGTTCATCATGAACGCGCGGCGCCTGAGCATGGACATGAAGTGCCTCGAGTTCGAGCGTACCTTCGCCGAGTTCCAGGGTTGCCAGGAAGCGGTGCTGTTCAACAGCGGCGGCAGCGCAAATCTGGCCATGTTGCAGGCGCTCCGCAACCTCGGCCGGCTCGAGTCCGGCGCGCGGGTCGGCTTCTCCAGCCTCACCTGGTCGACCAACACCATGCCCATCATTCAGCTCGGCATGACGCCGGTGGCGCTCGACGTCGATCCCAACACGCTGAACGTGATGTCGCACAACCTGCTGCAGCGGCTCGAGGAGGTGGAGCTCGACGCGCTCTTCCTCACCAACGTCCTCGGCTTTGCCGGCGATCTCGACGTGATCCGCGACATCTGCAACGAGCGCGGCATCATCCTGATCGAGGACAACTGCGAGTCCCTCGGCACCGAGCTCCCCAGCGGCCGCACCGGCAACTTCGGCATCGCCAGCAGCTTCTCGTTTTTCGTCGCCCATCACATGTCGACCATCGAAGGCGGCATGGCCTGTACGAACGACGCGGAGTTCGCGGAGATGCTGCGCATCGTGCGCGCGAACGGGTGGGATCGCAATCTCACCTCCGCGCAGCAGTTCAAGTGGCGCAAACGCTTCGACGTGAAGAACGAGTTCGAGGCGAAGTACACCTTCTACGACCTCGGCTACAACCTGCGCCCGACCGAGATCACCGGCTTCCTCGGACTGGTGCAGATGCGCTATCTGACCGCCAACATCCGCCAGCGCCAGGACAACTACCTGCGCCTGGAAGGGGTGATCTCCGCGAATCCCGACCTGCTCACGCTGCGCCGCGATCACCTGACCGTGCTCTCCAGCTTCGCGCTGCCGGTGATCGCACGCACACCCGAGCTGCGCGATCACTACGCCGCGCAGTTCGCCGGCGCCGGCGTCGAGATCCGCCCGCTCATCGCCGGCAACATGCAGCGCCAGCCGTTCTACGCGAAGTACGTCGAGAAGCAGTACGCCGTCCCCGGCGCCGACCAGCTGCACGATTGCGGCTTCTACTGCGGCAACTATCCCGAGCTGACCGAGGTGGATCTGGAAACGCTGACCAGCTGCCTGCGTCAGTTCTGAGCAGTAGCCTTCTCCCCTCCGCAGAGGGGAGAAGGTGCCGCAGGCGGATGAGGGGTTCTTCGGTGTGACGAAGAGAGAACCCTCATCCGCCCTTCGGGCACCTTCTCCCACTGCGGCGGGAGAAGGCCACATCGGTAAAACTATCGCGTCCGCTGCTTGAGGTGCGCCTCGTCGGCCGCCAGTTCCACGTCGTGATCGACCATGATCTCGACCAGCTGCTCGAAGCTGGTGGTGGGTGTCCAGCCGAGCTTCTCCTTCGCCTTCGTCGCGTCGCCGAGGAGCAGCTCCACTTCGGTGGGACGGAGGTGGCGCCGGTCGATTTCGATCAGCACGTTTCCGGTGGAGCGATCGATCCCCTTCTCGTCTTCGCCGCTGCCGCGCCATTCGAGCTCGATGCCCGCGCGCGAGAACGCCAGCTCGCAGAAACGGCGCACGCTGTGGGTCTGTCCGGTGGCGATCACGTAGTCTTCCGGCTGGTCGTGCTGCAGCATCAGCCACATGGCCTCGACGTAGTCGCGCGCGTAACCCCAGTCGCGTTTCGCGTCGAGATTGCCGAGGTAGAGCCGGTCCTGCAGACCGTGCTTGATCCTGCCCACGGCGCGCGTGATCTTGCGCGACACGAAGGTCTCGCCGCGGCGCGGTGACTCGTGATTGAAGAGAATGCCGTTGACGGCGTGGAGGCCATACGCCTCGCGATAGTTCACCGTGATCCAGTACGCGTACAACTTCGCCACGCCGTAGGGACTGCGCGGATAGAACGGCGTCTTCTCGGTCTGCGGAACTTCGGCGACCTTGCCGAACATCTCCGAGGAGGATGCCTGATAGATCCGCGGCCGGATCTGCAGCTCGCGGATGGCCTCGAGCAGACGCGTCGCGCCGAGACCGGTCACGTCGCCTGTGTACTCCGGCGTATCGAACGACACCTTCACGTGACTCTGTGCACCGAGGTTGTAGATCTCCGCCGGATCGACGATGCGCAACACGCGATTCAGCGACGAGGCGTCGTTGAGATCGCCGTAATGCAGGATCAGACGGCGATCCGGCTCGTGCGGATCCTGATAGATGTTGTCGATGCGCTGCGTGTTGAACGTCGACGAGCGGCGAATGAGGCCGTGGACCTCGTACCCCTTCTCCAGCAGCAACTCGGCGAGATACGAGCCATCCTGCCCCGTGATCCCGGTGATCAAAGCCTTCTTTCGTTTCATACCCGGTAGAACTCCCGATACCACTGCACGAATCGCGAGATGCCAACGCGCAGCGGCGTGCGCGGACGAAAACCGACGGCGCGTTCCAACTCCGACACGTCGGCCATGGTGGACGTGACGTCGCCCGGCTGCAGCGGAAGAAACTCCATCTCCGCGCGCTTGCCGAGACACTCCTCGAGGATGGCAATGCAGTCGAGGAGCAGCACCGGCGTGTTGTTGCCGATGTTGTAGATGCGATACGGCGCATTGCTCGTGGCCGGATCGGGATCGTCGCTGTTCCAGTCCGCATTCTTCGTCGCCGGCGTGCCGACCACGCGCACGACGCCTTCCACGATGTCGTCGACGTACGTGAAGTCGCGGAGCATCTGCCCGGAGTTGAACACCGGAATCAGCGTCCCGGCCAGAATCCCGCGCGTGAAGCGGAACAGCGCCATGTCCGGCCGGCCCCACGGGCCATACACGGTGAAGAAGCGCAGCCCGGTGACGCTGAGGCCGAACAGATGCGCGTACGTGTGCGCCATCAGCTCGTTCGCCTTTTTCGTGGCGGCGTAGAGCGAGACCGGATGGTCGACGTTCATGTGCTCGGAGAACGGCTGCCGGCTGTTCGCGCCGTAGACGGAGCTCGAGGACGCGAACACGAGATGGCGCACGCTCTCCTTCTGATGGCGGCAGCCTTCCAGCACGTTCAGAAAACCGGTCACGTTGCTGTCCGTGTACGCGTGCGGATTCTCGAGCGAGTACCGCACGCCGGCCTGAGCCGCAAGATGGACGACCTCGGTCGGCCGGACGCGCGCGAAGAGCGCGGCCATCCCGGCGCGGTCGGCGACGTCGAGGCGCTCGAAGGAGAAGTTCGGATGCGCGCGCAGGCCTTCGAGCCGCGCTTCCTTCAGCGACACGTCGTAGTAATCGTTGAGGTTGTCGACTCCGACCACGCGGTCGCCGCGATCGAGGAGACGGCGCGCCGTGTGGTACCCGATGAAACCCGCCGCGCCGGTGAGAAGGATCATCGAATCGTTCATTGCGCCTGCGCCGGTCGCGCATTAGACACGAATCGCCGGACCGTGGCAACGCGAGGCCGCTTGACGTTCCGCGCCCGCATCGCCATCCTGTTCCGGATATGCCTGAGCCTCGTCAAGACTTCGCCAATCCCGATCGGTCCGAGCATCCCGTTTCGATCAGTCACGTCGTCCACACGCTGAGAAAGTACCTGCCCGCCATCGCCCTCGGCATGGCAGCGGTCATGGTCGCGTACGTCATCATCGCCACCGCCGCGTACCTGCTCTCGCCCGCGCAGTACGTGACCACCCAGACCTTCCGCCTCGATTTCAAAGGCGCCGACCGCGGCGAATATCCGAACGGCATCAAGTTCTCGACCGCCGAGATCGTCTCGCCGCCGATCCTGCTCAAGGTCTTTCAGCAGAACGACCTCGGCCGCTACATCAAGTTCGCCGACTTTTCCCGCTCCATGGTCGTGCTCGAGTTCAACCGGGCGCTGGAAGCGCTCTCGCGCGACTACGAGTCGCGCCTCAACGATCCGAAGCTGAACCCGATCGATCGCGAGCGCATCCAGCGCGAGTACGAAGGGAAGCTCGCCTCGATCAGCAAGGGCCAGTACGCGCTCCATTACATGCGCAAGAACCGCGGCCGGGACATGCCCGAGGTGGTGGCGCGCAAGGTCCTCGACGACACGCTCACCGAATGGGCGAACTTCGTCGCCAACGAGCAGCACGTCCTCGAGTACCGCATCGCGGTGCTCTCGCCGGACGTCGTCTCCGGCACGAACATCGACGGAAGCAATCCGGTCATCAACGTGGACATGCTGCGTGCGAAAGTGCTGCGCGTCCGTCAGAATCTCGGTCAGATCCGCAGCCTTCCGGCGGCCGACCTGGCGCGAACGGAAAAAGACGCGATGTCGCTCAGCGATATCGCCATCCGTCTGGACGAGATCATCCGCTTCCGCCTGGAGCCGCTCCTCAATCGCGCGGCCACCGCCGGTCTCGACGATCGCGCCGAGACCCTGCGCTTCCTCCAGTCGCAGCTTTCGTATGACCAGCGTCAGTTCGAGGCACAACAGGGAATCGTCGACTCGTACCGCAAGGCGCTGACCTTGTACCTGGCCGGACAGTCATCGCCCGAGGGGATTCTGCCTTCGGCGACCGGGACGTCCGGGGGTGCGGCGGCGGCGCCGGAGACGGTGATGCCGCAGCTCAGCGACTCGTTCCTGGAGCGGCTCATCCAGCTCACCTCGAGCACCAAAGACGCCGACTATCGCCAGTACCTCACCGATCGCTATCGCGATGCCTCGCTGAGCCTGGTGCCATTGCAGGAGGCGGTCGCCTATCACAGCAGTGTGCTGGCAACGGTCCGCGCCGGCGGCAGCGGCGACGCCATCACTCGCGAGGCGGTCGAGCAGCAGATTCAGGCCACGCGCGAAGAAGTCCGTGCGCTGGTGACGAAGATGCACGAGATCTATCGCAATCTCTCACGCAACCTCAATCCGTCGACGGAGCTGATCGCGCGCACCGGCGTTCCCACCACGCGCGTCGTGCGTGGAGTGAGCGTCAAGCAGCTCGCGATCTACGGCGTCCTGACCGCGTTCCTCGCTCTCCCTCTCCTGATCTTCCTCAGCCTCCTGCACAACCGCGTGCGCGAGGAGGACGAAGCCGAGGAGCTGGTGCGGCCCGAGGGGGCGGTGGAACAGACCGCCTGATTAGACGGCCGTTCGTTTCGCGACGACGCGCCACACCACCGCGACCATCGCACCGAACAGGAAGCCGCCGACATGCGCCCACCAGGCGATGCCGGCAACTTCCTGAACGCGGCGCGCCGCTTCGAGCGACAGGAAGCCGTTGAAGAACTGCATCGCGAACCAGACCGGCAGGAAGATGATGGCCGGGATCTCCGCCATGGCCCAATAGACCACCAGCGGAAAGAGCGTGATGATCTTCGCGTGCGGCCGCAGCACGAGGAACGCTCCGAGCAGTCCGGCGATGCTGCCCGAGGCGCCGATCGACGGAATGGTGGAGGCGGGAAAGAGCAGCGTGTGCGCGAGGCTCCCCGCCGCACCGCAGGCGACGTAGAAGAGGAAGTAGCGGGCGTGCCCCATCACGTCCTCGATCGCGCCGCCGAACACCCAGAGGTAGATCATGTTCCCCGCCAGGTGCACGAAGCCTCCGTGCAGGAACAGCGACGTGGCCAGCGTGATCGACACTTCCCACAGCGTGTACTGGAACGCCTGCGGCTGCGCGAGACGCGCCGGGATGTAGCCAAACGTGAGGATGATCCGCTCCGTCATCGCGCCGAGAAACAGCTGCGCGATGAACACGATCGCGTTCGCCGCCACCAGCGCCCGGGTCACCGCCGGCAGCCGGTTCGGGGCGAGCGTGTGGCGGAGCGGGATCATGCCCCGCTCAACCCAGCGCCCTTCGGATCTCCCGCACCACCTCCGCGATCTGCTCTTCGGTCAGCTCGGGGAAGATCGGAATGGCCAGCGTCGACGCCGCGGCGGTCTCGGCGTTCGGATACGAATCGCGCGCGCCTGGAACGTCCTTGAAGCACTCCTGCTCCGCGAGCGTGAGCGGATAGTAGACCTCGCAGCCGATGGACACGCTCTTCAGATGTTCGAGCACGCGATCGCGCGTCGCGCGTCCTTCCGGGAAGCGCACGATGTACTGGTTGTAGATGTGGCGCCGTCCCGGCAGTTCCTCCGGCAGGATCAGACGCTCGCCGATACCCGCGAGCTCGCGCCGGTAGATCTCGGCGTTGCGGCGCCGGCCCGCGTGCCACGACTCCAGCAGCGGCAGCTTGATGTGCAGCATGGCCGCCTGCAGCGCGTCGATGCGGAAGTTGCCGCCGACGGCGTGGTGGAAGTACTTCGGACGCATGCCGTGGACGCGGTAGTCGACGAGCTTCACCGCCAGCGCGTCGTCGTTGGTCGTGATCGCACCGGCATCGCCGAACGCGCCGAGATTCTTCGACGGGAAGAATGAGAAGCCACCCATGGTGCCGAGCGTGCCGGCGCGGCGGCCGCCGTATTCGGAGCCGACCGCCTGCGCCGCGTCTTCGATCACGGGAATGCCACGCGCGCTGGCGATGGCCAGGATCTCGTCCATCGGCGCGCACTGTCCGTAGAGGTGCACCGGCATGATCGCTTTCGTGCGCGGGGTGATCTTCGCCTCGATCAATGCCGGGTCGATGTTGTAGTCGGCGAGATCGATGTCGACGAACACCGGCACCGCGCCGAGGCGCGCGACGACGCCCGCGGTGGCGAAGAACGAGTACGCCGGCACGATCACTTCGTCGCCCACGCCGACGTCGAGCACCATCAGCGCCTCGAGCAGCGCATCGGTGCCGGAGGACACGCCGACGGCGTGTCTGGTCTGGCAGTAGGCGGCGAAATCGCGCTCGAAGTCCTCGACGCGTTTGCCGAGGATGAACAGCTGCGATTCGTAGATCTCCGCGGTCACGCGCAGGGCTTCCTCGCGGATGGCGGCGTACTGCTGTTTGAGGTCGAGTAACGGGATGGCCATAGCGGCGCGAATCATAGCCGCACTAGACGCTCGACGCGCCTTCGCCGTATCACTACCGCCTCGGCATCTTCTTTTTCGCGTCCAATAATCGTATTTATTTTTCGTTGGACAATTTCATGCCAGCCTCCGTATCTCCGGGCAACAAAACGCAGTAGCCATAGGAGGCAACACATGAAGTTCAGGAATCTGATCGCAGCCGCGGCCGTCGCGGCGCTCCCCTTCTCCGCATCCGCCGCCACCATCGTCATCCCCGCCGCCGGCACCGGCGCGGGCGCCAACTCCAGCCAGTGGCAGAGCGAGCTGACCATCCACAACGCCGCACCGCGCGCAGCCACGATCGCGCTCTCGTTCCATCGCGGCACGGACGTCTTCACGTCCACCGCGGTCTCGATCGGCGCCGGCCAGACGCAGTCGATCGCGGACATCGTGAAGACGACCTTCAACCTCGACAACGGCACCGGCGCTCTGGTGATCGAGGCGAGCGATCGCGACGCCAGAAGCCTCGCCTTCACCTCGCGCACGTTCAACGTCTCGCCGACGGGCGAGTTCGGGCAGGACATCCCGTCCGTCGACGTGAACAGCGCGCTCCACGCCGGTGACATCGCCGCGCTTCCGGGCCCGACGTCACTCGAAGGGAACCGCTTCAACTTCGGCGTCTACGTCACCGAAGCCGCGACCATCGAGTGGCAGGTCGTGCGCGGCAACGGCACCTCCGCCGGAACGAAGACCGTGACCTACGCCGCCGGCACGCACGCGCAGTACAACAGCGGCATCCAGTCGCTCCTCGGCGTGACGCCGCAGGACCTCGACACCGTTCAGGCATTCGTCACCAGCGGCCGCGCGATCTTCTACGGCAGCATCATCAACGCCACCGGCGATCCGTCGTTCGTCCCCGGCAACCGCGTCCGCGAAGACATCCTGATTCAGTTCACCGGCGTCGATCTCGACGAGAACGGCTCGATCGACATCGCCGACCAGAACGGCGACGGCGTCCTCGACGCGCCCGTGCAGATCTTCCGGTCGCTCTTCCCGAACTACTTCCAGGTCGTGGCGAAGGGCGAGTTCGACGAAGCGGTGACGCTGGAAGTCGTCTCCGCACCGGTTTACGTGAAGCTCCTCAACGCGAACGGCACGCTGGTCGTGATCGCCAGCGGCGGCGAGACCGCCACCAGCACCGGTGAGATCGTACTGAAGGCGACGAGCGAAGGCTCGACGCAGCTGATCACGATTCCGGTGCTGTTCCGGTAAGGCAGTTCCTCGGGTCCCTCGGTTCCTCGGAGTTCCTCGGCGTGTCACCCGAGGAACCCGAGGAACTCCGAGGCACTCCGAGGAACTCACCCAAACGTCACCTTCGCGAACCTTCTCTTCCCCACCTTCAGCACATACGACTTCCCCGCGCCCGCATCGAGCGTGTGCCGCGTCGAGTCGATCTTCACCTCGTCCACCAGCACCCCGCCCTGCGCGATCAGCCGCTGCGCGTCCTTGTTGCTCTCGGCCAGGCCGGCGGACGTGATCACCTTCGCCAGCAGCTGCGCATCCTCGCTCGCGGGAAGCGTGATCTCCTCGATCTCCGTCGGCGCCTGGCGCTCGCTGAACACGCGCCGGAACTCCGCCTCCGCCGCTTCCGCCGCGTTCTCATCGTGGAAGTCGCGGATGATCGATTTCGCGAGCGCCTTCTTCGCCTCCATCGGGTGCTCCTGCCCCGACTCCACGCGCTGCCGCCGCTCCGCGACCTGCGCCGGCGTGAGATCGGTGCAGAGCAGGTAGTACTTCCACATCAGCTCATCCGAGATCGACATCACCTTGCCGAAGACCGAGCCCGGCTCTTCGTCGATGCCGATGTAGTTTCCGAGCGACTTCGACATCTTCTCGACGCCGTCCAGCCCTTCGAGCAGAGGCATGGTCAGCACGACCTGCGGCTCCTGGCCGTACTCGCGCATCAGATCGCGCCCGACCAGCAGGTTGAAGAGCTGATCGGTGCCGCCCATCTCGACGTCGCATTGCAGCGCCACCGAGTCGTAACCCTGCGACAGCGGATAGAGCAACTCGTGCAACGCGATCGGCTGCCGCGCGTCGTACCGTTTGCGGAAATCATCGCGCTCGAGAATGCGCGCCAGCGTGTACTTCGCGGCCAGCTTGATCATCCCCTCCGCGCCGAGTTGGCCGAGCCACTCGGAATTGAATCGCACCTCGGTAGTCTGCGGATCGAGGATCTTGAACACCTGCCGGCGGTACGTCTCCGCGTTGGCCATGATCTCTTCGCGCGAGAGTGCGGGCCGTGTGGCTTTCTTGCCGGTCGGATCGCCGATCATCCCGGTGAAATCGCCGATCAGGAACACCACCTTGTGTCCCATCTGCTGGAAGTGGCGCATCTTGCGGATCACCACCGTGTGCCCGAGGTGGATGTCGGGCGCGGTGGGATCGAAGCCGACCTTCACGATGAGCGGCTTGCCCCGCGCGATCTTGGTCTTCAGATCGTTCTTCTCGATCAGGTCGACCGAGCCCTTGGCGAGGTAAGCGAGTTGTTCGTCGAGCGTCATGCGCCGGGATTCTAGGCGATCAGGCGGATGTCCCCATCCCTGCTCGCATCCACGATTGGAACATCAGCAGCCGCCACAACACCGCCTCGCGTCCCCGAACCGGCCCGTCGTTCCAGACGTGACGCAGCGACTGCGGATCGAACCAGCCCTCGCGCGCGATGCGTTTCGGATCGACGAGCGACGCCGCCCATTCGCGCAGCGGGCCGTGCAGCCAGCCGTCGATCGGCAATCCGAAGCCCTGCTTGTCGCGATCGACCATCTCCGCGGGCAGGTACTTGCGCAGCAGCGTGCGCAGCACCCATTTGCCGCGCGTGCCGCGGATCTTCATCGACAGCGGGAGCGACCACGCCAGCTCGACCAGCCGGTGATCGAGCATCGGCTCGCGCACTTCCAGACTGACGGCCATGCTGGCGCGATCGACTTTGGTCAGGATGTCGTCGGGCAGGAAGCTGATCGCGTCGAGGTACATCATCAGCGTGGCGGGATCGTCGAGGCGCGGCCAGCGCGTGCGCGCCGTGAGCTGCGCCGGCCGCGGCGATGCGTCCATCACGCGGATCATCTCCGCCGCAACCTGTTGCTGGAAGAGCGTGATCGGATCGTCGATCACCAGCGCGTCGCCCAGTCCGCGCAGGCGCGCGCGGAAGTTCTGCCGCGATGGCAGACGAGACGCGATGCGCAACAGGACGCCGAGCGGATGGCGCATCGCGCGCGGCACGCGCTCGACGCGTTCCATCACGCGCCGCCCGAGGAAATACCGGTGGTAGCCGCCGAAGAGCTCGTCCGCGCCGTCGCCCGACAGCGCCACGGTGACGTGTTGCCGCGCCATGCGCGACACGAGGTACGTCGGAATGGCCGACGAATCGCCGAACGGCTCGTCGTACAGCTCCGCCATCAGCGGCACCATGCGCAGGACCTCGTCCGCGCCGAGGATCGCTTCGGTATGTTTCGTGCCGAGATGCCGCGCCACCGCCGCCGCGAACGGCGCCTCGCTCGGCATCCCTTCGAATCCGATCGTGAACGTCGAGACGCTTCCCGCCTCGCGCTGCATCAGGGCCGCGATCAGCGGCGAGTCGACGCCTCCGGAGAGAAAGAGTCCCAGCGGTACATCGGAGATCAGCCGCAGCCGCACGGAATCGGACAGCAGCTCTTCGATCGCCTCAACCGCTTCCTCTTCCGAGCCGCGAAAGCGATTCGACGCCTCCTCCGCGATCCGCGGCGCATCCCAATACGCCTGCGTCTGCGTCGTGCCGTCCGCGTGAATGGTGAGGATGCGGCCGGGCAGCAGTTTCACGATGCCGTCGAAAATCGAATACGGCGCCGGCACGTAACCGAAGCGGACATACAACGCGAGCGCGCCGCGATCGATGCTGCTGCGATCGACGTCTCCGGCGCGCAATGCTTTCAACTCCGATGCGAAGCAGGCGCCCTGCGGCGTCACGGAGTAGTACAGCGGCTTGATGCCGATGCGATCGCGGACCAGCGAGAGCGTGCGCTCCCGGCGATCCCACACCGCGAATCCGAACATGCCGATGAAGCGCTGCACCGCGGTCTCCAGCCCCCACGCATCGATGCACTCGAGCATCACCTCGGTGTCGGAGTGTCCGCGATAGTCGTGCGCTCCGAGCTCGACCACCAGCCGGCGGTGGTTGTAGACCTCGCCGTTGAACACCATCACGTAGCGCCCGCTCGCGGAGACCATCGGCTGCGCGCCGGCCTGCGACAGATCGACGATCGACAGCCGCCGGAATCCGAGCGCGACTCCGGCATCGCCGTCGGCGAACACGCCGTCGTCGTCCGGACCGCGGTGGCGCAGCGCATCGGCCATCGACCGCGCGCGCGCACGCAGCGAATCCTCGCGATCGCCCGCGAAGGTCCACACTCCCGCGATTCCGCACATGAATGCCCATTATGCGGTTCCTCGGAGTTCCTCGGAGTGCCTCGGCGTTCCTCGGGGCCGGTCCCCTCCGAGGAACCGAGGAACCCCCGAGGCACTCCGAGGAACTCCGATGCACTTGACATCCCTGCTACACTCCGAATCGATGTTCAGCGCTCTCGCACACCTGCACCATCACCACCACCGTCATCGGTAGGGGTGCAGTGCATTGGTGCCCCGCCGCAAGGAAGGGGCACATCGCGATGAGCTGCGCCGAGTCGAGAACCTCTTCCTGAATCCCGGAAGAGGTTTTTGACTTGATGGCCACGAAATTCAGATATCCGACAGGCGCAAGGCCGTTGCTGATCGAAGAGACGGCGCGGCGACGAACGATCGAGTCGCAATTCGTATTGCTGCTCGAAGAGGCAGGCTTCGCCGAGGTCGTGCTGCCGATCATCGACTTCGCGGAACCGTATGCGGAGGTGCTGGAGCGCGACTCGGCCCGGCGGAGTTACCGCTTCACCGATCGCGATGGCGAGCTGGTGGCCATCCGCTCCGACTTCACGCCGATGGTCGCGCGCGCGCTCGCGCCGACGCTCAGTGCCGGCGATACGCTGCGCGTCTTCTATCGCGGCGACGTCATCCGCTGCCAAAACCCGCGACTGCGCGGCAATCGCGAGCTCTTCCAGATCGGCGCGGAGCTCGTCGGCGACGGGTCGCCGGATGCCGACCGCATGATGCTGGAACTCGCCGCCGGTATCGCCGCCGCGCTCACCGCACAGCCGCTGGTGGTCTACACCAATGGTCCCGAGATCGACGATCCGCGCTTCGTCGTGCACGACGACGACCACGACGACCACGGCTACTACACCGGCCTGCGCTTCTGGGTGTACGGCGACGACCGCCGCACGCCGATCGCGCAGGGCGGCCGCTATGACTCGCTCTATGCCCGCTTCGGCACGGGCGCGCCGGCGGTGGGATTCACGTTCACGGTGGACTGATGCGCATCGCCATTCCGAAAGGTCGCCTCCAATCCAACGCGCTCGAGACGTTCGCCGGCGCCGGCTATGACGTGCCGTCCGAGCTCGAGCTGCGCACGCGCAGGCTGGTGTTCATGCGCGGCGGCATCGAGTGGATCTTCGTCAAGGACTGCGACGTGCCGGTGTACGTCGAGAACGGCGCCGCCGACGCCGGGATCGCCGGGCTCGATCAGATCCTCGAGCACGAGTGCAGCGCGTACCAGGCCGTCGAGCTGCCGTACGGCCGCTGCCGGATGATGGTCATCGGCGCACCGCACGCGCCGCGACTCTCGGACGGAGCGCGGATCGCCACGAAGTATCCGCGCATCGCCCGCCAGTATCTCGACTCGCGTGCGCTGCGCGCGGAGCTCGTGCCCCTCGGCGGTTCCGTCGAGCTGGCGGCCGTGCTCGGACTCACGTCGCACGTGATCGATCTCGTCGAGACCGGCGAAACGGTGCGCGTACACAAGCTCGCGCTGCAGGACGTCGTCGCCGAGATCACGCCGCGGCTGATCGTGGCCCGCAACTTCTACCGCACCTCACAACAGCAATCGCGCGAGCTGATCTCGCGTGTCGAGGAACGAAACGATGCCATTCTCGCCTGAAGTCGAAGCCGCCCTCCGCGCTCTCGAAATGCGCCGCACCGCCGCGAATGAAGACGCGTTCCGCGTCGCCGACGAGCAGATCGCCGGCATCCGCCAACGAGGCGACGCCTTCGCCGCCGAACAGATCGCGCGGTTCGACGGAGTGACGCTCGCGCCGTCCGGGATCCTCATCGAGCCGCGCGACGTCACCATCGATCGCGAGCTCGCCTACGCGCTCGATACCGCCATCGCGCGCGTCGAAGCGTTCCACTTGCGGCAACTGCCGGCGTCGTACCGATGGGAAGGGATCGTCCATCGCGTGCGCCCGCTGCAGCGCGTCGGCGTGTACGTCCCCGGCGGACGTGCGGTGTACGTCTCGACGCTGATCATGTGCGCCGTTCCGGCGCGCATCGCGGGCGTGCGCGAGATCGTCGTCGCCACGACACCTTCCGCCGCGGAAAAAGACGAGCTGCACTACGTCTGCAACCGGCTCGGCATCCGCGAGATCTACCGCTGCGGAGGCGCGGCCGGCATCGCCGCCCTGGCACTCGGCACCGGCTCGCTGGCGCGCGTCGACAAGATCGCCGGACCCGGCAACGCGTACGTCACCGCGGCAAAGACCCGCCTGGTCGGCGAGGTCGGCATCGACATGACCGCCGGACCGACGGAGCTGGTGGTGATCGCGGACGACTCCGCCGACGCCGCGCGCGTGCAGGCCGATCTCGACGCGCAACAGGAGCACGGTCCCGACTCCGCCGTGATCTGCATCTCCATCGGACGAGCGCTGGACGTCACGGCAACGCTGAACCTCGCCGCCGATACGATCGAAGACGCGCTGGCGATCTCGGACCGCATCGCGCCCGAGCACCTCTCGATCTACGCGCGCAACGGCGCCGCGATCGCGGAACGCGCGCAGAACGCCGGCGCGATCTATGTCGGTCCGTTCTCGCCACCTGCGATCGGCGATTACGTCGCGGGCTCGAATCACGTTCTACCCACCGCCGGCAGCGCGCGCTTTTTCTCGCCGCTCGGCGTGTACGACTTCGTGAAGCGCTCGAACATCGTGACGCTTACCGCCGACACGCTCGACGAGCTCGCGCCGCTCGGCGCACGCATCGCCGAGTTCGAAGGGCTGCCCGCGCACGCGAAGTCGCTGCGCACGGAGGTGACGTCATGACCGCGCGAGCCGCCGTGGCCGCGATGTCCGCGTACACGCTCGAATTGCGCGAGGCGGAGATCAAGCTCAATCAAAACGAGTCGCCGTTCGACTTTCCGTTCAAGGACGAGGCGCTGGCAGCGATCGCCAAACGCGCCTGGAATGTCTATCCCGATTTCGAGTCGACCTCGTTGCGCACCGCGCTCGCGAACGCCTATGCGCTGACGCCGGAGAACGTGCTGGTCGGCAACGGATCGAACGAGTTGTTAGCCGCCGCCGCCGGCGCGTTCGTGGGACCGGGTACGCCGGTCGTGTTCGCACGTCCGACGTTCGCGCTATACGAGAAGCTGATCACGATCGCAGGCGGACTCCCGGTACCGGTCGAGCTCGATCCGGCCACCGGTCGGCTTCCGCTCGATGCGATCCTCGAAAAACTGGCGGCGTTGCGCGGCGCGGTGGTCATCGTCTGCTCGCCGAACAACCCGACCGGCGGCGTGCTCCCGCCCGGCGGCCTCGACCGGCTGCTCGCCACCGGCGCGACCGTGCTGTTCGATCGCGCGTACGGCGACTTCGCGCTCGACGCGATGCCCGCATTGCACGATCGCCTGATCACCTTCTCGACGTTCTCGAAGGCGTGGGGGCTGGCGGCACTGCGCATCGGCTGGCTCGCGTCCACCGCGGCAACGTGCCGCGAGATCCGGAAGGTGAAGCTCCCCTACTCGCTGAATGTGATCAGCGAAGCGATCGCCGCGCTCGCACTCGCGAACCGCGCCATCCGCGACGCAAACGTTGCGCGCATCATCGAAGAGCGTGAACGGATGCTCGCGGTCATGGGCGACATCGCCTATCCGAGCCGCGCCAACTTCATCGCCTTCCGGTCCCGCGCGACGTTCGACGATTTCCTCGCGCGCGGGATTCTCGTCCGCAAATACGCCGATTTTCTGCGCGTCTCCGTCGGCACGCGCGAGCAGAACGACGCCTTTCTCGCGGCGCTGCGGGAGTGCGCATGAGGTCCGCGACCGTCAATCGCACCACCAAAGAGACCGCCGTCTCGCTCACGGTCGATCTCGACGGCAGCGGGCGCTCGTCGATCGACACGCCAGTCGGCTTCCTCTCGCACATGCTCGAGGTGATTGCCCGTCACGGGCAGGTCGATCTGGATGTGATCGCCACCGGCGACACGTTCATCGACTATCACCACACGGTCGAAGACACCGGTCTCGTGCTCGGCGAAGCCTTCGCCGCCGCCCTCGGCGACAAGCGCGGCATCCGCCGCTTCGGCTCCGCCTACGTGCCGCTCGATGAGGCACTGGCGCGCGTCGTCGTCGATTTCTCCGGCCGCGCTTTTCTGGTCTTCGAGGCGCCCATCGATCGCGAGATGCTGCTCATCCACAAGGACTTTCCGTTCGCGCTGGTCGAAGAGTTCTTCAAGTCGTTCGCGAACAAATGCGCGTGCAACATCCACGTCGATCTCATCCGCGGCCGCAACGGCCATCATGCGGCCGAGGCGATCTTCAAGGCGTTCGCGGTCGCGTTGCGTGGCGCGAAGGAAGTCATCGGCGCGGACGTGCCGAGCACGAAGGGTGTGATTTGAAAGCCACCCTCATCGACTCGCCGGTCGCGAACACCGCGAACATCGCACGCGCGCTGCGCGCGGCCGGCGCGGAGCTGCACGTGACGCGCGACGCAACACAGATCGCCAACGCGGGCAAGCTCGTGTTGCCCGGCGTCGGCGCCTTCATCGCGGCGCGGCAGTGGCTGCGCGAGACCGGCATCGACGTCGCCATCGCGGATGCCGTTGCGCGCGGCGCGTTCCTGCTCGGCATCTGTGTCGGCCATCAACTGCTGTTCGAGACCTCCGAGGAGATCGAATCGACGCGCGGCCTCGCACTCGTACGCGGCGAGGTCCGCCGCTTCGACGGCGTGCTTCCCGTCCCGCAGATCGGCTGGAATCGCGTGACGCTGCGCGGTGCGTTCTTCGACGGAATCGCGGACGGCACGCCGTTTTACTTCGTGAACTCGTACGCCGTACGCGCTGCCGAGGACGAGATCGCGACCGCCGGCTACAACGGACCCTTCACCGCCGCCGTGCAGCGCGAGCGCGTGTTCGGCGTGCAGTTCCATCCCGAGAAGTCGTCCACCGCCGGACTGCGCGTCCTGAGGAACTTCATCGCATGCAAGTGATCCCGTCGCTCGATCTCCTCGGCGGGCGCGTGGTGCGCCTCACGCGCGGCGACTTTGCCACCGCGCAGACGTACGGCGAACCGGAAGCGGTGCTCGACGCGCTCGATGTGCCGCGCGGCACGCGGCTGCACGTCGTCGATCTCGAAGCATCGCGCAGCGGACGTCCGGTCGAGACTGGCCTGGTGCGACGTCTGGCCACGCGCGATTTGCTCGTGCAGGTCGGCGGCGGCATTCGATCCGTCGACGACGCGCAACGCTGGATCGATTGCGGCGTCGAGCGCATCGTGGCCGGCACCGTCGCGGCAGAGTCGCCGCGGCTGCTGCAGACGCTCGTCGACCGCTTCGGCGGCGAGCGGGTCGTGCCGGCGGTGGACATCCGCGAGGGTGTGATCCGCACGCACGGCTGGGAGCGCGCGTCGCCGGCCTCGCTCGAGAGCGTCTTCGCGCATCTCGAATCGCTCGGCATCGCCGAGGCGCTGGTCACCGACGTCTCGCACGACGGCGCGCTGCGCGGACCTTCGTTCGCGCTCTACCGGACGCTGCGCGCCATGACGCGCGTGAGACTGATCGCCTCCGGCGGCATTTCGACCGTGACCGACGTCGTCTCGCTCGCGCGCCTCGGCAACATCAGCGGCTGCGTGATCGGCAAGGCGCTGCTCGAACGCCGCATCGACCTGCGTGACACGCTCGCACGGCTGGCGACGCCGAATGCCATTCCGGAGCGCGTCATCCCCTGCCTCGACGTGCGCGCCGGACGGGTCGTGAAAGGGGTGGCATTCACGAATATCCGCGATGCCGGCGATCCCGTCGCGTGCGCGATGCGCTACGAAGAAGAAGGCGCCGACGAGCTGGTCCTGCTCGACATCGACGGCTCCGGCGACGTCGCGACCGTGCGCCGCGTCGCGGAGTCGATCTTCATCCCGCTGACGGTCGGCGGCGGCGTGCGCACGATCGACGACTTCCGGGCGCTGCTGCGCGCGGGTGCCGATCGCGTGGCCATCAACACCGCGGCGTTGCGCGATCCGTCGCTGATCGAGCAATGCGCGCGCGAGTTCGGCGCGCAGGCGGTCGTGCTCTCGTGCGATGCGAAAGGCGGCCGCGCCACGATCCGCGGCGGCCGCGACGTCACGGACGTCGACGCCGTGGAATGGTGCCGCCGTGCGGAACGACTCGGCGCTGGCGAGATCCTGCTCACATCCGTCGATCGCGACGGCACGAATCGCGGATTCGATCTCGAGCTTCTGCGCGCCGTGACCCGCAGCGTGAGAATCGGCGTGATCGCATCCGGTGGCGCGGGCTGCGTCGAAGACTTCCGCGATGCGATCGAGATCGGCGGCGCCCGCGCCGTCCTCGCCGCATCGCTCTTTCACGACCGCGTGCTCACCGTCGGCGAAGTGAAACGACACCTCGCCGCAGAAGGGATCCCGACGCGATGAACCTCACCCCCGCGATCATCCGCGACGCACGCACGGGCGCCATCCTCACGCTCGCGTACATGAACGACGAGTCGCTCGCGAAGACGCGCGAGACCGGCGAAACATGGTTCTGGAGCCGCAGCCGCAACGAGCTATGGCACAAAGGCGCGACCAGCGGCAACACGCAGCGCGTCATCCACATCGCCGAAGACTGCGACGGCGACGCGCTGGTCGTCACCGTCGAACCGCGCGGCCCCGCCTGTCACACCGGCACGACCTCGTGCTTCCGCGACATCCCGCCGCTGATGCTCGAACGGCTCGAGCGCATCCTCCGCGACCGCCACGCGCAACGCCCCGCCGGCTCGTACTCGACCTACCTCTTCAACGAAGGGCGCGACAAGATCCTCAAGAAAGTAGGCGAAGAAGCGACCGAGGTGGTGATCGCCGCCAAAGGCGCCGAACGCGAACGCATCGTCAGCGAGCTCGCCGACCTCGTGTTCCACCTGACCGTGCTGATGGTCGACGCAGGCATCGCGTGGGCGGAGGTGGAGGACGAGCTGGTTATGCGGGAAGGGGTCCCCAGATCAACGTGAGGTCGATCTCGATCGCCTCGAAGGGCGCCACTCGTACGATCGGCTCTTCGCCGTACGTACCAAGGAGAATCCATCGATCGTCCTCGCGGCGGTATGCCTCGAGCGTCTGCTGCTCGGGGTCGAGAATCCACGCGTAATCCACATCGCCGCGCGCGTAAATTGGCAGCTTCTTCAGCCGATCCAGCCGGCCGCTCGAAGGTGACGTCACCTCGCAGATCCAATCAGGCACGATCGAAAAAACATGATTCCTGGGGATCTCGGGCATCCGTTCGCGACGCCAGCCCGCGAGATCGGGAACGATTACATTCCGGCCAAGATGCACTTCCGGTGCGAAGAAAATCCACCAGCCACCCGGGCCGCCGCGTCCGAAGTGGAACGCCGGGCCGAGGGTATACCCCAACCCTGACGCGGCGTTCGTATGAGGCCCTGCGGGCCGTGGCGAGGCATACAACTCGCCTTCGATCAGCTCCGCGATCATGTTTTCCGGGACCTGGAGCAGATCCTCGTACGTCGCGTGCTGCCGTACTCGTGCGGCCATGCTCTCCATTATAGTTCCCGGCGATGAAGCGACTTGTACTGGCCCTCTTCCTCGCCACCGCCGCCCATGCCGCCGAACGCGCCGACATCCTCATCACCGGCGGCACGGTCGTCACGATGGCGGGGCCGAATATCGAGAATGGCTCCGTTGCCATTCGGGACGGCGCGATCGTCGCGGTCGGCTCGTCGCGAGATGTCGACGGCAGGTACACGGCGAAGACGGTCATTCGCGCCGGCGGGCATGCGGTCGTTCCGGGATTCGTGAACGCGCACACGCACGTGCCGATGACGCTCTTCCGCGGCATCGCGGACGATCGCGAGCTGATGGACTGGCTGACGAACTTCATCTTTCCGGCCGAGGCCAAGAACGTCGATCGCGAGTTCGTGAAGTGGGGAACGCGGCTGGCGGCGGCGGAGATGATCCGCTCCGGCACGACCACGTTCGCCGACATGTACTACTTCGAGTCCGACATCGCGCGCGAGACGAAGGCGGCCGGCCTGCGCGGCGTGCTCGGCAACACGCTCATCGATTTCCCCGCGCCGGATAACAAGACCTGGGACGAGATGATCGCGTACATCCGCCAGTTCGCGCGGCAGTGGAAAGGCGATCCGCTGATCACGCCTGCGATGGCGCCACACGCTCCGTACACCGTCTCGACCGATCATCTGAAACAGGTCCGTGCACTGGCGACGGAGCTCGGCATTCCGATCCTCATTCACGTCTCCGAGACGAAGGACGAGCTGCGCCAGGTCGCGGAGAAACAGAACGGGATGACGCCCGGCGCGTATCTCGACTCGATCGGCTTTCTGGGCGATGACGTCGTGGCCGCGCACGGTGTGCACCTGACCGCGGACGAGCTGCGCATTTTTGCGGCGAAGAAGACCGGCGTCGCGCATTGTCCGGAATCGAATCAGATGCTCGCATCCGGCGTCGCGCCGGTCGTGGACATGATTCGAGCGGGGATGGAAGTGGGACTCGGCACCGACGGCCCCGCCGGCTCGAACAACAATCTGGACATGCTCGAGGAGATGGCCAGCGCCGCGCGCCTGCAGAAAGTGACGCGCGGCGATCCGAAGGCGATCAGCGCGCGCGAGCTGCTCCGCCTCGGCACCATCGGCGGCGCGCAGGTGCTCGGTCTCGCCGATCGCATCGGCACGCTCGAGCGCGGCAAACGCGCCGACGTGGTGATCATCGACCTGCAGCAGGTGAAAACGCAGCCGGTCTACTCCGTCGAGTCAGCGATCGTCTACGCGGCCTCGGGGAACTCCGTCGTCACCACCATCGTCGACGGGCGCATCCTGATGCGGCGCGGCAAAGTGCTGACCATCGACGAAGAAGAAACGATGGCGAAAGCGAAGGAGTATCGGGATCGCATTCTGGCCAGCCTGAAAAGATAGTTCATGCGGCGATCCCTTCCCCTTCTTCTTCTCGCTCTCGTTTCGTGTGTTTCCGCGCCGCCGGCGCAAATCGCGCCGCGGCAACCGCAATTCGCGGCGACGTCGACGGCACGCCGCGTGGTGCTGCTGTCGTTCGACGGACTGGGAGCGGACGCGCTGGCGCGGCAACAGAACCTGCCCGCATTCGAGCGGCTCGCGCGCGAAGGCGCATCGGCGCGCATCATCAATGTCGATCCGACGCTCACCGCGCCGTCGCACGTGTCGATCCTCACCGGTGCCGTTCCGCAGCGCACCGGCATCGTCGCCAACCGCTTCCATATCGCGGGGAGACCGGCCTACGAGATCGCGCGCGGGATGATGCAGGATCCGGACGTCGAGTCACTCGTGGAGGCGGCGCGGCGCCAGGGGAAACGCGTCGGCGCGGTGTCGTTTCCGACCATCGACAACAAATCGCCGCGGCGCACGGCGGACTTCGGACTGGTGTGGGCGCCGCCGCTCGTGCCCGCGCGCATGGTCACGTTGAAGCGCACCGACTTCAAACGCGAGTGGGTTCCGCCGACATGGACCGATCGCCCGCAACGGCGGCGCTCGTACAGCCCGATCCAGCGCGCACGCGTCGAGTGGGGTTTCCGCCTGGACGTTTTCATCGTCGCGTACGACAGCACCGACGACGCGCGCACGAACTACGACGCCTACTTCATCGAAGCGGGCGAGCGGGAGATCGCGCCGGACGCACGCGGATGGTTTGCCGTCTCCGCGCAATCATCGGAAGGCCTGCGCGGGTCGTGGTCGAAAATCCTTCGCGCGTCACCGCAGCTCGATGTGACCATTTACTGGGGCGCGATCTCGCGCAACGAATCGTGGCCGGACTCGTTCCGTGCGCTGCTCGATCAGGAAGCAGGCTTCTGGCCGGGCGTTCCGGAGGAAGAGCTCGCGTTGGACACGGACACGTTCATCGAGCAGCTCGAGCGGCTGGAAGAGTTCTACATGCGCGCACAGAGGATCAGCATCGAGCGGATGCCGTTCGATCTGCTCCTCGCCTATCGCGCCGGGATCGACATCGCCGCTCACGAATACCTCGGCACACCGGAAAGCGATCGCGTGCAGCGCGCCGCGTTCGCCGCCGCCGATCGTGCCGTGGCCGCATTCGCGGAAGCGCTCCGCGCGGACGATGCGCTGATCGTCACCGGCGATCACGGCCTGGTGGTCGCCGACCGCGAACTGCGCATCAATACTCTGCTCGCCGAGCACGGCTTCGCTCCGCGGTGGCGCGGGTACAGCTCGGGCGCGCACGCACATCTCTATCGCTTCGACAGTCCCGACGACTCCGACGCCGTCATCGCCATGCTCAGCGCGACCGGCCTCTTCGAGCGCCTCGAGAAAAAGACGGCGGCTTCGCACCGCAATTCGGGGGACGTCATCGCCTGGGCGTTCCCCAACGTAGCGATCGAGCCGGATGAGCACGCGCCGCCGAAACCGCGCGGCCAGCACGGCGGCTTGAACATTCATCGCGAGCTCCATCCTCCGCTTTTCGCCATCGGACAGGGTGTGCCGGTGGGAGCGTTGGGCGAGATCGCGCAGACGAAGATCGCCCGATTCGTGGCGGGCTTGCTCGGGATTGCGCCGCCCGCGAGCGCGGACTAGCCCCTGTCATCCCGAGCGTCAGTCGAGGGACCTGTGCGGGTTGGCGGCGCGAAACAGATGCCTTGCACCGCCCCGGCCGCCCAGGTCCCTCGACTCACGCTCGGGATGACATGCCAGCGGACTAGTACTCGTCATAAATCTGCGGGAAGCGCCAGCGCGCTTCGCGGATCTCTTCCTCGATGATGTCCTGCTCGGGCGCGTCGGCGAGCTGCGGCGCGTCCCAGTTCGCCATCCACATCGGATTCATGTACGGCAGCACGGCCAGATGTTCGAGCCGGTACGGCAGACCGCGCGCGGCCAGGCGTTCGTTGAGATAGGCGACCACGTCTTTCGAAGTGGGGATGTTCATTCGATCTCCAGCTCTTTGATCTTCGCCGTCAGCGCGCGTGGGGAGATGCCGAGGAGCTCGGCGGCGGCGTTGCGGGTGGCGGTGCGCTGCAGCGCGTCTTCGATTTTCAGGCGCTCGATGACGCGCGTCGCGCGGCCGGTTGCCTCTTCGAGCGTGCCGGTGAGATCGAGCGCCTCGCGAAGCGCGTCGGCGGCGGCGCTCGTCGACGGCACGTTGATGTCGCGGACGTCGATGGTGTTGCGGTCGCAGAGGATGGCCGCGCGCTCGATCGCGTTCTGCAGCTCGCGAATGTTGCCCGGCCAGTCGTATGCGCGCATGCGCGCGCGCGCGTCGTCCGTGATGCGCAGCCCCGGACGGCCGAGCTCGCGCGCGAAGCGTTGCAGGAAGAAGTCGATCAGCGCGTCGATGTCCTCGCGGCGCGCGCGCAGCGGCGGAATGGTCACCGGGAAGACGTTGACGCGGAAGTAGAGATCGTCGCGGAACGTGCCGCGCTTCACCGCGTCTTCGAGCTGGCGGTTGGTCGCGCAGATGATGCGCACGTCGGCATCGATCGGTACGTTGCCGCCGATGCGCTCGAAGCGGCGCTCCTGCAGCACGCGCAGCACCTTCGCCTGCACCGCGATGTCGAGCTCGCCGATCTCATCGAGAAAAATCGTTCCGGTATCGGCCAGCTCGAACTTCCCGAGCTGGCGTGCCGAGGCGCCGGTGAAGGAGCCCTTCTCGTGTCCGAAAAGCTCGTTCTCGATCAGAGTGGACGGGATGGCCGCGCAGTTCAGCGCCACGAACGGCCGGTCGCGGCGCGGCGAGAGCTGATGGATGGCGCGCGCGAACAGTTCCTTTCCCGTACCCGACTCCCCTTGCAGCAACACCGTCGAATCGGTCGGCGCGACGCGCTGGATCGCGTGCGACACCTCCACGATGCGCGGCGAGTCGCCGACGATGGCCGGCAGCCGGTACTGCTTCTGGAACTCTTCCTTCAGCAGCAGATTCTCGTGGCGCAGCTCGCGATGTTCGCGGCAGCGGCGCAAGAGGATGGAGAGGTGATCGAGATCGATCGGCTTCTCGATGTAGTCGTACGCGCCGAGCTTCATCGCCTCGACCGCGTTCTCGATCGTTCCGAACGCGGTCATCACGATCACCGGGCAATCGGGATCGCTCTCCTTCGCCTGGCGCAGCACGTCGATGCCGTCCGCGCCCGGCAGGCGGAGATCGGTGAGCACGGCCATGTAGCGCCGTCCTTCCGCGAGCCAGCGCATGGCCGCCGAGCCGGACGCGGCCACCTCGGCTTCGAGACCGTCCGCCAGCACCGCCTCGCGCAGCATGTGCGCGAGCGATTCCTTGTCTTCCACGATCAACAGGCGCTGCATGCTCACAGTCCAAAATACGCCTTGATGCGCGAGAGCATCGAGGCGTGTTCCTCCGGCGAAGGTGCGCGACGCGAGTCGAGATTGCCTTGCCGCTGGACCACTCGCGCGGAGATCGCCGCGGCGAGATCGGGCACTTCCTGCAGCACCGGCAGGAGTGCATCGCGCGCGATCTCCAGCGCCACGACGTCCGTCAGCGCGACGACGTCAGCCTTGCGGCGTTCCCCCGTGAGCAACGCCATCTCGCCGAAAAAGTCGCCCGGGCCGAGCCGCGCCACTTCCGCATCGTCCACGCGCACCGACACCGATCCGTCGTGCACGATGAACATCGAGTCGCCCTCGGTGCCGCGGCTGAGGATGGTCTCGCCGTTCGAAAAGACGTGCACGCGTGCGGCGTCGGCGATCTTCTGCTGCACGTCGCGCGAGATCGGCGAAAGGATGTCTACGCGCGAGAGCCGCCGGCGGATCGTTCCCGGTTCCGGCTGCAGGCGCTGCGCTGCCGGTGCGTAGCGTTTCACCGCGCGGATCGGCAGCCCCAGCGGAATGCCATTGCGCTGCAGCGCGTACCAGACCGCCTTGCGGATGTCGGCATCGATGCGGTCGCGCAGCGCGTAATCGGCAGTGAAGTACTTGATCTCGTACGTGATGCCCGACTCGGCGAATGCGGCCACGCGCGCCAGGCACGGCATCTCCTGCACCACTCCGTCGACGTGGGATGCGGCTTGCGTGAGGACGCTGATCACGGTGGCGGGCGCGGAGTGATAGTCGATGGTCAACTGCAGCAAGCGAGCGTTGAAGTTGTTGCGGGGAAAGACTTCCAGCCGCTCGCGCGCGAGCACCGAGTTCGGGACGATCACGACGTTGTTGTTGAACGTGCGCAGCCGCGTACCGCGCCAGCGGATCGCTTCGACGATGCCGAGGTGCTCGCCGCTGCGCACGACGTCACCTGGCGCGAAGCTGCTTTCCATGTGCAGGGCGATGCCGGCGAAGAGATTGCCGAGCGTCTCCTGCATGGCCAGACCGAGCACCGCCGCCACCACGGTGCCTGTGGCCAGGAACGCGGTCACGCTGCGGTTGAAGATGAACGAGAACGCGGAGCCGAACGCGATCGCGTAGAGCACGATCGCGACGAGCTCGCGCAGGAGTTGCGGGGCCGGCATGGTGCGGCGCAGGTCGAACGCCACCAGGTCGATGGCGCGCACCGCGAAGAGCGTCAGCGGAATGCACGCGAGGAACAGCAGGATGCGCACGAACAGCGCGCCGTCGATGCGGCCGATGCGCAACAGGGACGGGTTGTCGCGCAGGATCCAGTACATCGCGAGCAGGATCGCGCCGAGCAGCAACGGCACGAACAATCGCGACCAGCGCTTCACTGCGCGCGGCTCCGGCGTTCCCGCGACAGGCGCACGAGATCGCGCACTCCGACGATCAGATGCAGCAGGCCGATGCCCGAGACGAAGCCGCGCACGAACGGATTATCCGCCCACAATCCGATGGCGATGTTGCTGTGCAGCAAGGGGTTCAGCGTCCAGATTACCGTCCAGGGAACCACCAGGAAAAAGAGACCAGCCTCGAGACAGTAGAGGGCAAAGAAGAAGGCCAGCGACATTCGCGCGGATTGTATGGGGATTTCAGGCCTGAATCGAAAAGGGCCTCCGAGGAGACCCTTTTCATTTGCATTACTGATCGCGTTCGATCCGACCGCCGCTGGAGCGGTTTCCACTGCCGGAGCTGCCGCTCGAGCTGCTGCTGCCCGAGCCGCTGCCGGAGCTGGATCCCGAGCTGCGGGATGGCGGCGGGCTGCTGGCGCGTCCCGAGTCGCGCGAGCCGCTGCTCTCGCGGGCGCGGCTGCCGCTGTCGCGATTGCCGGAATCGCGGCGTCCGCTGTTGCGATTGCCGGTGCGCTCGCGCGTCGTCGACGAACGATCGCCGTCGCGCTTCTCCGTGTTGCGCGGAACCACACGGGCGCCGCCGATTCCGTCGATCACACGCCGCGACGTGCTCGAGCCGCTCGCGTTGGTCGACGAGTCACCGGTCGAGGAGCGCGGGCGCTCTTCATCGTTGCGGATGCGCGTGCGCCACGAGTTGTCGCGCGCCGGACGGTCGGTGCCGGGAGCCGGAGTCACAGCCGGCGCCGGCGCAGGCTGTGCCGACGGGCGGTCGTTGCCGCGGTTGATGCGGTCCCGCCACGAACCGCGATCGGTCGCCTCGCGATCGCCGCTGCCGCTGCCGCGCGTCACGCGACCGTCGTCGCCATCGCCACGCGTGTCGGTGCCGCCGCCGATGGGAGCCACCGAGCCGCCGCCGATCGGGGCCACGCTGCCGCGTCCGATCGGAGCGACACTGCCGCCGCCGATTGGCGCAACGCTGCCGATCGTCCGCGACGGACCGCTGGCCGTGCTTCCTCCGCTGGCGAGGCTCGTATCACGTCCGCGCACGATGCGATCGCGGATCGGACCGCCGATGTCGGGATCGCGGCGCACGAACGGCGTCAGGTCGGGTGGAGGCGCGCCCGTTTCGCGGCCGGTGTGACGTCCATCCAATCCGCGGCGGCGGATGGCGTCCGCCGGATCGCGCAGCTCTTCGCGCGTCATGCGGCCGGGGCCGCCGACGATGGTCGCGAATCCATCCGGAGTGCGGCTCATGCGCTGTTTGATGATGTCCGTCTTGAGCGCGGCGTGATCGACGCGGTTCGAGACCAGCACGCCGGACTCGACGAAGGTCCACGGACGCAGGTCGAAGTCATTCGTGCGCACGCGGCCGTACCAGCCGAAGCCGTGCGCTCCGAACCCGCGATTGCGGTACGGGTTGTATGCCCAGCTGTAGTACGGGCGATAGCAATCCCAGTAGCCCGACGGCGCCCAGCCCACATAACCGGGTCCGTACAGCCAGTAGACCCACGCGGGCGAGTAGCCATATCCCGGCACCCACACCCAGCCGTAGCCCGGATCGAACGCCCAGCGTCCGTAGTGATACGGACCCCATCCCCACGGATCGTAGGAAACCCAGGTGAGGTGTCCGCCGCGGCTGTGATGCCAGTAGCCGTGATAGTACGGACGCCAGCCGACGGAGACGAACGGACGCCACGCCCAGCCGACGCCGGCCACCATGACCCAGCGTCCGTGCCCGTCGAGGTCGTCGGTCCAGTAGCCGAGACGGCGATCGACGTAGCGGCTGCTGTAGCTGCCGAACCGCTCGGCGCGATCGAGGAACCAGCGCTCGAAGTCATCCGCGGCATCGCGCTGATCGCCGATGAGATCGAAGACGCCGCTCTCGTCGATGGTCGCGGCCTCACCGGACCGCAGGCGCGTGGAGCGCGTGGGCGTGCGCACTTCGATGGAGCCGTCGAACACGGTCACGCGATCTCTGCCGCGCGAGTCGGTTTCGACGGAGTAGAGCGCTTCGCGTTCGGCGACGTAACTGGCGTTGTCGGTGTCGAGCCGCACGTGTTCGCGACCGAGATCGGTGCGATGTACGGCCACTTTGCCGTAGCGGAGCTCCGCGACGGTCTCGTTCGCGTCGCCTTCGTAGCTGTCGAGGACCGACCGCAGACGAATGGCGGTGGTGCGATCGATGCCGAGGATGTTGCCGTCCGAAAGACGGATCTCGGCGCGGCCGCGGCGCGCGGTGACGATCTCATCGCCCGGATAGACCGGCAGGTTCCGGCGCGCTTCGATCTCGCGATTGTCATCGCCCGACCGAACCACCGTTCCACCATCGTCGTACGAGATGTACGACTGGTGTTTGTCCTCGGCGGAAGCGAACGCCGCGATGAACGTAAGAAGAATCAGAAGGAAGGATTTTTTCATGGGGCTTCTCCTGCAACCGTGACGCTCCGGTTGCGGTCGACATGCCACGCCACGGATCAGTATTCCGCTTGTGTTTTCAACGGCTTAGTGGTTGGGGACGGCGGTCCTGTGTCCTGATCTGGGGAAGTGCCGTCCTGAATCGGCTACGTCCCGAATTGCAGCCGCGTGGCGAGGATGTCCGGCAGGCCTGCCTTCAGGATCGACGACTGCGTTTTTCCGATGTCGTATTCGACGCGGAAGAACTGCACGGACGGCTTGTCGGTGTCGACGATGATGCACGACGCCTGCGGATTGCGGTCGCGCGGCTGCCCGACCGAGCCGGGATTGATGAGGTAGCGCAGGCGCTTGTCCAGACGCACGTTCGCGTCCGAACGCACCGCGAAGCCGCTGACGTTCATGTCCGGATCGATCGAGAACACGGCGGGCAGATGCGTGTGCCCGAACAGGATGAACTTCGCCGAATAGAGCGCCAGGATCTGCGCCGCGTGATGGACGTTGAAGACGTACTCGTCCTCGTCGTACGGCGAGCCGTGGCAGAGCATCGCTTCGTGATGCATGCGCGGGCCGACCGTGAGCTCGCGCAGGAACCGCCGATTGGGTGCGCTGAGATGTTCGCGCGTCCAGAGCGCGGCTGCCTTCGCGGCGTGATTGAAGCCGTTCGCATCGTCGAGCCCGGCGGCCACGCGATCGTGATTGCCGCGAATGTAGACCTTGCGCCCGCGCAGCGTGCGCATCGTGTCGAGCACCTGGTTCGGCTGCGCGCCGTAGCCGACGAAGTCGCCGAGGCAGATCACGGCGTCGTACTTCTTGCGACGGACGCGCGCGAGCACGGCGCGCAACGCCTCCGCGTTCGCGTGGAGATCGCTGACCACCAGCGCTCTCATCGCCGTGCCTTTCTCACCGTACAGACCTCCACGTCGAGCGGCGCGCCGACTCCAGGACCGTGCGCGGCAGTTCGAGCATCAACCGTTCGGCGATCTCCGCGGGCGTCTCCTGCTCGCGGATGTCGATGGTGAGATCGCACATGCGGTAGTAGCGGATGCGGCTCGCGTAGAGCTCGTGCGTGGCGAGATCGTCCGTGAACAGCGGCCGGTTGCCGGCCTTGTCGCCGATGCGCGAGCGCAACAGCGCATACGGCGCCGACAGATAGACCGACAGCCCCTCGGACTGAATGAACTGCACGTTCTCATCGAACGTGAACGTCCCGCCGCCGGTGGCGATGACGGCGCCATCGAGATGCTTCGTGGAGCGCAGCACATCGCGCTCACGCTTCCGAAAGTACGGCTCGCCATGCTGCGCGAAGATGTCCTTGATCGAGAGCTGCTCGGCCGCCTCGATGAGCTCGTCGAGATCGAAGAACGGAGCGTCGATCCGCGCGGCGAGCTCCCGCCCTACGGTCGTCTTTCCCGAACCCATGAACCCGACGAGATAGATCTTCATGCTGAAGGGTTCATGAGCGTAACACGGCTGGCGCCGCCGTCCGTCACATCGAGAACTTGTCCATGAACCGCGTCGAAATGTCGCCGCGGATGAACTGCTCGTTGTTGAGGATGGCGCGGTGCAGCGGGATGGTGGTTTTCACGCCTTCGACGACGAACTGCTCGAGCGCGCGGCGGCCGCGGGCGAGGGTGTCGGCGCGGTCTTTTCCGCGCACGATCAGTTTGGCGAGCAACGAGTCGTAGTGCGCGGGAACGACGTAATCGCGATAGATGTGCGTGTCGACGCGCACGCCGGGACCGCCGGGCAGGTGCAGCTCGCGGATCTTTCCGGGATTGGGCGCGAACGTTACCGGATCTTCGGCGTTCACGCGGAACTCCATGGCGTGTCCGCGCAGGTAGAAGTCGCCCTTCGGTACCGACAGCGGCTCGCCCGCGGCGACGCGGATCTGTTCCTTCACGAGATCGATGCCCGTCACTTCCTCGGTGACCGGATGCTCGACCTGGATCCGCGTGTTCATCTCCATGAAATAGAACGCGCCGTCCTGATAGAGAAACTCGATCGTGCCGGCGTTCACGTATTCGACCGCCTCGCACAAACGGATCGCGGCCTCACCCATCTGCCGCCGCATCTCCTGATCGAGCGCGGGCGACGGCGATTCTTCGATCAACTTCTGGTGGCGGCGCTGGATCGAGCATTCGCGCTCGCCGAGGTGCACGGTGCGGCCGTGCATGTCGGAGAAAACCTGGATCTCGATGTGACGCGGACGCTCGAGGTACTTCTCCAGATACACCGAGCCGTCGCCGAATGCACGCTCCGCTTCGTTGCGTGCGGTGTCGTATTGCGTCTGCAGATCGCTCTCTTCCCAGCAGATGCGCATGCCGCGTCCGCCGCCGCCGGCCGACGCCTTGAGGATGACCGGATAGCCGATCGAGCGCGCCACGTCCGCCGCTTCGTCGACGGAGCGGATCGCGCCTTCGCTGCCGGGGATGATCGGCACGCCGGCGTTTTTCGCGGTCTCGCGTGCGCGCGACTTGTCGCCCATCAGGCGAATGGCGCGCGCGGGCGGTCCGATGAACGTGAGGTTGCACTCGCCGACGATCTCCGCGAAGTGCGCGTTCTCGGAGAGAAAACCGTAACCGGGATGGATGGCGTCGGCGCCGGTGATCTCGGCCGCGGCGATGATGCTGGAGATGCTCAGGTAGCTCTGCTTGGAGACGGCGGGACCGATGCAGACATCGTCATCGGCATAGCGGACGTGCAGGGAATCGCGGTCGGCCTCGGAATGGACGGCCACCGTCTTGATGCCCATCTCCTTGCACGCGGCGATGATGCGGAGCGCGATCTCGCCGCGATTGGCAATCAGGATTTTGGAGAACAAGACGCTACACCTTCACCGCGAACAGCTTCTCACCGTATTCGACGGGCTGACCGTTCTGCGGATAGATGGTGACGATCACGCCGTCCACGTCCGACTCGATCTCGTTCATCAGCTTCATCGCTTCGATGATGCAGAGCACCTTCCCCTTGGTCACGCGGTCGCCGACGTTGACGAACGGTGAAGCCTCGGGATTGGGCGAGCGGTAGTACGTGCCGACGATCGGCGACGTGATGATGTGCAGCCCCGCCTCGGCTTCCTCTTCGACGCGCTTGCGCTCTTCGACGCGGGCGGTCTCGATCTGTGCCGGAGTCTGCGGCGGCGCGGGCGCGGCGAACGCGACGTTGTTCTCGCTGCTGACCTGCACGGGAGCGGGCGCGCTCTTGCCTTCGATGCGCACCTTCGTGCCGGCCTGCTCGACTTCGACGCTGCCAATGCCGCTCTCCGCGACCTTGTCGATCAGTTCCAGGATTTCTTTGAAATTCAACGGTGACCTCTCAGATCAACTCATCGCGAAGCAAATGCTTCGCCTTCGACAGCTCGAATCGCGCGCGGCCATAGTTGCCGTCGGGACGCAGCACGAGCAGGATGTAGTACTCGTTCGTGACTTCCGAGAGAAACGTAATGTATCGCTCGGTGACCAGGGCAAACTGCAGGACTTCTCCGGTGTCGAGCTCGGTGTCGGCGTGACGGATCGACTTCACGAAGCCGCCGAACTCCGCGCCGAGGACGTCCAGCGGAACGTTCGACGTATTCACGGATTCGATCGCGATGCCGTCGAGGCCGATGAGACTCGCGGCGATCGACCCGTCGATGCGCTGCAGAAGGCCGGCCAGCACGTCTCTAAACACGCCCCACCTCTCTCTTCGACACCTTGCCCAGCCAGCGCTCCAGCGCCGCCACCTTCGTATTGACTCGCGGCGCCAATCCGTCCAGTTTGCTGCGCACTTCGCCGTTGCCGGGGTCGCGCGCGAGGATGTTCTCGTAGATGTGTCTCGCATCTTCGACCAGACCCTGACGGACGTACAGATCGGCCATGGTCATCGTGTTCGCGGCGTCGCCGGTGGGAGCTTCGGCAACGTCTTCGACGGTCTCGAAGACCGGCGCTGACACTTCGGCGACGACAGGAGCCGGCTCGATGTGCATCCCCGCGGGGGCTTCGACCGCGAACGCGTCGGACGTGAAACTGCCGACCGGCTCCTCGAACGGACTCTCCTCGTGCGCGGCAGCCATCGGCTCGGCGTCGCCGGTTTCCTCTTCGATGCGCGCCTCTTCTTCGAGCGAGCGTGCTGCTTCCGCGAACGGAGGCATGGTGCGATCGAACGGCGACTCTTCTTCGAAGGGCGGAGGCGTTTGCTGCGCCGTCTGCGACCATGGAGAGGTGTCTTCGAGCGGCTTCGGTTCGGGCTCCGGCTCCGCTTCGGGCTCGGGAGCGACCGCGAACGGCGCCGACGGCTCCTGCAGATCGCGCTCGAGTTGCTCGATGGTGACGCGCAGGTCTTCGTCCGAGGGCAGCAGCGCGTGGACGAGCTTGTATTTCTTGATGGCCTCGATCTTCTCGCCAAGCGCGAGATAGGCGTCGGCCAGAATGCGCGCGGCCACGACGTTGCCCGGATCGAGCTGCAGCGCTTTGTTCAGCGCGTCGACCGCACCGGCGTCGTTCTTCTGCTCGCGCAGCGTGCGTCCGAGGCTCACCCATGCGGCGAGATAGGTCGGGTAGACCTGCAGGCCGGAGCGCAGGACCTGTTCGGATTCATCGAAATGCCCCGCCCTGCGCAGCTCCTCGGCGAGCTGGTAGAAGAGACGGCTCTTCGGATCCGTCTTCAGTTTGAAGCGCAGCTCTTCGATTTTTGCGGTCGTCGCCGGTTGAGCCATCGCGGAACCTGAATTCTTGCCTACAGCGGGGAAAGGTGCAACCGCACCAGACACGAACCGCCCCGCAAGTCGCGGGGCGGTTCGAAAGAACATGCACGATCAGCGGGAGCTACTCGCCGGTACCCCGCAGACAGATCGTGACCGACCCTTCGTCTGTGTCGTTGGTATTGAACGTCACGGATGCATTGCGCACCCCGACTGCCGTCGGTGTGAAATTGACCGTGAAGTTCGCCGTAGCGCCAGGTGCGATCGTCCGTGTCGCGGGAGTGATCACAAATTCTGCCGCGTCCGCTCCCGTTGGGGCGTCCGGAGTGAGAACGAGCGCCGCATTACCGTCATTCGTGAACGAGATGATGGTCTGGCTGCTGCCGCCGACAGCGACCGCAGGTGCAACCGCACAGTTAGGCGGCGTCGGTGCCGTCTGCGTAACCTCAGGACTTGGCAACGCGACGCATCCATTGTCCACATCGACCGTAAACACGTCCTCTGCCGAATCGGTGCAGCCGCTTTGAATGTTGAGATACGTCACGTCCACATTCAGATCGAGCAGGCGTTCACCGAACTCGCCACCGGCGAAGCAGCTTCCCCTCAGGAATTCGAAGTTCGTCGGAACCGCCAGCGTGAACGTCGCCGTACCGTCCGCTGCAAAGACGCTGGAGATCGGGAACACCGTCTTGGTGTCAGTTCCCCCGGTGAAGTCGTCACCCTCCAAGCCCGTGAGCGTGAATCGATTGATGCCGGGAACGGCGTTCGCGACGATCACCGAAACCAAGCCTCCGGGAGCAACGGCGCTCGGACTCGTTCCAATGATCGTCGGTTTCGGTACGCGGTAAGTAAAACTCGGACCAGTGGCGGTGTCGCCGTTCACGATGTTCGTGACCGACGTCGGACCGTTGACGTCTTCGCAGCCCTCGAGCGTGACGATCGAGGTGATTGCGATCACGCGAGTGCCCGACACACTGATCGGTTGCGCAGCGACGCCGCCGAACGTCACCGCGACAGGCGCGACGAAGCCGGTGCCGTCGATGGTGACTTTCGTACCGCCTGCGAACGGACCCTCGGTCGGTCCGACCGCCGTGATGACCATCGCCGCCACGTAGCGGAATCCGTTGGGGAGAGTGGTCTGCGTCTGTGAATTGATGTTGCGAACGGTGATGGTGACGAAGCCGGTGA
>CAMPKJ010000003.1 GCA_946887105.1 uncultured Acidobacteriota bacterium | reverse complement strand
ACGATCCAGAGCTCGTCGAAGCCGAAGTTGAGCATCACCCGCGCCACCGCGCCGACGTTGCCGGCCTCCTGCGGCTCGACCAGAACGATGCGCAGACGCGGCACTAGCGCTCCGCGCTCCAGATGTTCTCGTAGTCGAGCACGAGGCCGTTCGGGCTGATCCGCAACTCTGCGGCGAAATTCGTGGTGAAGCTCTCGTAGCGCACGCGATCGTCCGCCAGGTAGGTGTAGCGCTGCTCGAGCAGTTCCAGTGCGAAGCCCGGGAATCGCAGCCAGGCCGTGCGCACGTCGGTGGCCCGGCGCCGGATCGGGAGCAGGTTCGTCGACGGGCTGAAGTTCAGGTCGACGTCGATACAGCCGGCGACCTGTTTTTGTTCGACGCCGTTCAACATCCAGACGCCATTCACGGCCTCGATGACGATGTCGACTTCGCGCTCGCCGGCCCACCCGTTCACCGTCGCTCGGCGCGTGTGCCAGTCGCGGTCGCAGGTGATGGTGTAGACGAGGCGGCAGGGCTGGCCGTCATTCAGGAAGGCGGCCGCGCCTTCGAGTTGCCAGCCGCCGTCGAGCGAAAGCAGCCGCGCCGATTCATGCCCGGCCCAGGGGATGCTTTTCCAGAGGATGGTCTCGATGACGTGCACGATGCGTATTCTGTCTCAGCCGCGCAGCGCGTCCAGCATCGCGTCGACGTGCCGCTCCGTGGTGCGGGGATTCATCATCGTCACGCGCAGCACGCGCTCGCCGCGCAGCACGGTGCTGGTGATCCAGGCGCGGCCGCTGCGGATCAGGCGCTCGCGCAATTCCGCGGTCTGTTCGTCGTCGAAGCCCTTGCGGCGGAAGCAGAGGATGTTCAGGTCGGGCTCGTGCACCGGCTCGAACTCCTCCGATTCGACGAGGCGCTCGTACAGGTAACGCGTCAAGGCGGTCACGCGTTCGAGCGCCTCCGCGATCGGCGCCACGCCGCGCGAGCGCAGCACCAGCCAGAGCTTGATCGCATCCGCGCGCTTCGAGCACTGGATGGTCATCTCGCCGAGGTTCTCGCTGCCGGGGTGGAACAGATACGGCGCGTCCGCTTCGAACGCGCGGCGCAGCCAGATGCCGTCGCGCACCAGAATCGTTCCGAGCGACAGCGGCATCCACATCATCTTGTGCGGATCCCACGAGAACGAGTCGGCGCGCTCCAGTCCGCGCACGAGACGCGCGAGCGACGCACTGACCAGCACCGACGCGCCGTGTGCCGCATCGACGTGCAGCCAGGTGCGGAAGCGGTCGCGCAGCAACGCGATCTCGTCGAGGCGATCGAAGGCGCCGGTCGCGGTCGAGCCGGACGTGGCTACGATGGCCAGCACGCCCGCGTCTTCGCGCGCTTCCACGGCGGCCAGCGTTTCCTCGAGCGCGCCGACATCCATGCGATGCGCGTCATCGGTCGGCACCTTCAGGACATCCGCGGCGGGAATGCCCATGATCGCCGCGGCGCGCGCGATGGAGTAGTGCGCGTCGCGCGAGGCGATCACCACCGGCCGCTTGCCGGTCATCGACGCGTCGGCGTTCCAGCGGGCGCGCGCGGCGAGGAGGCCGGTGAGATTGGCAGCCGATCCGCCGGAGACCGCCGTCCCCTCCGCGGACTCCGGATAGCCGGCCAGACCGGCGAGCCAGCGCACGATCTCCTTCTCGATGACCGTGCCGATCGGGCTCATCTCCCACACCGCGGTCGAGTTGTTGGTGAACGAGATCAACAGGTCGGCGATCGCGGCGTCGAGGAACGGCGGACAGACCTGATGGCCCATGTACGACGGGTGATGGAGTTGATTGGAGTAGCGCGCCACCAGTCTTGCGAGCTCCAGCGGCGGCGCGCTTTCGCCGCCGATGCGCACCATCTCGCGCAGTTCCGCGGCAGGGGTCCACTCCACGACCGGACGCGTTTCGATCTGCTCGACGTGATCGAAGAGAAGGTCGACGAGATCGTGCGCGAAGCGGCGGGAATCGGACATGAGGCCGCGGATTCTGACATAACGATGAACGATGAACGATGAACGATGACGTCGCGTGACGATTCATCGTTCATCGTTCATCGTTCATCGTTCGAATCCAGCGGCGAGACCGGGTTGAAGTCGTCGATCAGCGCGTTCCACACGCGCCGGTACTCGTCGGCACGCACGCGAAAACGCTCCCCGTTCTCCTCGACGTATACCCAGCCATCTTCTTCGAAGATGCGGATCTCCCAGCCTTCATCGCGATCGACGTACGGTTCTTCGCGCGTGCCGTTGGGAATGTCGCCGGAGATGAAGTGGCGCAGGTCGCGGTCGACGTGCTCCCACGCCGGAAAGTGCGCCAGCCGTCCGCCGAGCGCGCTGCGGTATTCGAGCTGCTGGCCGCTCTCGTCACTGTCGACGAGGATCACCACGAAGTCATCGATGGTCTTCATCGCTCGCTCAATCGCACAACGTGCCGCACGCTTGTCCGCCCTTGCCATCGGGTGCAACGATCGTGACCTGCTGGGTGCGGTTGTTCGTGACAGTGGCCAGCGCCCATCCGAGATAGCCCGGCTCGAGATTGACGTAGAGATCGACGAGCTCACCGGACGCTCCCGCCGGAAAATCGAACTCGCCGTAATACGACGACAACCCCTGGTTCGTCGCGTTCATGCGAACCGTAGCGAACCTCGGCTCGCCGGCGACCGGCTCGATCCCGACGTGAGCCAGAGCCTGGCCGGCGCCCGAACGTCCCGCGTCGAAGGTATAGACGCGCAGCTTCACTCGGTAGCGCGAATCGAGCGGTACGTTCAGCAGCGTGATCGTGTCGCGGAACATCCCGGCCTCGCGCACGACCGGGATCTGCGTGCCCAGCCCTTCCGTGTCCCTCGAGACATCGCGCGCACGCAGGGAGAACGACAGGTCGCCCGCCTCCTCGCGCGGCACCAGCAGCACGGCACCATTCGGATATCCATGGCCGCTGAACCTCTGGATCGATGCCGGATCCAGCCGCTCGCCGCATGGATAGCCGACGCAGACGTACGGGAAGATGCTGTTGTAGTTCCAGACGAACCACTTGCGCGGATTCGAGATCACCGCTTCGCTCACCCACTGCGAGCCGCCGACGCCGGACGCGGTGAAGAGCACGGGAAAGAGGATGCGCTCGAACACGGAAGGATCGGGCGGTTTGCCCGGATCGAAGTAATACAGCCCGGCCGCGGAATGGCGGATCACATCGCCTTCCTGCACCGAGACATCGACCAGGCCGGCCGCGTGCGGAGGCGCTTCGAAGGAGATCGCATCGCCATCGGTGAAGGACTTCTGCTCGATGACCACGCCGCCGACGCGGATCGTGCAGCCGGTCGCGCAAACCTCCGAAACACGAGAGAGGCGGACCTTGCGGTCGTTGGCCAGCGTCGAGATCGCAAACGGATGAATGACGAACGGAGACGCGCCATCGCGAACGATGAACGTCGTGCTGCCGGCGATCTCACCTGGTCCCGGATACGCCACGTCGAGCCGATACTCACCGGGAGCGAGCAGCGACGGCAAACGGACGGAGTACTGCACCGGGAGTGGCGGCGAGCCACACGATTCCAGTGGCGCGAGCATCGTGATCACCGACCCTGCGATGCTCACCGACGGCTCGCCGGCGTAGCAGCTGAGCGAAACGAAGGCGGTGATCGGCGTGACGGACGTCGGCGCGGCAGGCTCGATCCAGACCGGCGCCTGCTCGGCGAACGACGTCGCGGAGAGAACGAGCACGGCGAGGAAAACGGTCAGACGATTCAGTCGTTGTTCTCCAGCCGATAGTTGGGAGCTTCCTTGGTGATGGTCACGTCGTGCGCGTGCGACTCGCGCAAGCCCGCCGCGGTGATGCGCACGAACTGCGACTTCGTGCGCAGCTCTTCGATGTCGCGCGCGCCGCTGAGTCCCATGCCCGAGCGCAGGCCGCCGATCATCTGCGGGATCATCGCCGCAATCGAACCCTTGTACGGCACCTTGCCCTCGATCCCTTCCGGGACGAGCTTGGTCACCTCGTCAGTTTCTTCCTGGAAGTAACGGTCCTTCGAGCCGGCCTGCATCGCGCCGATCGAGCCCATGCCGCGGTAGGCCTTGAACGTGCGGCCCTGATAGAGGATGGTCTCGCCCGGCGCCTCATCGGTTCCCGCGAAGAGCGAGCCGATCATCACGCAGTGCGCGCCCGCGGCGAGCGCCTTGGTGATGTCGCCGGAGAACTTGATGCCGCCGTCGCTGATCACCGGGATGTCGAAGCGCTCCGCGGCGCGTACGCATTCGATGATGGCCGTCATCTGAGGCACGCCCGCGCCCGCGACGACGCGCGTGGTGCAGATGGAGCCCGGCCCGATGCCGACCTTGATCGCGTCGACGCCGAGCTCGCAGAGATCGATGGCGCCTTCGTACGTGGCCACGTTGCCGGCGATGAGTGGCGTGGCCGGGAAGAGACGCTTGAACTGTTTGATGCTCTCCAGCACGCCCTGCGAATGCGCGTGCGAGGAGTCGAGCACGATCACGTCAACCTTCGCATCGATCAGCGCGCGCGCACGCTCGATGCCGTCCTTGCCGGCGCCGATGGCGGCGGCGACGCGCAGACGTCCCAGCGGATCTTTCGCCGCTTGCGGATAGCGCCGCGCTTTCTGGATGTCCTTGACGGTGATCAGGCCCTTGAGGTCACCGTTCTGATCGACGACCAGCAGTTTCTCGATGCGATGCTGGTGCAGGACTTCGCGCGCCTGCTCGAGCGTCGTCCCCACCGGGACGGTGATGAGGTTGTCCTTGGTCATCCGCTCGGCGATCGGAAGATCGAAGCGGGTCTCGAAGCGAAGATCGCGGTTGGTGAGGATGCCCACCAGTTTCCCGTTCGCATCCGTGACCGGGACGCCGCTGATCTTGTACTTCTCCATGACCTGCAGCGCTTCGGAGATCGATTGCCACGGCCGCATCGTGACCGGATCGACGATCATCCCCGCCTCGGAGCGTTTGACCTTGTCGACTTCCTCCGCCTGCCGGTCGATGGGCATGTTCTTGTGGATCACGCCCATGCCGCCGTGCTGCGCCATCGCAATCGCGAGGCGTGCCTCGGTGACGGTATCCATGGCCGCCGACATGAGCGGGATGTTCAGGCGGATCTCGCGGGTCAGGCGCGTGGAGACGTCGACGAAGTTCGGATGGAGGTCGGAGCGGGACGGTTTGAGGAGGACGTCGTCGAACGTGAGGCCGAGCGGGATCGGTTCGGAGAAGCGTTCCGAGGGAAGCGGCTCGGGGCGTTCCACCTCGCGAAACTCCACTCTCCCAATGACCGGAACATCTTTCAAAACGCGCTCGTCGCTCATGGCCGCCCTCCAGATTTGAGTATAGAACCGGAGTGCCCTGCATCGGAATTGCAGGCGCGCTGCGCGAGAGCACGCAGGTGATGATCCGGTTCACGATCGAAGAACGTCATTTGACGGATGAGGACGGCCGTCCCGTCACCGCCGCGAACGCCGTCGCATTCCATTCATTCGACGCCGAAACGGTCGACGACGCCGTGCGGCTCTACATCAAGAAGGACCACGCCGAGTTGATCGGAAACGTGCTGAAGTTCCCCGGCTTCCAGGCCGTCGCCACGGTGCGTAAGGCCAGCGGCGTGTATACGTTGCAGTTCACGCCGGCCAGCCAGGGGTACGTACTCTGAAGTCGCAAAGTCGCAAAGTCTCAAAGGAGAAGCGGGCCGCGAGACTGCTCTTTGAGACTTTGAGACTTTGCGACTCCCCCGTCACCGGGAGTTCACTCCCCGAGCACCCCGCGTCCGTATATTGCCTCGCGATGCGACTCGGAATCCTGGTAGCCATCCTCGGCGAAGCGCCTGCAACGCCGGACAAGACGTGCTTTCCCCGCGAAAAAGCTTCCACTCGCGACGCCGCCCCCCGAACCGACAACCGGCAACCGCGCGAGCACAGCGAGCGCGTCACCCGGACCGCACGATCTCTTTGAGCATCTCGTCCTGCAGGTTGTACACGGCGAAGACGCCCACGCGATAGCGGTTGAAGAGAAACGAGAACGCGTAGACCTTGCCGCTCTGCGCGTGCACGTATCCCGATAACCCGATCACGCCGGAGATGTAGCCGGTCTTGGCGTAAACCTGCCGCGCGAACGGCGGACGGCGCAGGCGGTTGCCGAACTTGGAGTCGGGATCGCCGGTGTACGGCAGCGAGCTGACGAACTCCTCGCGCCACGGGCTCTTCCACATGTAGCGCAGCAGGGTGATGAATGCGTTCGCCGAGGCGCGGTTGTCGCGGGACATGCCGGAGCCGTCGACCGGATGGAACTCATTCGCCGGCACGCCGATCTTCGTGGTCAGCCACTCCTTTACCTCGGCATTGCCGGCCGCCCACGAGCCCTGGTTGCGCTCCTCGGCGCCGATCATCTTCAGCACCTGCTCGGCGTAGTGGTTCTGACTTTTCTTGTTGATGACGTAGATGAGGATGCTCAGCGGCGTGGAGTGCCGGGAGACCAGGCGCCAGTCCGCGCGCGGATCGCGTGCAACCAGCGCGACCTTGCCCATGATGCGGATGCCCTCGCGCTGGAACGTTTCGTTCGTCACCGCGGCGAAGTAGTGCACCGGATTCTCGACGGTCACGAACACTTCTGTCGCGCCGGAGCGCGCCGGAACGCCGCCGCGCACGATGACCGTGTTCGAGCCGCGATGGCGGGTGATGAACGGCAGTCCGCGTCCGGTCCGGCAGGTGTTCTCGACGCGCACGTAGCTCGTCGGCGGCTCGAGCTGCACGACGCAAGGCTGGCCGGCGCGGCTCGGCAGCACGCGCACTTCCACGCAGCCTTCCTGCATCGAGAACGCCGACACCGGCGCTTCGTACCAGTTCACGAGCTGATCGGCCGGCCAGGTGGGATGGATGTACTCCGTGTCCATGTAGCCGTATTCGAGGATCAGATCGCCGGTGACGTTCTTCACGCCCGCGCGTTTGAGATCGCCCGCCCACTCCTGCACCACGGCCGTGGCGGAGCCGTCGTGAAAACGTCCGCCGATGGTCGGATCGCCGCGGCCGACCACTTTCAGGTCTCCGTCGAGCGTCCCGCTGGCGTCGACGTTCCCCCGCACATAGACCTCGGTGGTCACCTCGAACGACGGCTCGAGCAGATCGATCGCCGCGGCGGTGGTGAAGAGCTTCATGTTCGACGCGGGAGAGAGAGGCGTGTGCGGATTGCGCTCCGCGACCGAACGGCCACTCTCGAGCTCCACGATCTGGATGCTGGCGTCGGAGCTGCGCGCCACGCTGCCGTTGACGAGAGAGGCCAGCCGCTCTTCGAACGTGCGCCCGACCGGAACGCTGGCCGCGGGCTTCGCCTTCGCCGGAGCCTTGCGCGTTGCCGCCGCTTTCTTCTTCGGCGGAGTCTTCTTTTTCTTCCTGGATTGGCCGTCGGCCGGGAAATCGAGGAGGGTGAGGAGGAGGACGACGAGAACGGCGACCGGGCGCGCACCGGGAACTGTCATTGCGGCGAAGGATACCTTTCCACGAGGGGCGCAGGTTGCAAAGTTGGTGCAACTGAATGGTTGTCAGTTGTCGGTTGTCAGTTGTCTGTGCCGTTTTGGCGCTACGTCACAGACAACTGACAACCGACAACCGACAACAGCTTCATCACAGGGTCTGCCACTGCTCCGGCAACGCCAGCCTCACCCGATCGTGCAACGACGCCGGCAGGCGCTGACGGGCGCCGCGGCGGATGTCTTCGGGCGAGTAGCGGCGCGAGAAGTGGGTGAGCACGATCATCTCGTTCTCGAAGCGACCGGCAAACTCCGCGATGTCGTCGATGTGAATGTGCCGGTACTTCGCGGCGCGCTCCTGATGGCCGTCGGAGATGAACGAGCACTCGATCAGCAGCACCTCCGCGCGGTAGGCGGCATCGCACGATTCGAGCAGTCCGCGATCCGTGTCGCCGGTATAGAAGAAGATGCTGCGCCGGTACTCCTCCACGATCGGCGTTCCCTCCTGACGCAACCGCGCGATCGTTTCGCCGCTCGCGCCGGAGAGCTCGGGACGGAGGTGATGGCGCCGCTCGATCAACTCGTACGCCCGCGCGGCCACGCGATGCGTCGCGGCATGACCGCGCACGAGATGGCGGCGTCCGACATCCACGTCTTCGCCGACGCCCACTCCGGCGATGGCGATGTCGAGCGGTGCGCCGGTCAGCTTCGTCTGCACGGTCATCAGCGCGCGAAAGTCTTCCGCCGCCTCCGCAGGAACGTAGACCGTGCCGCCGTCGAGCTGCTGCAGATGGCGCTGTCCGGCGTAGAACGGCACGCCCGCGGCGTGATCGAGATGCGCGTGCGTGATGAACACGTGCGGCATCGAGACCAGCGCGTCGGGACAGCGTCCGATGTCGAATCCGATGCCCAGCTCCTTGATGCGGAACCAGGTCTCATGCCCCGCGCGCGAGCGTCCTTCGAGCGTGAAGTGCGGGGTGTGCAGGATGAAGTCATCCTTCATCCATCATCCTTTCGACGACCGGAACGATCTCGACGAGCGAGGTCACGCGCGCATCGGCGACGATCTCCAACCCGTGATCGACGTGCGGCGCGACCGCGGTGCCGCGCACCGGCGGATCGAAGTGCACCGCGCGCATGCCGCACCTTTGCGCGCCGTGGACGTCGGCGTAGAGGTTGTCGCCGACGAAGAGCATCTCCTCGTAACGCACATCGAGCCCGCGGCGGAGCTCCTCGAAGATCGACGGAACGGGCTTGCAGTGTCCGTGTTCGTTCGAGAAGACCATCACGTCGATCGAGCCGGCCAGCCCGAGCTCGGACAAGATCGAACGCAGCACGGAGCCGGGCGTGCGTCCGGTGTTGCTGATCAGACCGACGCCGAAGCCGCGCGTCTTCAACGCGGCCAGCGTTTCCACGGCGCCTTCGACGGTGCTCGGCAGCACGTCCAGCGCAGCGGTGGCATACGCGTGCTCGAGCTCCGCCAGCGCGTTTTCGCCGAATGCCGCCGGGGCCAGTCCCAGCTCTTCGAGAAAGTGCTCGATCTGGCGGCGGCACGGCACGTCGCGATCCGCGGACCAGTAGAGATCCTGGCAGCGATGCCACAGCGCGCGGTAAGCGTGCTCGATCCGATCGGCAACGGTGCCGTGACCGCGTCCGCGCAGGATCTCCTCCATGCGCGACAGGCGCAGCCGCTCCTGCTTGCGCGATGCGGCGGGCGTGTCGGTGATCAGCGTTTCCCAGAGGTCGAAGGCGACGGCTTTGAGCATCAGGTTCCCGAAGTCGCAAAGTCTCAAAGTCGCAAAGTCTCAAAGGGAGCGGCGACCTCTTTGCGACTTTGAGACTTTGCGACCTTGCGACTAATTCAATTTCACACGTCCCGTGAATCCCTCGTCGTATCCGTGGAAGTACTCCAGCGCGGGCTCGGGATGTTGCCAGCAGTAGTAGCCGGCGCCGCTGTCGAAGTCGATCAGCCAGAGGCCCTTCACTTCGATGCCGTGAGCGAGGATGGATTGGGCCCATTCCTCGACCACGCTTTCATATTCGGACGGATCGTCGGAGGTCATCTCTTCGACGCGCTCGACGGCTTGGGCGGTGAGGCGCTGCACTTCCGGCAGGAGGGCGATGGCCTCTTCGTAGGAGAAGATTCGTTTGGGCACGCGAGCCGAATATATCCGAGTTGGCGATCCGGCAGGCTCGGGTGGCGACGATTTGCGCGCTTGTGCTAAAACGCGCCTTGCATTCGTGCGGAAAACACGAGGGAGGAATACCGATGTCGGTAGAGGATAGGGTCAAATCCATCATCGTCGAGCAACTCGGCGTGGATGCCGAAGAGGTGAACCCGGAGGCGTCGTTCGTCGAGGATCTCGGCGCCGATTCGCTCGATACGGTCGAGTTGATCATGGCGTTCGAAGAAGAGTTCGGAGTGGAAATCTCCGACGACGATGCGGAGAAGATCCGCAAGGTCCGCGACGCCGTCGAGTACATCGACAAGCGCGCCAAGGCTCAGTAGGAATCGATCCGGCCGCGCGAAGCCTTTTCGCGCGCCTCTTGTTCTGAGTGCTGGGTGCTGGATGCCGGGTCACGGTGGCCCGGCCGTTCAGGGCTCAGCACTCAGCACTTTTTGAGGAGACCTCTTGGAGAAACGTCGCGTCGTCGTCACCGGAATCGGCATGATCTCGCCCCTCGGCGTGGGCAACGAGCCCACCTGGCAGGGGCTCGTCGAAGGACGCTCCGGCATCGGACCGATCACCAAGTTCGACGCCAGCGCCTATCCCTGCCGCATCGCCGGCGAGGTGCGCGGCTTCAATGCCGAGGACTTCATCGAGAAAAAAGAGGTCAAGAAGTCCGATACGTTCATCCACTACGCGATGGCGGCCACGCAGATGGCCTTCGACGACGCGAAGCTGGACATGTCGAAGGAAGACGGCGATCGCGTCGGCGTGATCATCGGCTCCGGCATCGGCGGCCTGCCGCTGATCGAGGAGATGCACAAGAAGCTGCTCGATCGCGGGCCGTCGCGCATCTCTCCGTTCTTCATCCCCGGCCTGATCGTGAATCTCGCCGCGGGACAGGTCTCGATCCGTTTCGGCGCCAAAGGTCCGAGCTCGGCGCCTGCCACCGCATGCGCGACCGGCGCGCACGCGATCGGCGACGCCATGAAGATCATCCGCCACGATGAAGCGGACGTGATGATCGCCGGCGGAACCGAAGCGGTGGTCTCTCCGCTGGCCGTGGGCGGCTTCTCGGCCATGCGCGCACTGTCGACGCGCAACGACGATCCGCAGGGCGCGTCGCGTCCATGGGACAAGGATCGCGACGGCTTCGTGATGGGCGAAGGCGCGGGCATCGTGATCCTCGAAGAGCGCGAGCATGCGCTGGCGCGCGGCGCGAGGATCTACTGCGAGATCACCGGCTACGGCATGACCAGCGACGCGTACCACATCACCTCGCCCTCCGAAGACGGCGACGGGATGGCGCGCGTGATGGGGCGTGCGTTGAAGGACGCGAAGCTGCAGCCGTCCGACATCGACTACATCAACGCGCACGGCACGTCGACGCCGGTCGGCGACAAGACCGAGACCATCGCCATCAAGAAGCTGTTTGGCGAGCAGGCGTACAAGGTCGCGATCAGCTCCACCAAGTCGATGACCGGCCACCTCCTCGGCGCAGCAGGCGGGCTCGAATCCGCCGTCGCGGCGAAAGTCGTCGAGACCGGCATCATCCCGCCGACGATCAACTACCACACCCCCGATCCGGAGTGCGATCTCGACTACGTGCCGAATGCAGCGCGCAAGGCGGAGATCACGCACGTCCTGTCGAACTCGTTCGGATTCGGCGGAACGAACGCGACGCTGATCTTCTCGAAGCACGAGTAGGGCGACAGATTTTCATCGCGGTGCTTTGTTGCGCGCATCGTCTTTGCATTGTAAAGTTCTTGCCATGCAAACGGACATCGTGGTCATCGGAGCGGGACTGGCCGGATTGCGCTGCGCGCGCCTGCTCGCCGCGCGCGGGTTGCGCGTGGTCATCCTCGACCGCAAGACCTCGCTCGCCGCGCCCGTGCACACCACCGGCATCTTCGTACGCAAGTCATGGGAAGACTTTCCGCTGCCGGAGGAACAACTGGGCCCGCCGATCCGCGACGTGATCCTCTACTCCCCTGCGCGGCGAACGCTGGCGCTACGCGGTCAACGCGACGAGTTCCGCGTCGGGCGGATGGCGTGGCTCTACCTGCAACTGCTCGAGCAATGCGCGAGCGCGGGCGTGCGCTGGATTCCATCGGCACGGCTGCTGCGCTGCGATGCGGACGGCGTGACGTTCCTGCGCAACGGACGCGAGGAGCGCATCCGCGCGCGATTCATCATCGGCGCGGACGGCGCACGCTCGACCGTCGCCGGACAGCTCGGCCTCGATTGCAACCGGGAGATGCTCACCGGCATCGAGGAGGTCGTGCCGCCGGTCTCGCGCGAACCGATCCTGCACTGCTTCGTCGATCCGCGCCTCGCGCCCGGCTACATCGCGTGGGTGGCGAACGACGGACACGAGGCACACATCGGTGTGGCCGGACACAAACCACCACACGGCCGCGGCTGGGATCCCGCGCGAGCGCTGCAGGCGTTTCGCGAGTCGCTGCCGTTCCGCGCCGGACGCGCGTTCGAGCGCCGCGGCGGACTGATTCCCGTCGGCGGAATGCTGCGCCGGATCGCGTGTGAGCGGGGACTGTTGATCGGCGATGCGGCCGGCGCGGTGTCACCGCTCACCGCGGGAGGGCTGGACGGCGCGTTGCGGCTGTCGACGTTCGCCGCGGACGTCGCATTCGCATATCTCGAACGCGGCGATGCCGCGGTGCTGCGGCAGTACTCCGGCGACCGCTTCCGCGCGCGGTTCATGACCCGGCGCTGGATGCGTCAGGCGATGAACGCGATGAGCACTCCGGCGATGACCGAGATCGCGTTTGCGCTGTTGCGCGTGCCGCCGTTGCGCGGATTGGCGGAGCACATTTTCTTCGCCCGAGGATCGTTCCCGGATCTCTCGCCGCGGCGTCATCTCGCTTCCATCCACTCCACGAACTCCGGGTGCCCATGACTCCGCGCCGCCTCCGCCACCGCCGGCACATCCATCGTCGCGCCGAACTCGAGTAGCAGCTCCGCCATCTGCACATCGCCGCGGCTCGCGGCGCCGTGCATCGGCGTGAAGTCCGCCTGCTGGCGTGCATTCGGATCCGCACCGCGCTCGAGCAGCAGGCGCATCGTCGCGTGATCGCAGACGGCGGCCGCGGCGTGCACGGGCGCGACGCGTTGCGCGTTCTCCGCGGCTGCATGCACGTCGGCGCCGCGCTCGATCAGCAGGCGCGCGATGTCCGGATGGCGGAAGAAGATCGCCAGGCCGAGGGGCGGATAACCGTCCGCGCTGCGGACGTGCAGCGCGGAGGGATCCTCGTCGAGCAACCGCAGCACGCGATCGCGATCGCCGAGGGCACACGCCTCCGCGAATGACACCGGGGCGCCACGCTCCACGAGCAGCCGCGCAACGTCACTCTTGCCGTAGTAGATCGAGAGCAGGAGCGGGGTCACACCTTCCTCCTGCGACTGCGGCAGCGCCGGATCGATTTCGAGCAAGGCAGACAGGCGCGCAACATCACCCGCCTTGATTGCATCCGTGAATTCGCTCATGCGCCGAACTCTACAGGACTTAGCAAAACGACGGCATTGCGTTTGAGTAGGAACAATGATGCGTGGAGGTCAGCGATGAAGCGATGCGAGCTCTGCGGTCATTCCCGTGCGGCCCATGTGGACGGCATGCGCTGCGCACTGTGCGGCTGCCTGCCCCAGCGGCAGACGTTCATCCAGGATTCGTTCAGCTTCAAAACCGCGCTGCCGTTGCGCGTGACGAGCAACACACGAAAGCGCTGATGTTTCGAGGTGCTGCAGAAATGATTTCGATCCGTAACCGCGTTGGACTCTCCATGCAGCCGCAGCTCAAGAAGTCCGCCAAGCTCATCTCCGTATCCGAACGCAACCTCCAGACCGCAGCCCACCGCCTCCTTCCCAAACACAACAAGCTGGTCTCCTCGGAAGTCGAATACCTCCGCCGCGTCCTCGGCGACCGCGCCACGCAGGAGTCGATCGACGAGAAGGTGCAGCTCGTGCGCCGGCTGCCCTGGAGCGAAATCGTCGGCGACGCATAAGCCGGACACGACGTCGTGAATCGCTTCGACGTCGTCATCATCGGTGCGGGAGCGGCAGGGCTGGCCGCGGGTCGCGCGCTCTCCGGCGCGGGCAAGCGGGTTTGTCTGCTCGAGGCACGGGATCGCATCGGCGGCCGCGTCTCCACACTGCACCTTCCCGATCTTCCACTCCCCATCGAGCTCGGCGCCGAGTTCATTCACGGCGAACGCTCGTCGACCTTCTCGATCGTCGACGCCGCCGCGCTCACCGCGATGGAGCTTCCGGACGATCACTGGTGGTCGAACGATGGCCAGTTCGAGCAGATCGAGGATTTCTGGGGCCTCATCGACAGCGTCCGCGCCAAGATCGGCGCGCGCAAGCGCGATCTCTCGTTCTCCGACTTTCTCCGCTCGCGCCGCGGCCTCCCGCCGCGCACGCGCGAGCTGGCGCGCAGCTTCGTCGAGGGCTATCACGCCGCCGATGCCGATCGCATGAGCGCGCTCGCGCTGCGCATGACAGACGGCGAACAGAATGAGCAAGGCGGCGCCGGCAATCGCCAGTTCCGTCTCGCCGGCGGACAGGACGCGCTGCTGGACTGGCTCCGCTCCGGCCTCGATCCCGACCACGTCGAGCTCCGCCTCGGCACCGTCGCAACGAGCGTGCAATGGGCGCCGCGCACCATCGCCATCGAATGCCGCACGCGCCAGAGCACCGAGCGCATTCGTGCATCGGCGGCGATCGTCACCATTCCGATCGGCGTCTGGAAAGCACCGCGCGACCAGGACGGCGCGATCGTCTTCGATCCGCCGCTGCGCGAGAAAGAAGAGGCGCTGGCGAAGATCGAAGCGGGTCACGTCGTGAAGATCGCGTTCCGCTTCCGCGAGCGGTTCTGGAAAGACGTGAACTTCCTGCATGGCGACGACCGCTTCATGCCGACGTGGTGGACGTCCGCACCGGCGCGCTCGCCGATCCTCACCGGCTGGGCGGGCGGACCGGCGGCCGATGCGTTGCTCGCCGAAGGCCCGGAGGCGATGACCGGCCGCGCGCTCGACGCGATGTCGCACGCGTGGGGCGTGCCGCGGCGGAAGCTCGACTCGCTGCTGGCGGGCACGTTCATGCACGACTGGCAACGCGATCCGTACAGCCGCTGCGCGTATTCATACGCGGCCGTCGGCGGCAGCGGCGCGCACGACGCGCTGGCCAAACCGATGCGCGGCACGCTCTTCTTCGCCGGCGAGGCCACCAGCAGCGACGAAACCGGCACCGTGGCGGGCGCCATCGAGAGCGGACGCCGCGCCGCGCGCGAATTGCTGAAAAGCAGATAACATTACCGTGCAACCCTACGGAGGCAGTCATGAAGCGCTTTGCTGCTGTTCTCGTGATGCTCGCCGCAGCGATTCCGTCTTTCGCGCGGGTCCTTTCCTACGCGCCCTACAGCAATCGCACGTCGCTGGCCGCGCACCACGAACGCACCACCCGCCACTTCGCGTTGATCGAGGCGATCGACGACACCAACAGCTGGCACACGCACCAGCTCGTGCTCTATGACACGACCGGCGCGCAAGAACCGCGCGTGGTCTATCCGGCCGCGGGCGAAACGGCGTTCATCGTCACGGCCGGCCTCTACGAACGCAAAGACAATCCGTCCGCGCCGCCGCTGCTGCTCGTCTCCGCGTACGAGCAGGACGGATTGCACACGCTGCTCAGCGCGGATGGCGGCGCCACATGGAAGGACATCGCGGCGTTGCACGGCAAGTCCATCTTCGGAATCTACCAAAACGATTTCGGCGGGCCGTGGACGCAGGGACTCACTGGCGCCGTCCGCATCGGCAACGACACGGTTCCGTTCATCGTCACGTACGCGTATCACGGCGTGGTCGGAATCACCGCGAGCGGCGAAGCGAAGATGATCGACTCGGCTGCGTCGGCGATCGGACAGGACCGCGCCGGCACGCGCCTGCTCATTCGCCGGCCGCAATCGATCGACATCGTCGATGTCGACGGCGGCAATCGCAAAGTCCTCACGCCTGTCGACAGCGGGTCCGGGTATCACGGCTGGATCGCGGCCGACGGTTCGGCGTACATCCTGATGACCAGCGCCTATGGGCGATTCCTGTATCTGCATCGCAACGGCGCAACGACCTTCATCGCCGGACCGTATGGCGTGGCGCCGCGTCCGATCGACGCGCCGATTGGGCCGATCCTCGGGGTGCTCGATCCGATGAGCTTCTTCGCGGTGCCGGCGCACGACTTCGAAGGCGCGTGGCTGCTGCAACGCGATCCGGGCAAGCCGACCACGCTCTCGCGGCACTCTCATGCCACCGGCGTCCAGACGATGTGGAGCGACATCAGCGGTCCGCAAGTGGAGGCGCTGATCCCCGGCCAGTCCGGACAGACGGTGCTGATCCAGGTGCATCGCGACCGCAGCGTGCAGTTGCAGCGTCCGTTCGTCGACCCCGCGCTGGCGGTGTGGCGCGTCGGCGATCCGATGCCGCGGCACTATGACGAGCTCTATCTGAACGAACAATGGAACAAGGGCTTCATCCACGTCGACGCCGATCAGCTCGCCGCCGGCGCGCCGTTCGTCTTCAACTCCGGTGCGCAGTTGGCGCAGGAGTCGGACATCTCCGCACCCGTTGCCGGAGGCGGCGACGTGGTACAGGAATGGGGCGTCGTGCGCGGATCGCTGCGCCAGCATCTGGTCCTCCCGGGCGTCGCGCGTCTGCACGGCGCATTCGCATCGCGCTGGCTGACGGACGTCACGATCTACAACCCGCTCGACGCGCCACAGGACGTCGAGGTCCGCTTCATCGCCCTCGGCGAACCAGCCGTGCAGGCGCTGGCGACGCAGCAGAAGACGCTCACGCTGCAACCGCAGGAGATCCGCTTCATCCCCGACGCGCTGCAGGCGCTGTTCGGCATCGAAGGCGGCGGCGGCGCGCTGCACTTCCTCCCGGCGTCAGGGATGAACGTGTTCGGCCGTACGTACAGCGTGCGTGCCGAGGGCGGGACGTTCGGCTTCGGCATGCAAGCCATCGATTTCTTCAACACGGCCAGCCCGCGATTCCCGGTCACGTTCGCCGGCGCGTTCCCCGGCCAGCACTTCCGCACGAACATCCTGCTGACCGATACGTCGGGCAGCGGCACCGAGGCAACGCTGAATGCATTCGGCGTCTCGGGCGCGCTCGGCAGCGCGGCGACGCCGGTCATCGACGCGCCGGCGGGCGGCATCCTGCAGTTCAACGGGCTCGGAAAAACGCTCGGGCTGTTCTCGAACGACGCGGGCGGCCTGGTGGTGCAGCCGACGCGCGGCACGGCCATCGCCACGGTGGTGGCCATCGACAACCGCACGAACGATCCGACCTACTTCCCGCCCGATCTCCCCGCGGGCGATCAGGTGCGGGCCATCCCGGTCATCGGACACGTCGACGGCGCGAACGGCTCGCACTTCCGCAGCGACGTTTATCTCTTCAATCCCACCAGCGTCACCAGCACGGTCACGCTGGAAGCGAAGCAGTGGAACGGGCCGGAGCGCAAGCTGGTCTCGTTCACGCTGCTGCCGCGCGAGGCGCGCGTGATCCGCGACTCGCTGCCCACGCTGTTCCAGATGACCGGCCTGGCGCGGCTGCGCTACTGGTCCGATACGATCGGCGACGGCGTGCGCGTGACCTCGCGTACGTACACGATCGATGAAGGCGGTTCGACGTACGGATCGCTGATTCCGACGCTGAACAATTTCCAGATCGCCGGTCCCGGAGATCGCCTGGAGATCCTCGGCATCAGCGGCGGCTCGGCCTTCCGCACCAACATCGGCCTGGTCGAGCTCTCCCCCGGCGTGCAGCTCGGCCCGGGTCCGACTTCCGTGCGCATCCGCGTGCTCGATCAGCAGCGCACCGAGCTCGATGCGTTCACCGTGACCGTTCCTCCCGCGGGCGGCATGCAGGTGAACGACATCTTCGGATCGCGCAGCATCGCGCCGCCGGAAGCAGCCATGCTGGTCGTGGAAGTGCTGAGCGGAGGCTTGATCGGGTCGTACGCCACGCTGGTGGACAACGTGACCAACGACTCGACGTATCTCGCCGCGCAGCTCGGCGCGCGCGAGAACTGAGCATGTGAAACGATGGCCGGGATGACGTACTGCGACGCCGCTCCCGGCCATCCGTTCCACGGCCCGTATCACGACCGCGAATACGGATTTCCGATCCGCGACGACGATCGCCTTTTCGAACGGCTGGTCCTGGAGATCAACCAGGCCGGCCTTTCGTGGCTGACCATCCTGAAGAAGCGCGAGGCTTTCGTCGACGCGTTCTCGAATTTCTCGCTCGAGAAGGTGGCGCGCTTCGACGCGCGCCGCCGCGAACGCCTGCTCGCGAACGAAGGCATCATCCGCAACCGCCTCAAGGTCGACGCCGCAATCGAGAACGCGAAACGCATCCTCGCGCTGCGCAAATCGCACGGATCGTTCGCGAAGTGGCTCGACGCGCATCACCCGCGCGAGAAAGCCGAATGGGTGAAGCTGCTCAAGAAGACGTTCGTCTTCACCGGCGGCGAGATCACGGGCGAGTTCCTGATGAGCACCGGCTATCTGCCCGGCGCGCACGTAGAGACCTGTCCCGTCTATGCGCGTGCGGTCGAGGCCGGTGCGCCGTGGGCGCGGGACTGAAGTCGACTATTCTTTGCGTGGTTGTGAACCGCATCACAGCCCTTGCCGCCGCAGGTCCCCAAGTTGAGAAGTCAACGACAGGAGGTTGTTATTTTGATGGATCGTTCCAGGTTCTCGCTCTCTCTTCGTCTCGTTCTCGGGGTTCTCTTGGTTCTCTCGGCCGGCACCGCGTTCAGTCAGCCGTTCGACGCGTGGCTCACGAACTCGTCAGGCCACAGCTTCATTCAGCTGCCGCTCAATCCCGCACTCGTTTTCGCCGGCGGGTCGTACACGTTCGAGGCGTGGGTCTCGGTCACGGACGCTGCCGGTTGCTCCACGATCGCCGGCAATAACTGGCAGCAATCGTCGTGGATCGGCGTGTGCGGAACGGCGTTGCGCTCCTACGTGCGCGGAAGCGGCTCGGCATTCGATGCCGGCGTGATCCCCGCGAACGACTGGACCCACATCGCCGTGACGTTCGACAACGCGACCAAGCGGCGCACACACTACATCGACGGCGAAGAGGTGGGAACGCGTGTCGACGACGGCCCCATCGCCGCGACCAGCTATGGCTGGCGGATTTTCAGCGACCCGTTCTGGGAGTTCTCCCCGAACGGCGGCATCGACGAGGTGCGCTTCTGGAACGTGGCCAGAACCCTCGCGCAGATTCGCAGCACCATCACCACGAAGATCGAGTCGGCGCAGACGGGCCTGGTGGCGGTGTATGCACTCGACGGCACTCCGATGACCGAGATTGGCACCGCGCACGGCACGAGGGTGGGCGCCTCGACGGCCTACCTCAACGGCGCGATCTCGGCCGGCTGTACGTCCACCGCCTCGACGCTCTGCCTCGGGCCGTCCGGACGCTTCGCGGTCAAGGCGAGCTACAAGACCGCCTCCACGAGCGGCAACGGCGCGGTGGTTCCGTTCAGCACGAGCGAATCGGGTCTCTTCACCTTCTTCGCGCCGACGAACTGGGAAGTGGTGATCAAGGTGCTCAACGGCTGCGGCGTCAACAACCACTGGTGGGTGTTCACCGGCGGCCTGACCGACCAGCATGCCGAGATCGAAGTCACCGATCAGCACCGCGGCGTCACGAAGCGCTACTTCAACTACTCCGGAGTTCCGTTCGCGCTCGTGACCGACACGCAGGCGCTGGCGACCTGCCCGTAACCCTCATCCGCTTTCTGCGCCTTCTCCCCTCTCCGGAGGGGAGAAGTGCGCTGCCGCGGCGGCGAGCAGCAGCATCAGCAGCGGCGTGAGCAACACGCGTTGCGCGGAGCTGGGAATCCAGAAGACCGACGGATCGGTCGGGCTCTTGAGATAGACGTAGAGCATCGCTCCGAACAACAGCGCCGCCACACTCAACGGCAACCGCACGCGGCGGACGTTCCCCAGCGCGATGACGATCAGCGGCGCGATCCAGGGAATCCAGAAGGCGTTGTAGCTTGCGTGCCGCACGGTGCTGCCGAGCGCCTCGCGCAGATAGCGCAGCGAGAACGTCCCCGGCCCGAGGTACGTATCGAGCAGTTGCGCGTGGATGAGAAACGCGATCCACGAACCGAGCAGCGCGAGGCCGGGAAGAACCACCGCAACGATCTGGCGGAGCGGACGCCGGTCGACGAGCATCGCCACAGCGATGGCCACGACGAAGCTGGCCCCTTCGACCTTGACCACGGCCGCGCCCGCGACACCGATCGCGGCGATGATGGTCTGCGATCGCCGGTCGCGCAGGAACAGCAAAGCCGCCACCGCCATCGCTGCGAAGAGCAACAGCACCGGATCGGCGCCTCCCGCGACGCGCCCGCTCGCGAATGCCCACGCCAGAACCGAGACCGTCAGCAGCGCCGCCAGATCATCGCGCGCACAAGCGCGCACGATGGCCACGATGGCAGCGAGGCACAACCCGCTCGACAGCACCGCGCCCCACCACGAAAACCCGCCCGCGATCTCGATCGACCACGCGTACAGCAGCGGCAGCAGCGGCGGATAGTCGCGATGCTGCATGAAGTGATGCGGATCGCGGAGGTAGTCGACGTCGATCGCTCCCGCGCGCGCGAAGTGAACGCCTTTCGGCCCCCAGAAAAACAGCAGATCGCCGATCGTCTCCCGCGCCGTGAGCAGTCCGTACGCGGTGATCGCCAGCAGCACGGCGATCGCGAAAATCGCCGCGGAGCGCGGCAGGCTCACAGGTGCCAGACGCAGGCGCGCCTTCCAGGCACCGGCGGCGATCGCGAGCAGCAACACGATGGTCAATCGCGTGCGCGACCATTCCAATCCGATCGACGACATCACCGCCATGACCAGCGTCATGAAGACGGCGCCGGCGGCACCGGCAATGGCCAGACGGCCATCGAGCGCAAGCGCACGCACGCTCTCCAGACGCCACACGGCGATGCCGGCCAGCGGCAGGAGCAGGTACGCGAGCACTCCAGCGACGTCGGTCATCGCTGCACCGCGTAAAGCCGGCCCTCCGGGAACTCGCGGACCAGGATGTAGCCGCGATGATCCAGCGGCGCGCCGAGGGCGATCACGAAGTCCGGCCACGCCTCGCCATCCGCGAGAGTCGGGTGCAGTACGCGATGGCGCGGAAGCATGCCCGACGCGGCCAGGTAGTGCGTCGGGTCGAAGTTCGGCGCCAGGGCCGGCGCGATCACCGTCAGCGACGAACCCTCCGGCATGAGCGGTTCGGCGTGCCGCGCCATCACGATGCTCTGCCGGGACAGCGGGACCTCCGTCAGCACGTGATCGAAGATCGTTTCCGGAATTTCGAAATACGGACTGCCGAGAACGCGAAACTCGCGGAGCACGAGCCACGTCATCCACACCGCGCACGTGTAGACCACGAACGTGCGAATGGCTCGAACGCTCATCGACCCATCAACTGCTCGTACAGGCGGTGGAAGTGATGCACGCCGTTCTCGCGCTGCGGCGAAAACCGGCCGCGGTCGTACGTCGACGAGCGCAGTCCGCGCTGCACGGCCTCGCAGATGTCGATGTCCTCGACCTGGATCTCATCGCTGAACGCGACGGTCTCGTCGATCTGCGGTTTGGAGGCCAGCGGATCCTTGAAGTACCAGTCGAACAGCGTGACCGTGCGCTGCGGGCCGAGGGGGAGGATCAGGTTGGTCGAAAAATTATCGGGGTAGACGTTCAGCATCAGGTTGGGAAAGACCCAGAAGTAGCGGACCTGATCGTCTTCGTCTGACGTCCTGATGCGCGATGCGTTTGCGCGCGCCGGTGCGAACTGGATCGAGTAGCTGCGCTTCGTCTCGGTTCGATAGCTCGCGTAATCGATTTCGCGGAACAGGCCGGGATGCACGATCGGGATGTGATAGCCCTCGAGATAGTTGTCGACGTAGACCTTCCAGTTGCAGTCGAGCTCCCACACTTTGCGCTGCGCGAGCTGGAAGCCGCTGTAGTCGTGGGGCGGCATGTCCGTCATCAGCTCGCCGAGGAAATCGGCCAGCGGCTCGGCCGCGGGATCGATGTTCACGAACACGAGCTCGTTCCAGATCCCGGCCTGATACTGCGGCAACGTACACGCGGCGCGGTCGAACTCCGCGACTCCTTCGAACTCCGGCGTGTTCTTCAGGCGCCCGTCCAGCCAGTACGTCCAGCCGTGATAGCCGCACTGCAGCACGGGACGGCGTCCTTCCCCTTTCGCGATCGGACCGGCACGGTGGCGGCAGACGTTGGTCATCGCGCGCAGCACGCCATCCGCTCCGCGCACGACCAGCACCGGCTCCTCGCCGATCGTGGTGGTGAAGTATTGACCGGACTCGCGGACCTGATCCGCGCGGCCGGCGAGTTGCCACGTCCGTCCGAAGACGTTGCGGTTCTCCATCGCCAGCACTTCCGGATCGAAGTAATCACGTGACGAGAGCGTGCTGGCGTATTCGAGTCTCGGATCGATCATGAACGTGTCGGGGCTTTCGGGCGCACCAACAAATACACCGGAAAGCTCAGCACGAGCAACCCGATCGCGTACAGGCTGTTGCGCAGGTCGCTGGCCACGGCACCGCCGAGAAAGATCACCGACGCGATCAGCGCCAGCCCGGTCGTGAATGGATGTCCCCAGGCGCGGTACGGCCGCTCGATGTGCGGCTGGCGGCGGCGCAGCACGAACAGCGTCACGAACGAGAGCGTGTAGTTCGCCACGAAGAAGAACGACAGCGTGGCGATGACCTGCTCGAACGTGCCGGTGACGATGAACATCGCCGCGAGCATGCTGCTGATCAACAGCGCGATGTCGGGTGTGCCGCCGCGGTTCACCTCGCGCGCGCCGCGCCAGAACAGGCCGTCGTTGGCCATTGCGAAGAGCACGCGCGGCGCCATCAGGACGTTCGAGCTGACCGCGCTCAGCAACACCAGGATCACCAGTCCGCGCAACAGCGTCGCGCCGTTATTGCCGAAGAGACGCTCCACGACCACTCCCGCCGCGAAGTTGTTTCCGGCGATCGTCGGCAGCGACACGACCGCGAGAAAGGCCAGGTTGATCAGGATGTACAGCGCACCGATCGTGACCACCGAAGACAGCATCGCCCGCGGGATGCTGCGGCCGTAATCCTTCACTTCCTCCGAAAAATAGATGACCGCCGACCAGCCATCGTAGGTGTAGATCACCGATTGCAGCGCCAGGATGAACGGCACGAACAGCGAGCCTTCGAGATCCGTCGTGACGGCCGTCGGCGCCCAGGGCGCGCGCGTGCCGAGCCAGAAACAGAGCACGATGAACCCCGCCAGCGCGAGCGCCTTCGCGAGGCTGGTGACGTTCTGCACTGCGGCGCCGCCGCGAATGCCGATCCACTGCACGATCGTGAACAGCGCCACCACGGTCAGCGCGATCACGTGCTGCGTGCGCGCCTCGGGGAAGAGTCCGACGCTGTATTCGCCGACCACGATCGCCACGGCCGCGGTGGTGCCGCACGTCGAGATCCAGTCGCTCCAGCCGACCACGAAGCCGGCATAGTCGCCGAGGGCGTGCCGCACGAAGACGTATTGGCCGCCGCTGCGCGGAACCACGGTGCCGAGCTCGGCCAGCGCGTTCGCGCCGAGAAGCGCGTACAGCGCGCCGACCACCCAGACGGCCATGAACGGCCAGAACGTCTGCAGGTGCGTGGCGATGACGCCCGGCGTGCGAAGGATACCCGCCCCGACCGCGTTACCGATCGTGACCGCGAGACCGAAACCAACGCCGAGGACGGCGAGCAGGTGCCCGCGCGAAACGGCTGCTTCGGAAGTGGTGCGGATCATCCCGACGCGGGACAGTGTAGCTCGGAGTTCCTCGGAGTTCCTCGGGTTCCTCGGTTCCTCGGCGGGATCAGCACACCACTCCGAGGAACTCCGAGGAACTGCCGAGGGAACCGAGGAACTCAGCAAACCTACTCGTCGTCCTTGATCGTCACCGGCCCGTTCACCGTCGACAGCCGCACGTCCGCACGTCCGGAGCCGAGCTCGATGCGGCGCGGTTCGTTGTGTTGACGGTAGTCATCGTCATCGTCGTTCGCGCGGCGCGTCTCCGCGCGCCACTGCTCGCATCCTTCGGCGCGGCAGGAGAGCGGTCCGCGCCCACTCGACTCGACCACCACGCCGGAGTGGTATCCGCGCGGGATCTTCACGCTCAGCGGACCGTTCTTCGTCGACGCGTCCAGCGAGCCGCCCTGCCATGAGTTGCCGTCGAGATGGATGGACAGCGGCCCGTTCGAGGCCTGCACCTTCACGTTGCCCGAGCCGCCGCGGACGCTGATCGGACCGTTCGTGGTCGTCGCGTCCACGGTGCCCGAGACATTCGTCAGCGACAGCGGACCGTTCGACGAGCGGGCCACGATCGTACCGTCGACGTCGCGGAACGACACCGGACCGTTCTTCGCCTCGACCTGCACGTCGGCGTTGCGCGGAACGTGAATGCGATAGAGCACCGTCCAGCGGCGATGGTCGGGACCGGTGGCGCGGAGCTCGTCGCCCTCGAGGGTCACGCGGATGTCATCGAGATCCTCGGCCAGCGAGGCCGCCTTGCAGACTTCGATCGAGTAGCCGCCCGTGCTGTCACCGATTACCGCGATCGGCGCCTGCGTGACGTTCGCTTTGATCGAGCGCAGGCCGGCGCCGTCGATCGTCTCCTTCGCGACGTACGCCTTGTGGTCATTCCAGCGGAAGTTGCGGGAGGTGCAGTCGTCGCCGTCCACTTCGAAATTCTCGTGGGCCGAGGCGGCAGAGGTGATGACCAGAGCGAGAGCGAGTACCAGACGTCGCATGAAGATGTCCCCTTTCCTTTGGCGTGATAGACGGCACGCCGCGGCCGAAGTTAGGGGTCGTACAATCAGCGCATCGATCTGTAACAGCCGGGGAGACCGCATGATCAGGATTCTGACCGCTGCCGTACTGACTCTCGCCGCATTCACCGCCTCCGCCGCGAACTGGTACGAGCATTACGAAAAAGGCGTTCGCCTCATCGAACAGGGCCGCGCCGGCGACGCGCGTGAGGCACTCGCAGCCGCGCTCGCGACGCGCGCCGAAGAAGGCGTGCAGGTTCCGGCCGGTCCGCAGCAATACATCGACTACCTTCCGCACCTCTACCTCGCCATCGCCCATCAGATGGCCGGCGACGTCGAGCAGGCCCGCAAGCAGCTCGCCCTCGCCGAGACCTCGGGGATGGCCGCACGGAGCGAAGTGGGACGTCCGCTGCTCGTGGCCTATCAGCTCCTGCTGCGCGGCGACGGCGCCGGCAAGTACCCGCGCTATGCCGTCTACGAAAAGAAAGCGCCGACGCTCAGCGAGGCGGAGTTCAACGTCCTGCGCAACGACATCCTGATGAAGTGCGACCTGCCGCCGGACATGCAGCTCAGCAACGCGCCGTGGTACGCGAACTACGAGCTCGGCCTCGCGCTCGAGCGCAAAGGCGACTACTCGCGCGCGCTCACGCACTTCATCGACGCCGTCGCCCAACGCCCCGACCCGCAGAAACAGGCCCGCATGTACGGCATGTGGATGATCGACTACTACCCCTACTTCCACATCGCCCGCTCGCACGTGCGACTCGAGAACTGGCAGTGCGCAAAAAACGCGCTGGAGATCTCACAGAGACTGAACGAGATTCCCGGCAGCGCGGCGGAGATCAACGAACTGCTGTCGCTGCAGAGGGAGACGGAGCGGAAACTGGCGGACGCGAAGTAGCGGCGCGCTACGAAGGCCAATTTTCAGGATCGCGACTTGCGTGGAGACACGCGATCACGACGACGCGTTCCGGTTCGACGACGTGCGTACCACGCAAAGGCGTCGTCCACATCCCGATCGGCGGCAGGACGAAAGATGACGCGAATGCTCACCTCCGGAGGCGATCACGAACTTCTTCCCATGCAACGCCGTTGTCGGGATTCGCCTCGTAGTCCGCGAACCGGCGGTCGAGCTCGTCCATCTGCGCCTGCGTCAGCGAGAGCTGATTTGATTCGTGAGCGATGCTGTCCCAGAGGTCCTCGACCAATTCGAGCCGTTCGGCGAGCGGCAGCTTGCGAAGCTCTTCCCGGGAGTTGCCCATATGCCAACTAGTGTAGCGCCTACCCCCCCAGGTATGCCTTCTTGATCCGATCGCTGGCCAGCAGCGCTTTGGTGCTGTCCGTGATCGTGATCCGACCCGTCTCCATCACGTAGCCACGGTGGGCGGTGACGAGGGCCATGTGCGCGTTCTGTTCGACGAGCAGGATGGTCGTGCCCTCGGCGTTGATCTCGCGGATGACGCGGAAGATGGTCTGTACCATCTGCGGCGCGAGTCCGAGCGATGGTTCGTCGAGGAGGAGCACGGCGGGTTTCGACATGAGCGCGCGGGAGATGGCCAGCATCTGCTGCTCGCCGCCGGAGAGCGTTCCCGAGTTCTGTTTGAAGCGGTCCTTGAGGACGGGAAAGAGCGAGAAGACGCGATCGTATTCGGCCTGCGAGATCTTGTCCTTGCGCAGGTAGCCGCCGAGCTCGAGGTTGTCCTGCACGCTCAGGTTCGAGAAGATCCCGCGTCCTTCCGGCACGTGCGAGATGCCGCGCGCGGTGATGACGTGCGGCTTGACGCCGGTGATGCTCGCGCCGTTGAACGTGACCTCGCCCTTGCGCGGCTTGAGCAGTCCGGAGATCGTGCGCAGCGTGGTGGTCTTGCCCGCGCCGTTCGCACCGATCAGCGTGACGATCTCCCCTTTTTCGACGTCGAGGTCGATGCCATGCAGCGCGGGGATGGTGCCGTAGCCGACTTCGAGTCCGCGGATGGAAAGGATCGGACTCATAGGTGCGCCGCCTCCGCGGGCTCGCCGAGGTACGCCTCGACGACCGCATCGTTCGCGCGGATTTCTTCGGGCGTGCCGATGGCGATGGTCTTGCCGAAGTTGAGCACCGCAATGCGCTCGCAGATGCCCATCACCAGCTCCATGTTGTGCTCGATGAGCAGGATGGCGATGTCGAAGCGGTCGCGGATGTCGTGGATGGTCTCCATGAGCGCGCGCGTCTCACTGTCGTTGAGACCGGCCGCGGGCTCGTCGAGCAGGAGCAGCTTCGGCCGCGCCGCCAACCCGCGCGCGATCTCCAGCCGGCGCTGATCGCCATACGGAAGGTTCCGCGCGTAATCGTTCGCGCGGCGCCGCAATCCGAAGAGGTCGAGCAGCTTCTCCGCCTCGATCTCCGCCTCGTCCTCGGCATCGCGAAAGCGATTCGTGTGCAGCACCGCCGAGGTGCCCGAATACTTGTAATGAATGTGCCCGCCGATCTTCACGTTGTCGAGCACGGTCAGCTCTTTGAAGAGGCGGATGTTCTGGAACGTGCGCGCCACGCCGAGACTGGTGATCTCGTATGGTTTCATGTCGCGCGTCGATACGCCGCCGATGCGGATCTCGCCCTCGGTGGGCTTGTAGACGCCGGTGAGCATGTTGAAGAGCGTGGTCTTGCCGGCGCCATTGGGGCCGATCAGCCCGAGCAGCTCGCCGGGACGGATGCTCAGGTTGAAATCCGACACGGCCGTCAGACCGCCGAAGCGGATGGTCACATTCTTCGCGTCGAGCAGGGTCTCAGTCATCAAGTCACCGGGGGGCCAGCGTCACGATCGAGCTTGTCGTCCGCGTCGCCTTCGTCGCGTCCTTCCGTCGGAACTCGGTCTTTGCGCTTCGGCAGGAAGTCCCACAGCTCGCGGCGCCCGAACAATCCCTGCGGCCGCGTGAGCATCAGCACGATGAGCATGATCGAGTAGATGACCATACGCGGATCGCGCCCGCCCGGCATGTAGTCTTTCACCACGCGCAATCCCTCGGGGAGGAACGTCAGCACGATCGCGGCGATGATCGAGCCGGAGATCGAGCCCAGTCCGCCCAGGACCACCATGGCCACGACCTCGAACGACTTCACGAACGTGAACATGCTCGGATTGAGGTATCGCAAGTGCGAGCCGTACAGAGCTCCTGCAACACCCGCCAGCGCGGAGCCGATCACGAACGCCTTCACTTTGTAGCGGGTGGTGTTCACGCCCATCGACTCCGCGGCGATCTCGTCTTCGCGCACGGCCAGGAACGCGCGGCCGACGGACGACATCACCAGGCGGTGCGAGATCAGGATGGTCACGCCCGCGAAGAAGTACACCCAGAAGAAACTGCTCCAGCCCGGGATGCCGGTCAGGCCGCGTGCGGCGCCGATCTCCTCGATGTTGAGGATCACCACGCGGATGATCTCGCCGAAGCCGAGCGTGACGATGGCCAGGTAATCGCCGCGCAGACGCAGCGATGGCAATCCCACCACATAGCCGGCGATCGCCGAAGCGATTGCGCCCGCGCCGATGGAAACGAGCAACAACGCGTTCTGCCAGATCAGCCGCTGGCTGCTGCCGTCCGGCAATGAATCGACAAACGGCGAGAAGTATCGGATCGTCAGGAACGCCGCCGCATACGCACCGACGGCCATGAATCCGGCGTGGCCGAGGGAGAACTGTCCCGCGTGCCCGTTGATGATGTTCAGCGAGACCGCCAGGATGATGTTGATCCCCATCAACACGATGATGTGGTTGTAGTACCGCATGGACGGCCAGTAGACCGCCGCGTACTCGAGCGCGATCCACACGCCGTACACCACACCGACGAAGACGGCGAGGGAAACCACGTCGCGAATCCACCAGCGCTTCAGCATCAAACTTTTTCCGCTTGATACTTGCCGAACAACCCTGAAGGCCGGAACAGCAGGATCACGATGAGGATCACGAACGCAATCGCGTCGCGGTAATTCGAGAACGACGATCCGCCGACGAACGACTCGACGATGCCGATCACCAGCCCGCCCACGACGGCGCCGGGGACGTTGCCGATGCCGCCCAGGACCGCGGCCACGAAGGCTTTCAGGCCGGGCATGATGCCCATCAGCGGGTCGATCTTCGGATAGGAGAGACCGTAGAGGATGCCGGCCACCGCTGCGAGCATCGAGCCGATCACGAACGTGGTCGAGATGATGCGGTCGGTGGGGATGCCCATCAGCGACGCGGTCTCGAAGTTGAACGAGACGGCGCGCATGGCCCGGCCGAATTTCGTGCCGTAGACGATGTACTGCAGGAGGGCCATGAACACGATGGCTACGCCGAGGACGATCAGCTGGTAGTTCGTGGTCACCACACCGCCGAAATTGATCACGTGCTTCTCGATCAACGTCGGGAAGAACTTCGGATCGGGACCGAACACGAACTGCCCGCCGTACTCGAGCAGGAACGACACGCCGATGGCGGTGATCAGCGATGCGATGCGCGGCGCATTGCGCAGCGGCCGGTAGGCGACGCGCTCATTGAGATAGCCGAGCAGGCCGCAGATCAGCATCGCCAGGATCATCACGATCGCGGCATTCACCGGAGACGGCTCGGCGCCGCTGGCCTTCATCAGCGCGTTGCCGGTGTAGAAGCCGACGAACGAGCCGATCATGAAGATGTCGCCGTGCGCGAAGTTGATCAGCTTCAGGATGCCGTACACCATGGTGTACCCCAGCGCGATCAGCGCGTAGATGGAGCCGGCGGCAATCCCGTTGAGCAGGTTCTGGAGAAGGGTCTGCATTCTTGGGCAAAAAAAGGTCCGGCGAAAACTACTCGCCGGACCCGACGTTGTAAAGCCTTTTCGTGCGTCTTACTGTGTCCGAGTGGTGGCAGTGCTCGGAGCGGTGCCGGTGCTGCTGGTGTCGGTGGTCGCGGTCGTTCCCGCGTTCGTGGCCGTCGTGTCGGTGGTGGTCGCGCCTCCGGCTTCCGCCATCGGATCGACCACGGACTTCAGCGCGAGCTGACCGTCCTTGATCTCGAGCACGACCAGCTTCTTGCCGATCGGGTTGCGGTCCGGGCCGAGATTCACGGTGCCGGTGACGCCCGAGTAGCCCTGCGTCGCGGCGATCGCGTCGCGCAGCTTCGGTCCGTCGGTCGTGCCGGCGCGCTTGATGGAGTCGGCCAGGACCTTCATCGAGTCATAGCCGAGCGCGGCCAGCGAGTCAGGCTTCGCGCCGAAGCGCTCTTCGTACTTCTGCACGAACTCGCGCACCGCCGGCGACGGATCGTCGACGTGGTAATGGTTCGAGTAGAAGCAGCCTTCCAGCGCCTTGCCGCCGATCTCGATCAGCTTCGGCGATTCCCAGCCGTCGCCGCCGGCCAGCGGCTGGCGCATGCCGAGGTCGCGGGCCTGGATGGCGATCTGGCCGATGTCGTTGTAGTAGCCGGGAACGAAGAGCACTTCCGGATTCGCGGCCTTGATGGACGTGAGCTGCGAGCGGAAGTCGCTGTCACCCTTCGCGTAGCTCGCCTTGGCCACGATCTGTCCGCCGTTGGCGAGGAACGTGCGCTCGAAGAACGCCGCCAGGCCGGTCGAGTAGTCGCTCTTGTTGTCGATCAGGATGGCGGCCCTCTTCATGCCCTGCTGCTTGAAGAGATAGTTCGCCATCGCCTCGCCCTGATACGGGTCGATGAAGCACATGCGGAAGATGTAATCGCCGACTTCGGTGACCTTCGGGTTCGTCGACGACGGCGTGATCATCGGCACCTTGTTGGCCTGGCAGATCGGCGCCGCGGCCAGCGAGTTCGACGAAGCGACTTCGCCGATGATGGCCACCACCCGGTTCTGGTTGATCAGCTTCGTGACGGCGTTCGCCGCCTCTTCAGCCTTCGACTGATCGTCTTCGGTGATCACCCGGATCTTGCGGCCGTCGATGCCGCCCGCACCGTTGATCTCGTCCAGCGCGAGCATGATGCCGTTGTGCGTCGAGACGCCGAACGTTGCTTCCGCGCCGGTCAGCGAGCCGTACTCGCCGATCACGATCTCCCCTTCCGTACCGCCGGTGCCGCTGGCCGTTTCCGTCGTCTTCGGCGGGCAGCCGAACAGCACGATCGAAAGGAGTGCCGTCGTGAGAACCATCCATCTTTTATTCATGGGATTACCATCCATTTCGTAAACGTCTTATTGCTGAGTCGCGGGATTCTACCAAGTAGACGCAGCCGCGCGTGCGACCGTACCAGAAACGTCATTCCACCATGCAAATTCGACCCCTTTCCCTTCTCCTCTCTCTCGTTCTCACGGTTTCTCTCAGCGCTACCCTCGTGCCCGGCAGCGAAAAAGGGGTCACCACGCCGGCTCTCGACGTCGCGGCGTTCAGCCAGACCCGGCCGCACATCGCGTCCGACGGCGATGCGTACCTCGCGGTCTGGATCGACGAGAACACGACCCTCAACGACGACGTCCACGGCGCACTGATCACCGCGGACGGAAAACGCATCGGCAACGATGTGCTGCCGATCGCCGTGACGCCGGCCAATGAGCCGCAGGCGGACGTCGCGTTCGGCCGCGATCGCTATCTCGTGGTGTGGGTGACCGGCAACGTGCTCCTCGGACGCTTCGTCGCACGCGACGGGACGATGTCGGATGTTTTCGATGTGGGATTGATGGATCCCGAGATGGGTTCGACACAGCCGCAGATCGCGTTCAACGGCAGCCGCTTTCTGGTGACCTGGTTCGATCAGGATGTGTACCGCGGAGCGCTGATCGATCCGAACGGCGCCGTGCTGCAGACGTTCGACATCGCATCGCGGCAGCAGACGTATCTCGAGGCGCCGACGGTCGCGGCGAACGGCACGTTTTACTTCATCAGCTCGATCACCGACTTCAACGGCGTTCCGAACGGCAACGGCTATCCGGGCGACGTCGGCGTGACCCCGATCGACGCGGAAGGCAATGTCGGCACGCGCACCGTAGTCGCGCCGCCGGCGACGCCCGTTTTCGATCTGCGCGCCGTCTCGTTCGAGAACGACTTCACCATCGCCTGGTCGACCGCGATCGGCATCCCCGGCGGAACCGTACGCGCCGCACGCGTCACTCCCGCGGCCGCAGTTGCCGTCGAGACGATTCCGGCCGAAGGGATGTACCTGCACGCGCTCGGCGCGGATGACGGCGGATTCTTCGTGATCTACGGCGCCGATGAGACCAAGCACCTCCGCCGTCTCGGCACCACCAGTGAGACGGAGGTCGCCACACCGCTGACGAAGACCGCGGTACCCGACGCCACGCGCTCGATCGCCATCGTGCGCACCATTCCGCCGGTCGGTTTCGAGTCCGGACCGGCCGGCGCCAATCTGTACATCACGCATCTCGGGACTGGCGAGATCGAGCCGCTGGTCGTGGGACCGCGCCATCAACAGCAACCCGATGTTGCGGCGGCGGGCGATCTCCGCCTCGTCGTCTGGAGTGAATTCATCGGCAGCGAACACCGGCTGGGAATCGTCGGCGCGCGTCTCGATGCGAACGGCCACACGCTCGACGCGAACGGCATCGACCTGCGCGGCAGCGCCTTCGGTCTGGTCGGTCCACGCGTGGCATCGAACGGCACTGACTGGCTGGTGGTGTGGATGGACGGCGCGGATCTTTTCGGAGCCCGTGTTGCGCGCGACGGATCGCTGATCGACGCGAGCCCGATGCTGATCGCGCCGGGCATCTATCGCGAAAGCGAGATCGCGGTGAGCTGGGATGGGACGCAGTACGTGGCCATCTACTTCCGCGGCTTCTACCAGCGTGGCGTGCGCACCACGGCGCGTGCCGCGCGCGTGCCGGCGCACGGAGCGATTACTGCTCCGGAACTGACTCTCTCCACGGAGAGTGCGAACGAGTTTCCGTCCATCGCCAGCGGGCCGCAGGGATCGCTGGTCGTGTGGCGCAGCAGCATCTCGCTGGCGGGCGCGTTGCTGTCGCCCGGCGGAACGATCACACCGGTCGCGTTTCCTGCCGGTTCGATCACCCGGAGGCCGTCGGTGGCGTGGAACCACGGCACGTTCCTCGTAGCGGTGCCGTTCGGCGGTGAGCTGCGGTGGCAGCTCGTCAGCGCGACGGGCGTGGTGACGACGCCGCTCACGACGTTCCTCGGCAATGCCGTCGATGTGAACGCCGAAGCGTACGGCGACGGATTCCTCGTCTACTGGTACGGCAGCGCGAGCGATACGGTGTATGCCGCCAGGATCAGCGCCGCGGGCGTGCTCGTCGACGGCCCGAACGCGGTCGCCACGACATTGACGAGCTCCTCGCCGAACTTCGGGGCGACGGGGAATACGGTCGTGTACGCGCGCCGGCTCGGGCGGGAGAACGCGCGCGTGTACGCGCGCGACGTGCTGGCGGTGCAGGGAAACCCGCGACGCCGCGCGGCGCGCTAAGGGACGCGGTACACGTCGATGGAGCCGCCGATGGTGGTCACGTACCGCGCGCCCGAACCGCGCAGGTACGCGTCGTAGCCCGATCGGAGCCGGTAGAAATGCCGGCTCACGGCGAACCATCCCTTCGGCAACGGCTCCGCCCGCGGCGCGGACCAGCGCATGCCGCGCGATCGCAACTCGTGCTCGACGCTGCCCGCGCCGAAGTAATGCACGCGGATGACGCCGATGTCGTTCTCGCGCGTCCAATGCGCGAGGCGGCGCAGGTCCTGTCCCCAATCGAGATTCGAATCGATCAGCACGCGGTCGGCGTTGCGATGGCTGCCGATCAGCGGATTGAAGTAGCTGAGGTACGACGGATACGCGAGCAGCGCGATGAGCACGTGCGCGGCGGTCAGAACGACGGTGATCCTGCGCGTTACGGTAATCGCACACGCCGCGAACAGAAACGGATAGATCGGCAGGACGTGGCGGATGCCGAGGTTCAGGCTCGAAAACGCGGAGACGAGAAGGAACAGCGCCGCGAAGAGAAGACAGACCACCGCCTCGAAGCGGCGCGCACGGATGATGCCGATGATCAGCAACGCGAGCGCGGGCAACGGTGTTTTCACCGCGATCGCGACCAGGTAGTAGTGCGGCCAGCCGTCCTGGGAGAACTCGCCGAGAAGAAACTGCGGGAGCGGATTGGCGAGATAGAACGCGCGCACCGCGTGCACTTCGCTGAGATAGGCGCGGAACGGGAGCGTGAGATCGACCGAGCGCCCGACGAGCAGGTAGACGAGCATGAACGTCGCGATGGACGCAATCGCGGCGATGGCGAGCAATCGCCAGTGCACGCGTCGTTTGCGCGCCAGCCAAAGCCCGATCACGATCGCGAAGAACGGCACGATCAGCGCGCCGGAGACTTTCGACGTGAGCGTGCAGGCGACGGCGATGCCCGTCGCGATCGCGAGAAACAGCGACGGCGTGCGAAGAAAACGCAGCAGCAATACCGTCGCGAGAAACGCGAACAGCGTCACCCCCAGGTCCACCGTCGCCAGGCGTCCGTGTGCGAGCAGCGTCGGACAGAATCCCGTCAGCGCAAACGCCGCCAGTGCCGCGACGTCGTCGCCCGTGACTTCGCGCACGAAGCTCCACACCGTGAAACAGAGCGCGAGCAGCAGCGCGATCACCGGCAGACGCGCCATGCGCAGGATGCGTTGCCAGTCATACCCGCCGCGATACAGCAGCATGTGCCCGGCCAGCCACGGCCGGTTCCCGTACTGGCGCCACTCCTCGGGAACGCGATAGCCCGACATCGCCAGCGGCGCCGCGATCGCCGCCTCGATCAGCGGCGTCTGCGTCGCGTAAAAGTCGATGCGCCCTTCGCGCAGCTTGATCAACCCGGCGGCGATGTGCGCCGCTTCGTCCGCGGTGGCGCTGTCCTCGCGCATGCTGCCGATGGCGAGGACGGCCACCGTCCCGCCGAGAACGACGGCAAGCGCGAGAACCGCTACAGATTTACCCACACCGACTTCGTCTGCGTGTACTTCTCGAGCGCATCGCGTCCCTGGTCGCGGCCGAATCCCGACTCCTTGAATCCGCCGAACGGCAGCGCCGGATCGTAGAGGTTGTACGTGTTCACCCAGACCGTGCCCGCCTTCACGGCGCGCGCGACGCGATGCGCCTTCGAGACGTCGCGCGTCCAGACCGCGGCAGCGAGGCCGTACACCGTCGCATTCGCCTTGGCGACCCCGTCGTCCGCGTCCTTGAACTTGATGGTGGCCAGCACCGGTCCGAAGATCTCTTCCTTCGCGATGCGATGTTCGGGCGTCACGTCATCGAAGATGGTGGGCTGGATGAAGTAACCCTTCCCGGTGCCGATGTCGGCGCGCGCGCCGCCGGCGACGAGCTTCGCGCCGTCGCTCTTGCCCGCCTCGATGTACGACAGCACGGTGTCCATCTGCTCTTTGGAGACGATCGCGCCGAGGCGGGTCTTCGGGTGCAGCGGATCGCCGGCGGTCATCTTGTTCGCGCGCTCGATGACCTTGGCCATCAACTCTTCGTGCGCGCCTTCCTCGACGAGCAGGCGCGAGCCGGCCGCGCAGACTTCGCCTTTGCCGTAGAAGATGGCGTTGAGCGCGCCTTTCGCGGCGGCATCGAGATCGGCGTCGGCGAAGACGATGTTCGGCGACTTGCCACCGAGCTCGAGCGACACCTTCTTGAGCGTCTTCGACGCGCGCGCCATCAGCTGGCGGCCCACTTCCGTCGAGCCGGTGAACGCGATCGCGTCGACGCCCGGATGATCGACGATGGCGTTGCCGACCACGCTGCCGCGTCCCGGAATCACGTTCAGCACGCCGGCGGGCAGTCCCGCTTCTTTCGCGTACTCCGCGAACTTCAGCAGCGACAGCGCGGTATTCGACGCCGGCTTGATGACCACCGTGTTGCCGCACGCCAGCGCGGGCGCAATCTTCCACACCGCCAGCATCAGCGGGAAGTTCCACGGCGTGATCGCGCCGACGACGCCGACCGGCTCACGCAGCGTGTAGGTGAACGCGTTGTCGGCGACCGGGATGGTCTCGCCGGTGACCTTTCCCGACCAGCCCGCGAAGTAGTAGAGGCACTCCGCGGCCGAGGGTGTATCGACGAACTGCGATTCGAAGATCGGTTTGCCGTTGTCGATGGTCTCGATGCGTCCGATCTCCGCCGCGCGCGACGTGAGCAGGTCCGCGAGCCGCCACATGACCTTGGCGCGGTCGCGCGGCTTCATCTTCTGCCACTCGGAGCCGGGCTCCATCTGCGCGCGCGCCGCCTGCACGGCCGCATCGACATCCTCGGCCCCCGCGGACGCCACGTTCGTGATCGTCTCCTCGGTGGCCGGATTGATGGTCGCGAACGTCTCGCCCGAGCGGGCGTCGACGAATTCGCCGTTGATGAAGAGCTTGTTCTGGATCGCGGCTTCAGTCATGGCCGCGGATGCTATCAGGTTGAGTTCCTCGGAGTTCCTCGGTGCCTCGGAGTTCCTCGGAGGAGCCAACCCCGCCGAGGAACTCCGAGGAACCCGAGGAACCCGAGGAACTAATCAAGCCGTAGCTTCCACATACGGCACGACGTCGAAGCCGCGCTCGTACATCGCGTGGATCTCTTCCATCTCCGCGTCATGGAGCGGCGCGTGCTCCGACGCGCCCGCGAACTCGTCGAGCTGCTCTTCGTTGTAGATGTTCGGCAGCGCGGAGAGGACCGACGGATGCGCGTACAGCCAGAGCAGCGCGAGCTGTCCCATGGTCACGCCGCGCGACTCCGCCATCGGCTTCAACCGTTCCACCTTCTGCACGCCTTCGACGAGCCACGCGCGCGGTCTGTGCGAGCGGTGGTCGCTCTCGTCGAATTTCGTGTCGATCGTGTAGTGGCCTTCGAGCATGCCCGACGAATGCGTGACGCGGATCAGGAACTGCGGCGCCGGATTCACCGTCCACGCGCGGAACGACGGCTCGAACGCCGCAGTCGGCTCGCACTGGCGTTTGCTCGACTCGCCGCGCATGGCCTGGGCCACACCCGCGTACGACGGACCGCGCTCCGCCGCGAGGATGAACTCGCGACCCGGGTCCTGTTCGAGGATGTTGTAGATCATCTGCGTGACCGGCGCCTGGCGCACGGCCGCGCTGTAGATGCCTTCATCGCGCCATCCGATGGCGGGACCGAGCGACGGACCCCACGACAGAATCTTCCCTTCGCTCTTCAGCTGCTCGAGCGTCTCCCAATGCTCGTCCTGCATCAGCGTGACGACGCGCGGATTGTGCGGCTGGTAGATGGCGATGTGATCGGTGCCGAGACGCTTCAGCGACTGCTCGCACGCGAAGCGGATGAACGACGGCGACATGTCCTGCGGCAGCTCGCGCTGGCCGCGCGGACGCTCGGGATTGTTGTAGAAGTCGTAGCCGAACTTCGTGCCGACCACGAGATCCCGATGATCGCGCAGCACCGGCGCGAGGAACGTCTCTCCCCTGCCGTTGCCGTACGCGTCCGCCGTGTCGATGTAGTTGATCCCGCGCGCGATCGCCGCCCGCACGATCCGCTCCGCCTCGGCATCCGTGTACGTCCCCCACCAACCGGTTGTGAGCGTCCATGTGCCGAGACCGAGCTCGGAAATGGCCAAGTTTGTGTTGTGTAGGTTTCGATATCGCATGAATGGTTATCGGGTTGTCAGTTGTCGGTTGTCTGTGAGTTGTCGTTCAGGCGCAAAGTCCCAGACAACCGACAACCGACAACTTCGCCGGACGCTCAGCGTCCGGCGAACGACGGCTTCCTCTTTTGGTTATACGCCCCCAGCCCTTCCTTCGCGTCTTCGCTCTGGAAGAGTTGCTGCTGGAGCTCGCGCTCGAGGGCCAGTGCGGATTCGAACGGGATCTCGGCGCCGCTCTGGACGGAGCGTTTGATGCGGCCGACGGCTTTGGCCGCTTTGTTGGGCGGGCAGAAGCTCGTGGCGTACTCCATCACGCGATCCCACCACTTCTGCCCGTTCTCTTCGGCGGGCCAGACGTAGTTGATGATGCCGAGGCGTTCGGCTTCTTCGAACGAGAACAGACCGCCTTCGATCATCAGCTCGATCGACTTCGACTTGCCGACGATGCGCGAGAGGCGCTGCGTGCCGCCGGTGCCCGGAAGGACGCCGAGCGAGACCTCGGGCAGTCCGACCTTGCCCGCATCCTTGAGCGCGATGCGGAGGTCGGCGGCCATGGCGATCTCCAGACCGCCGCCGACGGTGTGTCCGTTCAGCGCGGCGATGACCAGCTTCGGGGTCTGCTCGAGACGGTTCAGCGTCTCGTTCGCATGCAGGCAGAAGTAGTACTTGAAGCCCGGCGTGACCTCGGAGAGCATCTTGATGTTCGCGCCGGCGGAGAAGAACTTGTCGCCCGCGCCGCGCAGGACGATCACGTGCACCTCGTCATCCATGCGCGCGCGCAGGATGCATTCATCCAGCTCGCGGTTCATTTCGTACGTGTAGGTGTTCGCCGGCGGATCGTTCAGCTCGAAGATCGCGACGCCCTTCTCCACACGGTAATCAATCAGGTTTCCAGCCATTTCGTTTCGTCTCCTGCTTCGTATTGGGGTTGCATTCTATTCTCGGAGTTCCTCGGGTGCCTCGGAGTGCCTCGGAGTTCCTCGGGTGCAACGATCGCCGAGGAACCGAGGCACTCCGAGGAACTCCGAGGAACCGCTTTTAGGCGCCGTCGCCGAACGAGATGCCGAGACTGCGCGCGGTCCGGACCATCTGTCCGCGTGGATCGACGTACTTCGGCCGCGAAACGGCGTCCGCGATCGGCACGGAGATGATCTCGTCGCCGCGTACCGCAACCATCCGGCCGAAGTGTTCATTCGCGGCCAGGTCGCCGGCGGCTTTGCCGAAGCGGCTGGCCAGAATGCGATCGAATGCGATCGGCGAGCCGCCGCGCTGCACGTGTCCGAGCACGGTCACGCGGATTTCGAGATCGATGTGCTGCTGGATGTCCTGGGCGACCTGATAGGCGATGCCGCCCAGGCGCTTCGTGATCGGGTCGACGTATGCCTCTTCGCCCCCGCTGCGCGTAGCGCCCTCGGCCACGACGATGATGTCGAACTTCGCTCCCTCGCGCTGCCGCTCGCGAATGGTGGCCACGATCTCGTCCGGGCTGTACGGCATCTCCGGAATGAGGATGATGTCCGCGCCGCCGGCGATGCCCGCGTAGAGCGCGATCCAGCCGGCGTTGCGTCCCATGACCTCGAGGATCATCACGCGGTCGTGGCTTTCGGCGGTGCTGTGCAGCCGGTCGACGGCATCGGTGGCCACCGCCACGGCGGTGTGGAATCCGAACGTGTAGTCGGTGGCGGCGAGGTCGTTGTCGATGGTCTTCGGCACGGCCACCATCGGGATGCCCATGTCGCAGAGGCGCTGGGCGATCTTGAGCGTGCCGTCGCCGCCGATGGCGATGATGCCGTCGATGCCGAGCTCGCGCACGTTCGCGATGACTTCCGGCGACCGGTCCGCGCTGCCGCCGTCCGGCAGCGGGTAGTCGAACGGATTGCCGCGATTGGTCGTACGGAGCAGCGTGCCGCCCTTCGGCAGGATGCCGCGGATCGACTCGAGCGTGAGCGGAACGATGGCCCGCGTGAGCAGCCCTTCGAAGCCGAGCTGGATGCCCACCGCCTCCATCCCATGATCGCGCACGAGCGTGCGCACCGCCGCGCGGATCACCGCGTTCAGTCCCGGACAATCACCGCCGCCGGTGAGGATGCCGATGCGTTTCATGCGCGCGACGATAGTCTCAAAGTCGCAAAGTCTCAAAGCCTCAAAGCGAAAGGCTCAGGGCGCTTCGGTCTCTCCTTTGAGACTTTGAGACTTTGCGACTTTGAGACCCCGCCCCCGTCCGTCCCGTCTGGCACTCCTTGTGCTCAACCGTAACCCGTCGCGGCCGCATCGGCCGGGACGCTCAAACTGGAGGAACGTATGGAATTCTTAGGATGGATCCTGTTCGGTCTCGTCGTTGGCGCGATCGCGAAGTTCTTGATGCCGGGACGGGACCCGGGTGGTTGGATCGTCACCATTCTTCTCGGCATCGCCGGCTCGTTCGTGGGCGGTTTCCTGGCCACTACGCTGCTGGGACGGGAGCAACAGGCAGCAGGCTGGATCGGCTCGATCATCGGCGCCGTGGTCCTGCTCTTCATCTATCGCCTCATCGTCGGCAGACGAGCGGTCGTCTGACGGCGCCACCCCTCGGAATCCTCCCCCTGGAGACCGGCCTCGCGCGAGCGAGGCCTTTTTGCGTTGCACGAACGTAACGTCCGGAGAGCGGAACATTCGCGCCGCTGGAACGTCTGAATGGTTCAGCGGGAATGGCCTCACGCCGCTGGCACTTGTGGTGCACGCAGGGGCCAACACGGCTCCGTCCCGAACTCCCAGGAGGAATCACAACATATGAATGCATCCACCAAACGCATCCTTTCGACGATTGCCATCGTCATCGCGTCGGTGGCTTTCGGGATTCTCATCAGCGCCGATCTCGGCTTGATGCGGACGTCGAAAGCGCAGACGACCATGCAGGGCCCTCAGGGCCCCGTCACCGCGGTGACGATCCCATCGTTCGCCGACGTCGCCGCGCGGGTCATGCCCACGGTGGTCTCGGTGCGCTCCACCGAGATCGTGAAGATGAGCGAGCAGCGCCGCCGCAACTTCGGCGTCGATCCGTTCGAGTTCTTCTTCCCCGATCCGAGCGATCCGCGCCGCCGCGGCCAGCGGCCGGACGAGGAAGACGATGTGCGCCGGCAGGAAAGCGGCGGCTCCGGCTTCATCATCTCGCCCGACGGCTACATCCTCACCAACAACCACGTCATCGAAGGCGCGACGAAAGTCGAAGTGCACTACGGCTCCGACGAGAACGGCAACGGCGGCCGCACCATCCCGGCCACCATCGTCGGACGCGATCCCGCCACCGACATCGCGCTGCTGAAGATCGACGTGAACCAGGAGCTCCCCTACATCCGCCTCGGCGACTCCGAGCGCATCCGCAAGGGTGACTGGGCGATCGCGATCGGCAATCCGTTCGCATTCGAGAACACGCTCACCGTCGGCGTCGTCTCCGCGAAGGGCCGCTCGCTCGGCTTGAGCCTCGAGACGTCCTCGTTCGAGAACTTCATCCAGACCGACGCCGCCATCAACTTCGGCAACTCCGGCGGTCCGCTGCTCAACATCGCCGGCGAAGTGGTGGGCATCAACACCGCCATCCGTGGCGGCGGCGCGCAGGGCATCGGCTTCGCCACGCCGATCAACACCGCCAAGACGCTGCTCCCGCAGCTGAAGAAGGGCAAAGTCACGCGCGGCTATCTCGGCATGAACATCGCCGACGTGACCGAAGAGTACCGCGAAGCGTTCGGCCTCCCCGAGGCGCGTGGTGCGCTCGTGCAGGCCGTCACTCCCGGCAAGCCTGCCGACAAGGCCGGCATCCGTCACGGCGACGTGGTCGTCGAAGTGGACGGCAAGCCGATCCGCAACAACCGCGAGCTGATCGACACGATCTCGTACCTTCCGGTCGGCACCGAAGTGAAGATCACGATCCTCCGCGACGGCAAGCGCCAGGTCGTGACCGCGAAGACCGAAGAGCGCCCGCCGGACGGCGAAGGCGACCAGGAAGAATCGTCCTCTCCGTCGGAGCCGGTGCGCGACAAGCTCGGCCTCTCGGTGCAGGAGCTGACTCCCGAACTGCGCCGCCAGCACAGCATCGGTGAAAACGTTCGCGGCGTGGTCGTGACCTACGTGAAGAACGTCTCCCCCGCCGGCGAGGCGAACATCAGCGAAGGCGACGTGATCAGCGAAGTGCAGGGCCAGCGGATCAACTCCATCGCTGACTTCCGCCGTGCCGTCGAAAACATCAAGAGCGGCCAGCGCGTGCGCTTCTACGTGACCACGTCCGCACGCGGCGGTCAGTCGATCTCGACGTACCGGATCATCACCGCTCCGTAAGAAGGAAGAAAAATCACTGTTTGAAAGGCCGCCTTCGGGCGGCCTTTTTGTTGTCGGGGGTCAGGCAGCAGGCGACGCGCAATCCCCAACCCATACAATCCCCCCGTGCAACCCGACGAATCCTTCATGCATCGCGCGCTCGCGCTCGCGGAGCGCGGACGGTACACGGTCAGTCCGAACCCGATGGTTGGATGCGTGATCGTGCGCGAGGGTGCGGTGATCGCGGAGGGCTGGCACCAGCGGGCCGGGGAAGCGCATGCGGAGATCGCGGCGCTGCAGGCGTGTGACGATGCGCGCGGCGCGACGATGTACGTCACGCTCGAGCCGTGCTCGCATCGCGGGCGCACCGGCCCGTGCGCCGACGCGGTGATCGCCGCGGGCCTCGCGCGCGTGGTCGTGGCGATGGAGGATCCGCACGAGATCGTGAATGGGCGTGGCATCGCGGCGCTGCGCGCGGCAGGGATCGACGTCACGACGGGCGTGCTCGAATCGGAGGCGCGGCGGTTGAACGAAAAGTTCGTCTGGTCGGTGACGCACCAGCGGCCGTTCGTGCTCGTGAAGGCGGGCATGACGCTCGACGGCAAGCTGGCCACCATCGCGCGCGAATCGCAATGGATCACGTCCGAGGACGCGCGCGCGGCCAGCCTGGCGCTGCGCGAGGAGTACGACGCGATCGTCGTCGGCAGCGGCACCGTCAAGAGCGACAATCCGCGCCTCACGCGAAGGCTCGGCCTGGCCGGCGACGGAACGCCGTGGACGCGCGTCGTACTCGATGGCGACGGCGACGTCCCGCCGCACGCGCAGATCCTCACCGACGGCGGGAGCACGATCCTCTTCACCGGCGCGCCATCGCGCTACAGCGCCTCCCCGAGTCTCGAAGTGATCGCCTCCCCCGGCGGCATCGACGACCGCTTCGATCTCGAGCGCGTGTTCGGCGAGCTGCACGCACGCGGGATCCGGTCGGTGATGGTCGAAGGCGGCGCGATCGTGCACTCGGAAGTGATCCGCCGCGGGTTGTGGCAGAAGATGATCCTGTTCATCGCACCGCTCATCGTCGGGGGCGCCGAGGCGCCTTCCATCTTCAGCGGAGAAGGCGTGCCGCGGTTGACAGATGCGTACCGCTTTCGGTTTGATCGGGTCGAGATGCTCGGCAGCGACCTGATGGTCGTCGCGTATCCTGTCTGACCCTGAACATGTTCACCGGCATCATTCTCCACACCGGCACGATCGAGACATTCGAGCGCAAGGCGAACGGCGCGCAACTGCGCATCCGCACCACCGATCCGGAGCCGTTCGCGCGCGGCGAGAGCCTGGCCGTCAACGGCGTCTGCCTGACCGTGCTGCCGGAAAACGACGGCTCCCTGGTCGCCGACCTCTCCGAGGAAACACTCTCGCGCACCACGCTCGGCTCGCTCGAAACCGGCATTCGCGTGAATGTCGAGCGCGCGCTCGCACTCGGCGACCGCATGGGCGGACACATCGTGCAGGGACACGTCGACGCGGTGGGCACGCTCATGTGCATCAAGTCGGAGGGCGACTTCGCCGTGTATCGCTGGAACGTCCCGGCCGAATACGCGCCGCTGATCGTGTCGAAGGGCTCCATCACCGTCGATGGCGTGTCGCTCACGGTCGTCGATCCCGAGCGCGAGAGCTTCGGCGCCGCCCTGATTCCCGAGACCCTGCGCCGCACGAACCTCGGCACCGCACGCATCGGCGACGGCGTGAACCTCGAGCTGGACATGATCGCCAAGTACGTACAGAAGCTCGTCTCACCGTACTTGCCGCCGCAGCAGTGATCCTTTACCGCAAAGCCGCACCGCTGCGCATCCGGCGCGCCTCCGCGCCCGCGGGACCGTTCTGGTGCGCGACTTCCGTCGCGCCGTACGCCGCGAAACGCGCCGAGCCGGTGGCGATCGACTATCTCACCCTGCGCGCCATGGGTGTCGCGGACAAGCTCGAGGTGACCGTGTGCGATGACGTGCGCGACGAGCTGGAACGCGCGCGCACGATCGAGGCGCCGGTGCTGATCGATGCCGCCGAGCACGCGGAGGTGGTGTTCCGGCGCGGCGAGACGGCGCTCGCCTACTGCGCCGAACAGGAGTTATCGGCGGTGCATCTCGTGTCGACGCGCGGCGCGCTGCCAACGCATGCGCCTAACGACGCGGTGATCGTCATCGCGGCGTGGCCGCTGGAGCTGCAGCGTCTCGAGGCGCTGTTCGCCGAGGCGCGCGAGCGCGGATGGCGATGGGGCGTGGCCGTGCCGGTGCTGTTTCCGGTCACGACCGAGCTGGCCTCGCTCGAAGCGCTCGCGGAGCTTGCGCACGGAGCGTCGTTCTTCACGGCGATGGGTGTGGAAGTCGAGCCGACCGCGAAACAGGCGCTCGCGCAGTCGCTGCACCTCGATGCGGACGACGATCGTTACGCGACGCTCTTTCATGGCGGAGTGGAGCCGATCCAGATCGCGACCGAGCGTCACATCGCCGCGCTGGCGCACGATCGCGGGATGCCCGACTTCATCGTGCCGCCGCGATGGGAGGAGCGCTCGAACTGGAACGCGGCGGTGCTGCTGACACTGGCCGCGTCGCGCATGATCGCCATGGAGCTCGATCTCGATCTGGCCGGCACGATCGCGCGTTCGGCGCGAGTGATCGCCGAGCTCGACAAGCCTCTGCTGCGCATCGCCGAGTCGGCCAGTCTCTCCATCATCGGCGGCCTCGATGAAACGAGCGCGGAAGCATTGACGTCGTGGATCGCCGGAGAGCCGCCCTCGTTTCCGGAGTTCGTCAACGAGCAGTGGCGGATGAAGCGCGGCGGTGCTCCACGCGGATCTTCGTACTGATCCCGCCGCGCACGTAGAAGTCTCCCTCGATGAACAGATAGCGCGGATCGAGCACCGCGATCAGGTCATCGGCGATGCGGTTCGTCACCGCCTCGTGGAACGCACCCTCGTCGCGATACGACCAGAGATAGAGCTTCAGCGACTTCAGCTCGACGCACTTCTGGTCCGGGATGTAGCGGATGCGGATGGTGGCGAAGTCAGGCTGCCCGGTCATCGGGCAGAGGCAGGTGAACTCCGGCGCCTCGAACGCGATCTCGTAATCGCGCTCCGGGTGGGGGTTGGGGAAGGTTTCGAGTGATTTCGACGGCTTGGTAGTCATCGTTTCACGGCCGGATTCGAGCCCGACATCAGCTTCTGATTCAGCTCCTTGATGCGCTCCTGCAGCTGGCCGATCTTGGCCTGGGCATCGTTGCGGAGGCGTTCCGCTTCGCCGCGCAGGCGGGTGATCTCGTCGTCCTTCTGCCGGTCGCCGCCCTGCGACTGCGCCACCTGCGTGCGCAGGAAGTCGACGTCGTGGCGAAGGTTCTCCAGCTCTTCGTCCTTCTCGGACAGGCGCTGCCGCCACTGCACTTCCTGTTCTTCATAGAGCCGCTTGATGTCCATCAGCTCCGTGATCTGCGAGAAATCGGAATAGCTCGGGGCCATCTCTCCTCCCTGGCGGACGCGCTCTTCGATCTGCGGGAAGAGCTTGCGCAGCTTCAGCGACAGATCGTCCGCATCGCTCGACAGCGCCATCGCCTCCTGATACGTGATCTTCTGGTGCGCGAGCAGCGCGATGAGCGACTGATTCATCGACTGCATGCGGTAGAGGCCGACCGATCCCTCGATCTCCTCCATGATGTCTTTAGTGTGGCCGTCCTCGATCAGCTTGGCGATGCGCGGCGAGTTCTTGAGGATCTCTACCACCGCGGTCATCTTTCCCTCCACCGTCTTCACCAGCTTCAGCGACACGATCCCGCGCAGGACCAGCGAGAGCTGGCTGCGGATCTGTTTGTGCTGGTCGGGCGGGAAGGCGTCGATGATGCGGTCCAGCGTCTGCGCGGCGTTGTTCGTGTGCAGCGTGGAGAAGACCAGGTGTCCGGTCTCGGCCGCGGTGAGCACGGTCTGGATCGTTTCCACGTCGCGCATCTCGCCGACCATGATCACGTCCGGATCCTGGCGCATGGCGTTGCGCAGCGCTTCCTTGAACGTCGGCGTGTCGGAGCCCACTTCGCGCTGCGAGATGGCGGCGGTCTTGTCCGTGAAGAGGAACTCGATCGGATCTTCGATGGTGACGATGTGCAGCGGCTCGTGCTCGGCGATCTCGGTGATCATCGCCGCGAGCGTGGTGGACTTGCCCGAGCCCGTGGGACCGGTGACCAGCACCAGGCCGTCCGGGATCTGGGTCATGTCGCGCACCGCCAGCGGCAGCTCGAGCGCGTCGATGTTCTGCACCTGAATGGGGATGCGGCGGAACACGGCGCCGACCGTGCCGCGCTGCATGTACAGGTTCGCGCGAAACCGCGCCACGCCCGGGACGCCGTAGCCGAAGTCGACCGACTGCGTGGCGTCGAACTTCTCCTTCTGCACGCGGTTGAGCAGCGGCAGGAGCATCCGGTCCAGATCGGCCGGCTTGAGCGCGTCGGTCTTGATCGGGATGAGCTTTCCCTGCACGCGCACGAGCGGCGGCCGCATCGGCTTGAGATGAAGATCCGACGCCTGCTGCTTGCTCATGTAGACGAGCAGGTCGTTCAGCGAAAAAGCTGGCGCCTGCGCGGGCTGTTCGGGAGGAGGTGCTGCAGTCACGATCGCGATTATAAAGGGAGCGGATTCACCGCCGCATGATCGAGTCGAGAATCATCAGGAACGCTTCCTGCTGTTTGGCCTCGGTCTTGTTGATGACTGCGATGGTCTCGCCGATGCGGAAGCGCTGGTGCAGTTCGTCGGCCGAGTGCGAGGACGTGACCACGATGCGGCGCGGCGAGAGGCCCTTGGCGCGGGCGTAGTCGACGAACTTCTTGCCGTCCATGCCCGGCATCTCCAGGTCCACGATCAGCAGGTCGATGGAGTCGTCGATCTTCGGCAGCGCGTCGTACGGATGGCCGTAGGTCTCGATGCGGGCGATGTCGGCGTAGCGCTCGCCGAGGAAGTTCGACCAGAGGTCGCAATACGATGCGGAGTCGTCGACGATGACGATGCGCTTCAGTTTCGGCTCGGTCATTTTTTCGCCGGTTTCTTCTTCGGAGACGGTTGCGTGGCAGGGCGGATGTCGTGCTTCACCACGCCGCCGACGATGGTCGTCACCGCGCGCCCGTGCAACGTCTCGCCGATGAATGGCGAGTTCGCCGCCTTCGACAGGAAGTCGCGCGTGACTTCGAAGCGTGCGTCGAGATCGAGCAGCGTGACGTCGCCGATGCTCCCCTTGCGCAATGTGCCGCCCGGCAAACCGAAGATGCGCGCCGGGCCGCACGACAGCAGGTCGATGAGACGCGCCAGATCGATCACCTTCTCCCGCACCAGCCGGTCGTAGCAGACCGAAAACGCGGTCTCGAGTCCGGTCACGCCGAACGGCGCCAGATCGAACTCGACGTTCTTCTCGTCGAAGTGGTGCGGCGCGTGATCGGTGGCGATGGCATCGACCGTACCGTCGGCGATGCCATCGATGAGCGCCTGGCGATGCGCGTCGCTGCGCAGCGGCGGGTTCATCTTCAGGTTGGTCGAGAACGATTGCACCGCGTCGTCGCCGAGTGCGATGTGATGCGGCGTGACTTCACAGGTGACCTTCACTCCCTCGGCGCGCGCGCGGCGGACCGCGTCGACGGCGCCGGAGGTCGAGAGATGCGCGATGTGCAGGCGCGCGTTGGTGAGGCGCGCCAGGATCACGTCGCGCGCGACCAGCGTCTCTTCCGACGCCGCGGGGATGCCGCGCATGCCGAGCAGCGTCGAGTAGTAGCCCTCGTGCATCACGCCGCCCTCGACCAGGTTCGCATCTTCTTCGTGCGCGATCAGAGGCATGCCCAGCATCGAGCAGTACTCGAGCGCGCGGCGCATCAGCTGCGCGTTCCAGATCGGCTTGCCGTCGTCGCTGACGCCGACGCAGCCCGCGGCGTGCAGGTCCGCCAGCTCCGCGAGCTCTTCGCCCTTCAGTCCCTTGCTCACCGCTCCGATCGGATAGACGCGGCACCAGCCATTGCGCGCCGACTCCGCGAGCATCATCTCCGTCACCGCACGCTCGTCGTTCGGCGGAACCGTATTCGCCATCGCGCAGACCGCGGTGTAGCCGCCGCCGACCGCGGCGCGCGTGCCGGTGGCGATCGTTTCCTTGTGCTCCTGGCCCGGCTCGCGGAGGTGCGTGTGCAGATCGATGAAACCGGGCGTGGCGACGAGGCCCGATGCGTCGATGGTCTCGACGTTCGAGGCCCTGATCTTTTTGTCGACACGCGCGATCGCGCCGTCCTCGATCAGGACGTCGAGAGTGGCGTCGAGCTCCTGCGAGGGGTCGACCACGCGGGCGTTGGTGATCAGGACGTTCATTCGGTTGCGTGCGCTCCGCCCAACAGATACAGCACGGCCATGCGCACGGCCACGCCGTTCGTCACCTGTTCGAGGATGACCGAGTAGTTCGGATCGTCGGCGACGTCGGAGGCGATCTCGACGCCGCGGTTCATCGGCCCGGGGTGCATGACCAGCACGCCTTTCTTCGCCTTGCGCAGGCGCTCGCGCGTGAGGCCGAAGGTGTTGTAGTACTCGCGCAGCGACGGGAAGCTGAGCTTCCCCTGCCGTTCGAGCTGGATGCGCAGCATCATCACCACGTCCGCGCCGTCGATCGCGTCGTCGAGATTGTGCACGACGCGCGCGCCCATCTTCTCCACTTCCGCCGGCAGCAGCGTCGGAGGCGCGGCCAGCGTGACGTTGGCCTTCATCTTGGTGAGCAGATGGATGTTCGAGCGGACCACGCGCGAGTACTTGATGTCGCCGACGATGGTCACGTTCACGCCCTGCAGCCGGCCCAGGCGCTCGCGGATGGTGAAGGCGTCGAGCAGCGCCTGGGTGGGATGCTCGTGCGCGCCGTCGCCGGCGTTGATCACGGCGATGTTGGGATAACGATCCGCGAGCATCTTCGGCGAGCCGGGATGCTTGTGGCGGATGACGATCATGTTGGGATGCATGGCCACGAGGTTGTCGGCCGTGTCGATGAGCGTCTCCCCTTTTTCGACTGCCGAACCCGAGGCCGCGAAGTTGAGCGTGTCGGCGGAGAGGCGCTTTTCGGCGATCTCGAACGACACGCGCGTGCGCGTCGACGCCTCCATGAAGAGATTGATGACCAGCTGCCCGCGCAGCGCGGGCACTTTCTTCACCGGCCGCTCGCTCACTTCCTTGAATCCCTCCGCCGTATCGAGGATCAGCTCGATCTCTTCGGGCGTGAGTGGCTCGATGCCGAGGAGGTCTTTCGAGCGGAGGGAGGAAGTGGGAGTGCGCATCGGGGCGGCGTCAGTGCTCCATGATCAGCACTTCATCCTCGCCGTCCGTCTCCGCCAGTTTCACCTTGATCACTTCCTGGGCGTCCGTGGGGACGGTCTTGCCGATCACGTCGGCGTGGATCGGCAGCTCGCGGTGCCCGCGGTCGACGAGCACCGCCAGCATGACCTGCTTGGGACGGCCGAAGTCGATCAGCGCGTCGAGGGCTGCGCGGACGGTGCGGCCGGTGTAGAGCACGTCGTCCACGAGCACGATGATCTTGTCGTCGATCGGCTCGGGGAGTTTGGTCGGCTTGACCACCGGCTGCGGCGCGATGGTGGTCAGGTCGTCGCGATAGAGCGTGATGTCGAGGATGCCGAACGGGACCGGCTGCCCTTCCATCTGCTCGATCTCACGCGCCATGCGCTCGCCGATCGGCACGCCGCGGCTGCGGATTCCGACGATCATCAGATCGTCCAGCCCGCGATTTTTCTCGACCACTTCGATCGCCATCCGGCGGATCGCGCGGTTCATCCGCGCACCATCCAACAATCTCTTCTTTACGTTCATAGGAAGTGCCCTGGTCGCAGGTCTGCGAGGCGGCGGGAGAATACCATGAAGAGTGAAGGGTGAAGAGTGAAGGGTGAAAGGTGAAGCGGGCGATTTCACCCTTCACTCTTCACCCTTCACTCTTCACCCTTCACTCTTCGCCTCACTGGCCTGTAACCTGCAGCTTTGCGCGTCCCATGGGCCCAGCCGGTAAACCGAAGGTGTTGCTCGTCGAGGACAACCCGGACGTGCGCCGGCTGTACGCCATCGGACTCAACCAGCGCGGCTTCGAGGTGAAGCTGGCCGCGAACGGCGCCGAAGCGGTGGACCGGCTGGCGTCGGAGCGTCCGGACCTCATCCTGCTCGACTGGATGATGCCGCTGATGGATGGCCGGGAGGTGGTGGAGCGGCTCGATCAGGAGCAGCCGGACTCAGGCATCGAGATCATCGTGATCAGCGGACAGCCGGCGCCGAGCGTGCTCCCCGCGCGCGTCCGCTCCTGGCTGACCAAGCCGCTGACGGTCGACGAGCTGGTGTCCGAAATCGGACGGGACCGGTCCGAACACAAAGCTGCTGCAGTGACTACTCTTGCTGAAGAGCACTAAAGGGAGCGATCGTGGCGGCTTTGATCGCCGGAAACAACGTGGCCAACACGGCCGCGACGCCGAGCACCGTCAGGACGCCGATGTAGGTGCCGGGATCCCACGGACTGGTCTCATAAAGAAACCGCTCCAGCAACTGCGCAATGGCAAGCGCACCGGCAAGTCCAAAGACGAGACCGACGCCCACCAATTGCAAGGTCTGGCCAAATACGAGCCGGATCACGTCGCCGGCCTGCGCGCCCACGGCCCGACGGATGGCGATCTCCCGGCTTCGTTGTCCCACCAGGTACGTCAGCACGCTGAAGATTCCCACGGCGGCGAGGAGCGCAGCCACAGCGGCAAATGCGCCGATCACGCGCGTACGAAACCGCGGATACGCCAGAGTCCCGTCGAACAGCTCCTCCATGGTCTCGAATTTGACGGGCACGGTCGGATTGACATCGTACAGAAGCGCGCGAAGTGTGCTGGCGAGCGACGTCTCGTCCACCGAGGTTCGAGCCAGGATGGACAGCGAATTGCCCCAGTCCTGCGTCGATGGCACAAAGATCACCGGCCGGGTCGCGTGACTCGGATCCTGCCATCTGGTGTCGCCAACGACGCCGACAATCTCCGCCCAGGGCCGGCTGTTGCTGGTCCGGATACGCCGTCCGATCGGCGACTCGGCCGGGAACGCGATGCGCGCCATGGTCTCGTTGATGATGGCGACCGGCGGCCGCTCCGGCAAGTCAGTCCGGGCGAACTCGCGTCCGGCACGAACGGGAATCTGTAATGTCTTGAAGTAGTCCGCCGTGATCGCGTGGAGCTCGGCTTGCGGACGCTTCCCCGGTTGTCGATCCGGCCGGCCTTGAACGAAATAGTCGCGAGGCGACCTGGGCTCGCGTCCCATCCCAAGGTAAGCCACGCCCGCTGCGGCTCTGACTCCCGGCACAGCGCGCAGACGCTCGAGCAACTCGTCATACGCCCTGCTCCGGGCGCGCAGGTCCGCCAGGTCGTCCTTGACTGGGTACTCCGTGTAGGCCACGAGCACGCGGTCGATCGTGAACCCGAGGTCGACATGCTGGAGCGCCTGGAACGATCGCACCAGCAGTCCCGCGGTCACCAGCAGAACGACCGACAGAGCAACTTCGGCGACGACCAGCGCCGCGCGGAGCCGCGAGCTCGCGCTCGACGTCGTCGCCTTCGAGCCGCCCTGCTTCAACGCATCCGACAGGTCGAGCCGCGAGGCATGCAGGGCCGGCATGAGCCCGAAGAGCACCGTCGACACGAGCGAAAGCCCGAGCGCGAATAAGAGAACTGTCGTGTCCAGACGCACATCGTCCAGGCGTGCCACGTTCGCGGGTGACAGTGCCACCAGTCCCTGCACGAGCATGGACGCGAGCAGGAGACCTGCCACGCCGGCCACGCCCGCGAGCACACAACTCTCGGTGAGCAGTTGCCGAACCACCTGCGCTCGGCTGGCGCCAAGTGCCGCGCGAAGCGCGATCTCCCGCGTCCTGCTCGCAGCCCGCGCAAGCAGGAGATTCGCGATGTTTGCGCACGCGATGAGCCACACGAGACCCACGGCGCTCATCAGCACCCACAACGTCGCCTGGAGGGAGCCCGTCAGCCGATCCTGCAGCGGCACCACCGTCGCGGTCTTGAAGCGGCTCTCGGGATATTGCCGCGCGAGCCCGTCGCCAATGGCCCGCATCTGCGCCTGCGCGCGCGTGATGTGCACGTCTCCCTTGAGCTTCCCGACGGCCTGGTAAGGATGGTCGCTGCGATTCGTGGGATCGTCCGTCGGGCGCATTGACGCCCAGATATCTGTGGCGCCGGGATAGCGAAACCCCGGCGCCGCGACTCCGACGATCTCCATCGGAGTGCCGTAGACCGTGATCGTCTTTCCGATCGCGGCCTCATCGCTGCCGAAGTGAGTCGCTGCCCAGTGATGCGCCACGACGGCAACGGCCGGCTCCGCGTCGCCCGACGGTACATCGTCTGCCGTCAGCAGGCGACCCGCAGACACGGTCTGGCCGAAGACCGCAAAGAAATCGGCCGAGACGTACAGGTCGTTGGCAAACACGGCGCGGTCGCCGACGATGACTGCCGTGCCGTCTCCACCGGAGTACAACACTGCCAGCCGTTCGAACACGTCGTTCCGCGCCTGCCAGTCGAGAAAGTCGGGGCCCGAGACGTCCTGGCTACTGCGTCCGGTGTCCGTCCAGAATGTCTCGACCGAGACGATGCGCTCGGCATCACGATACGGCAGCGGCTGAAGCAACACCGTATTGACCACCGAGAACATGGCGATGTTGGCTCCAATGGCCAGAGTGAGTACAGCGCCAGTGCCAATTGTGAACCTGCGGCTCTTGATCAGAGTGCGTGTCGCATAGCGCACGTCGCGCATGAGTGCATCGAGCCAACGCCACATCCACGTGTCCCGCACTTCTTCCTGGATCTGGGGAACACCGCCGAACTCAATGTTCGCTTGCCTTCTGGCTTCGGCTTCGCTCAGGCCATCCTTCATCATGTCGGCGACGCGGCGGTCGAGGTGGTACTGCAATTCGCGGTGGAGATCCCGTTCCAGCCGCTGGCGTCTCCGACGGAACAGATTGAGAATCTTCATGGCTTAGTCTCCCTCGTTGAAGATCAACCGGACCGACGCCGCCAGCTGGTCCCAGGTTGTCTTCTCGACGGCCAGCTGCGTGCGGCCCGCGCGGGTGATCGAATAGAACTTGGCCTCGCGGCCTGTTTCCGATTGGCGCCACTCCGATTTCAACCAGCCTTTCTCTTCGAGGCGGTGCAGCGCCGGATACAACGAGCCCTGGTTGACGCGCAGAACCTCACGGGAGATCTGCTGGATCCGTCGCGCGATGGCATAGCCATGAGCGGGCTCGATCGTCAGGATGCGCAGAATCAGCATGTCGAGCGTGCCTTGCGGAATGGGAAATCGAGAAGACGTCATCTTGCCTTACCTCAGCCTTCGTTACATCGACCTTCGTTGCATCAACCTTCGTTGCATCAACCTTCGACATATAGCGTAGTACCGGTTCCATCGAACAGTCAACGGGGTGATTCGCCGGGGACCTCGGACGGGACCGGCAAGTAGGCTAGAATCGCCCGCGAATGGCCAAGATCTTCTTCGTCGGCCTCGACGGCGCGGAGAAAAGCTACCGGTTGCAGACTCATCGTCCGTTCACTCTCGGTCGGGACCCCGGCAACGACATCATCCTGCGCGATCCGAAAGTCTCGCGGCATCACGGCGAGATCGTCTTCGAGCGTGGGTTCTTCGTCCTGCACGATCTCGCCAGCGCGAACGGCACGTATGTGAACGGGAAGCGCGTGCGCGTTGCGCCGCTGACGCACGGCGCGCGCTTGCGCATGGGCAACACGTACGGCAGGTTCTCCGAGGAACTGCCCACCGAGTCGGAAGCCGCGCCGATGGCCGCCGCGGCGGAGCCGTTCGACCAGCCCTCGCCTTCGCCACCCACCGAAGACCTCAGCGCCATGCTGCCGACGTCGACGCTGGAACGAGTGAACCTCTCCACGGTTCCGCACGAGAAGCTCGATCCCTCCGAGCTAAAAAAAAAAGCGGAGTAGCGACGCCGGTTCCTGAGCCCGCGGACGGCGAGCACGAGCCGCCGACCGAACCACTGCCTCCTCCGCCGCCGCCGGCCCCGAAACCACCCGCGCCAAAACCGCCGAAGCTCGATACCAATCCCGCGTACGTTCCTCCAACCGGGCCTCCCGCGCCCGGCCCGTTTTCCCACACCCGCTATCGCTTCACCACCGGCCTGCGCGCGGGCGAGGTGGCGAACATCCGCAGCGATCAGGGACAGATCCTGCTCTCGTACCGCAGCTTCGCGAGCGTGGTCGGAATCGTGGCGGCGCTGGTCTCGGCCATCGTGTCGCTGGCCGGCCTCGCGGCGGTGCTGTTCCTGTTCGCGGAAGGATCGCCGGTGCGCGCGATTGCCGCGCTCGGGCTGACACTCCTCTTCGCGTTCTTCATCGCCATGCTCGTGCCGCACGTCAACGTGACGCTCTACGACGAGCACCATCCCGCGCTGACGATCTCGCAGCGCGCCACGCATCCCGGCACGAGCTACGTCATCGCGGCACCGAACGGCACGCCGCTCGCCGAGGTCCGCAAAGGCGCGTTCGCCCGCCTCGGCCGCCATCGCTGGATGATCTATCAGGAAGGCCGCCTGCTCGCGGAGGCGAAGGAAGAGTCGTGGTCGCGCGCGATGCGCCGCAAGGTGCTCGGAAAATTCAACCGCCGCTACGAAACGAACTTCCTGATCGAATCCGGCGGCATCGACATCGGCCGCATCATCCGCCGCCCCGACGCCCACGGCGACGTGGACGTGCTCGAGCTGACGAATGATGCGCTGGATCGACGCGTGGCGGTGGCGCTGGCGACGCTGGTGTTGGGACGGGAGCCGTAGCGCGCGCTGCGCGCTACCGCATCCTCGTCACCTCCACCGCCGTGTAGTAATGCCGCAGGATGCGATCGAACGTCCATCCGCGAAAGGCCATCCCGTATGCGCCGACCTGGCACATGCCGGTTCCGTGTCCCCACCCTTTCCCGTAGAACGTGTAGCGGTCGACGCCGTCGGGATCGCGGGTCTTGTCATAAACGAAGAGATTGTCGGGAACGTTGAGCGACCAGCGGATGGGCAGGCCGCGCAGCGTGAACTTGCGGCCGCCCTCGGCGGTGAACTCCATCTCCGCGATGCGTTTGGCGGCGTCGATGGTCACCGGGCGGATGTCGAGCAGCTGCGTGATCGGCTGGCGGCGGTTGATCGCCGGCACGAGCTCGTCGGCGCGGTAGCTGCGCGTCCAGTTGGCGAAGCTGGAGGTGCGGTCGAACGATGCGCCGTCGTAGTTGGCCTGCACGATCGCCGCGACCGCCGTCTTCCCGGGCGACAGCACGATGGTCATGCGATCGCCGATCAGCACCGGCACGTTGGTGTACTCCTGAAAGCGATCGCCGAGCTTGCGGAAGATGGGGATGTTCGCGGGCAGCGTATACGCGGACGTTTCGCCTTTGGCCTTCAAGGTCACCCGGCGGCCGTCGATGGTGAGGATCTTTCCCTCGGCATTCGTGAGCACGTTGTGCTCCCGCACCCACGACAACAGCAGCGCGTACAGCTCGTGCCGCGGCATCGGCGCGGCGAGCGAGACGCGGTCGACGTACTGCGTCGGCTCGATGCCGTATTTCGTGAGGAACGACGCCACGAGATACGGCACCCCCTCGGCATTCGCGGTCTGCGGGAAAAAGTAGCGCCGGTCCTCCGGCATGGTCAGCGTCTGTCCCGCGCGATCGAGTCCCATCATCGCGGCGAGGTACTCGAGCACATCGCCGCGCCGCGATGATCCAGGCAGCGGCTGGTTCATCTCCGTCCAGCCGGCGAGCTTCATCGCCGCAACGGTGGCGCCGGCGACTTCGCGCGCGCTCCAGCTCGACGAGCTCTCGGGGATGTTGGCGAGCGTCGCGAACAGTCGCGCGTCGACGTCTTCCTCGCCGAGCAGACCGCTATTCGCGCGGCCGGCAATCGACTGCATCTCCAGTTCGACGCAGCTCACGCGCTTCAGATGCGCGTCGTTGCGTCCGGGAAACATCGTCGCGACGTCGCTGGTCTCGCCGCCGCACGTGGCGCTGTACAGCGTGTCCACCGCCTGTCCGCCGGACGTGACGATCAGCCCCGCGGTCTCGCGCACCGCGCGCGTCGAGAGCTCGTGCTCGACGGAGAAACCCTTGTACGCCTGGCACGCGGGGCCGGGACAGATGTCGTAGCCCTCGCTCTCGAACTGTTTCAGATTGCGGAACGCGTACGTGCGCGCGGCCACCGCCTGCGCCTTCAGCGCCTCCACTTCGTCGTAGATCGCCGGTCCCATCTCGGACGGCACGACGCCGTACAGGTACTCCTCGAAATTGATCTCATTGATCACGTTGATCAGGCCGCGCGCGTTGATGAACAGCCGGGCCGCGGAGCGATACGGTTGCTTGTCGACCAGGATCGTTTCCGACGTCGCGGGCATGACGGTGAGAGAAGGACCGTCGAACGTGGCGCGATCGCCTTCGTCGTCGACGATGGTGATCCGCTTCTCGAACTGCTGATCGGAAGGACGCCGCACGATCATCAGGTCCTTGCCGTAGCCGCGCTCGATGAGCCTGGTCCGCTCCGGCGTCGCGGCCTCCGAGGACTCGAAGTCGCCCGCGATCACTTTGTACTGCCCGTTCGCGACGTCGAAGACCGTGTCGACGCGCAGGCCGGTCTCGCTGCGGATCTTCTCCACCAGCGCCTGCGCGCTGGACTGATCGGAGATCGCACTGACCTGCACCGCGTATCGCACCGGCGCGTTCGCGAGCGGTGCGGTGGCCGTGAAGCCGCGCTTGAGCAGCGACGGACCCTTGTCGGTGACGAGGTAGTAGCCGTCCGCCGTGCGCGGAAACGACACCGTCGACTGATCGCTGAGCAGGCCCACCCGGATGCGGGGCTCGGCAATCGTGCGCGGCATCGAGGCGACCGGCGTCAGCGCGTTCGTGGAGCGCACCGGCGCTGCCTGCTCGACCGGAGTGGATTGCGCCGGTGCCGGCGTCTGCGGGGACGGCGGCGTGGTCGCGGCACAGGCGGAAATCAGAAGAAGAGAGAGAGGAAAAACAAGACGGCGCATGGCTCTCCGTGTACAGCAAAAAAAACGCCCCCGCGGTTCGATCCGCGGAGGCGTCGTTCAGTGGCTGGTCAAGACTTACGGGAGGATGAGACGGATCACCACGCGGCGGTTGCGCAGACGGCCTTCCGCGGTGGCGTTGTCGCCGACCGGATCGGAGGTGCCGCGGCCTTCGACGGTGATGCGCGACGGGTCGATGCCATGGCGCGTCACCAGGTAGTCGCGCACGGCTTCGGCACGGCGGCGATCGAGATCGGCGTTCGGACCGGTGTTCTCACGATCGTCGGTGTAGCCGATGACCAGCGCCGTCGCGGAGGGCTCCTGCTTCATGCGGAGCGCAACCTCGTCGAGGATGGCCTTGGCGATGTTCGTGAGACGCGCGGAGCCCGGCTCGAAGTGGATCTCGTCCGTACGGAGCTCGGTGGGCTGGCGCGGCGGCGCGACCGGCTCTGCCGGCGGCGGGACAGGAGCAGGTGCCGGTGCCGGCGGCGGTTCCGGAAGCGGTGCCGGTGCGGCAGGAGGCGGGACCACTGCGGCGAACGCCACCGGTGCGAAGGTCAGTCCGACCAGGCCCGAGAGGGCGCAGTCGTCGAGCTCCGTGAAGCGGCACTCGTCGTTGTTGTCGAGGAACTTGGCGATGTTCCAGCGCGCGCCGGCGCTGAGCGACCAGCCGCTGGTCCCGAACCAGTGACGGAGGCCGGTGACGAGGAAGATCGGGTTGTCCGGAGTGCGATCGCCGCCCGTGTACCAGACGGTGTTCACTTCGCTGATCCAGTTCGTCGTGCCGAAGAGCGACACCGGAACGTTCAGACCGGCGTCGAGGTGGAATTCGTTTGCGATTGAAACATCGCCGAAGGCATCGATCGGATCGTCGTCCTCGCGGTCACCGCGCGCGACGTACGTTCCCGAGATGCTGCCGATGCCGCGCGTGAGGTGCGCGCCGACGCCGAAGTCGGTGCCGCCGGTGGCGATGCCGGTGTCGTCATCGCCGGTGGGCAGGTCGACGAACGCCGACAGGGCGAAACGCGTCGGATTGTCCACTGCGCCGAGGCCGAACTTCGTGGCCAGGCGGACGGCGCCGAGACCGGTCTCGGTGAACTCGCCCGCGTGGAACGCTCCGTTGATGAATCCGACGCGGTCGCCGCCATTGCTGACGATGCGATCCCACGGAATCATCGCGCTGATCTCCCACCGGTCGGTCAGACCGACGCCGATCGAAGCGCTGAGGCGATAGAGGTCGTAGCTGAGATCCTGATACTCACGCGCGGAGGGTGGCGCGAGATCGCGGGCCTCGCCCGCGGTCAGATCCCAATCATTGAAGTACACCCCGAAGGACCAGTCCCCTTGACGAAGGGTGTCCGCGGTCACAGTATCGAACAGTCCGGTCTGGCCCGAATGCGTGGGGGCGAAGAATCGGATCTGGTCTTCGCGGGTGATCTCCTGCGCCGAGATGACGGTGGCGAAGAGGGTGAAGCACAGCAGGGGAATCAGCAGCCGATGCTGGTTACGCAACAAAATACACCTCCTAAAACTGCTAAGCACGGTCATGGTCCTGTCTTACAGTGGCCGCGCAGCTACAAAACGTGTGCCAGAGTCCCCGAGGCGCTTTTCCGTAAAGGCCTCAAGTGCTTGACTTTACCATAGCTTGAGTGTCGCGTTATAACTGTGCCACCCGGAGAAGGACCGGTTCCGATCATGTTCCGACGACCACTGATGCTTGCGTTTGCGGTAATTCTTACGACCCTGACCGTTGCGGCACAGCAGGCTGAACCGGTCCCGCCGCCACCTCCACCCGAACCGCAAACAACCCCCGCGACCACCGCTCCCGGCGTGCTTTCCGACGCCGCCAGCGCTGCGTACGAGCGTCGCGACTCGCTTCCTTCGGTCAACATCTACCTGCCCGAAGGCGAGGCGAGCATCCGTCTACGCAAGCTCATCCGTAACGTGCTGTTCGAAAGCCAGATCGACTACGAGTTCGTCAACGGCGACATCTCCACGTTCCTCCGCTACAAGTACTACGCGCGCAATTACACGTATCGCCTCGGCGTATTCGATTCCATCGAGTTCCCCGACATCGCCTCCGACAGCGAGAAGGAGTTCGAGCGCGTGCGCGGCGGACTGCTGCTGGTAGGCGTGCCGAAGGACTACAGCAACCGGTACTTTTTTCTTCTGCAGGATGACCGGCTGACGTTCGGCGATACCGATCGTCCCGACAATCGCAAGAACAACATCTACACGAAGATCGCCTATCAGTACGGGACGCAGTTCGACGAACGGATGAACGCGATCGCCGGCGAGCAGCGCGGCCGCATCACTCCCGTGCTGACCGCGTTCCGCGACATCGGTCCGCAGCGCACCGGCCTCGCGGCCGCCGTCACGCAGTCCTTCACCGTGGCCACGGGCGATTACACGTACACGAAGTTCGAGGCGGAAGGACTGCGCCGCTTCGATCTCACGCCGACGTCGTTCGTTTTCACGCGCCTGCACGTCGGCACGTTCCTCGCGCGCGACGAAGTCGATCCCACTCCCGAACCGCGCGATCGCGATGGCGACGGCGTCCTCGATCCGACGCCGGAATGGGAGCTCTTCGATGTCCCGCAGTACGAGCTGTTCCGCCTCGGCGGCCGCGAGGCGCTGAAGTCGATCTCGTCGGGCGAGGCGGAGATCGGCACGCACGAGATCCACATGACCAACGAGCTGTTCGTGCCGATCTTCCGCAACAAGAGCTACAAGCTCGGACCGCTGTACTGGAACACGCTCTACGGCATCGGCTACGTCGGCGTCGGCAGCGTCGGTTTCGACACCAGCGATCTCGGCGACCCGGTCGTCGAC
>CAMPKJ010000002.1 GCA_946887105.1 uncultured Acidobacteriota bacterium | reverse complement strand
GGCGACCTCCTTGTCGATGAGCAGGTTCTTGATCCCGCACTGCTCCTTCATCGACTTCAGAATGCTGCGCACGTCCTGGTCTTTCACGTCGAGCGTCACCGCCGGCTCGTCGCCGAAAACGGCCGGCGCGAGCAACACGAACGCGAGCAGGAGGACCTGCTTCATGAGGCCCTGCTTCATCGAGCGAGGCTCTCCACGATCATGGCGATTCCCTGGCCGCCGCCGATGCACGCGGAGGCGAGACCGTAGCGCAGCTTGCGGCGCCGCAGTTCGTACAGCACCGACAGCAGAATGCGCGTGCCGGATGCGCCGAGCGGGTGGCCGAGGGCGATGGCGCCGCCGTTCACGTTCAGCTTCTCGGGATCAATGCCCAGCTCCTTCGCAACCGCGAGGATCTGGCCCGCGAACGCTTCGTTGACTTCGATCAGGTCGATGTCGCCGAGCGACAAGCCCGCCTTCTTCAACGCGATCCTCGTGGCCGGAACGGGACCGATGCCCATGATCTCGGGATCGCAGCCGGCCACGCCCCACGACACGATGCGGCCGAGCGGCGTCTTCCCTTTTTCCTTCGCCTTCTCCGCGGTCGTGACGACCAGCATCGCGGCGCCGTCGACGATGCCGGATGCGTTTCCGGCGGTGACGAAACCGTCCTTGCCGAACGACGGCTTCAGCTTCGCCAGTCCTTCGAGCGTCGTATCGGGGCGCATGTGATCGTCTTCCGCGAACAGCTCGCCCTTGCGGCCGACCGGCACCGCCACGATCTCTTCCTGCAGCCGGCCGTGCTTCACCGCATCGGCCGCGCACTGCTGGCTGCGCAGCGCAAACTCGTCCTGCGCCTCGCGCGAGATGTCGTACTTGCGCGCGAGTTTCTCCGCGGTCTGGGCCATGTAGAGGTTTGCGTACGTGTCGAAGAGCGCAACCATCAACGAGTCTTCGATCGAGCCCTGCCCGAGCTTGAACCCTTTGCGCGCACCGCGGATCACGTGCGGCGCCTGGGACATGTTCTCCATGCCGCCCGCGAGCACCGTGGTCGCTTCATTCAGTTCGATCTGTTCGGCGCCGTTGATGACGGATTGGATGCCGGATCCGCACAGGCGGTTCACGGTCAGCGCAGGAATCGCGTTCGGGACGCCTGCCTTGAGGCCGACGTGGCGCGCGCCGTAGATCGCGTCTCCCGAAGTCTGCAGCGCGTTGCCGACGATCACATGATCGATCTCCTCGGCCGCGAATCCGCTGCGCGAGAGCGCTTCCTTCGCCGCGATGACGCCGAGGTCGATGGCGCTGGTGTCCGCGAAATGTCCGTTGTACTCCGCCATCGGCGTGCGGGCGCCGTCGACGATCACGATTTCTTTCACTGGTTCACTCCTTCAGGGTGCCGAGAACGCCTGGCGCGCGGATGATATTCGACGCCACAGCAGCGCGATGGCGGCCAGCTCGACGAAAGTCATCAGCACACTCCCTTCAACGCCGAACTCCCCTCCCGTCAGCAGATCCGGACCGCTGCCGGTCTCGAGGAGGAGGCTGTGCAGCGCCTCGTAGCCGCTGACCTCGTGTCCGAAGACCGGGCCGGTGGTGAGGTTCCAGGCGAGATGAAAGCCGATCGGAAACCAGAGGCGGCCGTAGCGTTCGTACGCGAGTGCGAGCACGATCCCGCCGAGGAAGACGTTGAACAGGCCGAGCATCGTCACGGACTCGTTGTTGACGTGCAGCGCGGCGAAGAGAAAGGCCACGAAGAAGAGAGCAAAGAGCCGGTTCCATCGCAGCAGTTTCTGGAACGGATATCCGCGGAACAACAGCTCCTCGTGCAGCACGGCGGGGATGAAGATCAGCGCGATCGCGCGCCACGGAAAGCCGTCGCCAGGCGCCGGCCGTATGTCGGTGAACGCCATGATCAGCGCGAGGCACGACACGATCAGGAGAAAGCCCCAACCCATCCCGCGCATCAGTTCCGGCACGGCCAGCCGCGGAGGAACGGACAGGCCGATGGACCACTGTCCGCGCTCCCAGATCGCGATGGTCGCCATCGTGGCAACGCTGACCGCCGCCAATCCCATCCACTGCACGAACGGGAAACGGACCCAAATCAAAAGGATGAGTGTGGCACCATAGACGAACACGAACGACAAGAGCGGCGCGACCAGCCGGTCCAGGAGCTGGAAGCGCGAGGAGGGAGCATGCCGAAGGTCACGAGCGACATCGCCGCGTTGATCCTGCGTCTCGCCGCCGGAGCGATCTTCATCCCGCACGGGTGGCCGAAGATCATGGGAGAGGGAGGCGCGGCCGTCTTCGCCGCCGACATGGCTGCCACGTACGGCATCCCCACCTTCCTCGGCTACCTCGCGGCGTACTCCGAGGTCATCGGAGCGGCCCTTCTGATCGCCGGACTCTTCACCCGTCTCGATGCGCTCCTCCTGACCGGCACGATGTTCGTGGCAGCGTTCATCGTGCAGCTTCCTGATGCCTTGTACGAGGTTCCGCCTGATGCAATCAAGGCTTTCGTGGTGCTGAGGGGAATCGAGATGCCGCTGGCGCTGCTGGCGATCTGCGTCGCGCTCGTGCTGACCGGGCCGGGACGCGTGTCGCTCGATCACGTCCTGGGGATCGAGGAGCGCTTCCGCGCGCTGATGCCCAAAAAGAAAGCGGCGGCCGAAGCCGCCGCTTAGGAATGTGAGTCTGGTTACGAGCTACTGCCCGAGTGCTGCCGCGGCCGGCGTCGAAGTCGGATCCTCGACGATGATGCCGATGTTCTTGGCGCCGCTGGCGCGGGCCACATCGAGAAAGCGCATGGTCGTGTCGTAATCGACGTCGCGGGAGCCGGAGAAGAAGACCATCTTGGACGTATTGCCCTTGAGAATGTCGCGGACACGGGCGGGGAACTGCTCCATGGTCATCTCTTCCTTGTTGATCATGACCCGGCCTTCGCCGACCAGCCGCAGGATGATCTGATCCTGGACCGCGGAGGGAGGGAGGTTCGCGGGCGCTTTCGGCGGTACCTTGACCAGGTAACCCATCTGGACGACCGGGGTAATGACCATGAAGATGATCAGGAGCACGAGCACAACGTCCACCAACGGTGTGACGTTGATGTCCGAGTTCATGGAACCGCTGCCACCTACTTGCATGTGACTATGCCTCTCCCGACTTCTTCGGTTGCGCGATCAGGCCGACGTCGTTGAAGCCGACCTCGCGGCAGGCGCGCAGAACGTCGAGCACGTCGCCGTACTTCACGAGCTTGTCACCTTTGACGGCAACCTCGCGATCGGGAGTGCGCTCGTGGATCTCTTTGAGCGCGGTCTCCACCTGGTCCTTGCGGACCACGTTCGGGCCGAGATAGACCGAGCCGTCGGCCTTCACCGAGATCTGGAGCTGCTTCTCGGTGTCGGGCGTCTTGTCCGGATTCTCGGTCACCGGCAGGTTCACCGGCACGCCTTTCTGCAGCATGGGCGTGACGACCATGAAGATGATCAGGAGCACGAGGCAGACGTCGACCAGCGGCGTGACGTTGATGTTCGCGTTCAGCGCCGCATGACTGAGTTTGCTCAGCGAGCTACCCGACAGCTTTTTCATTGCCCACACCCGCTTCCTTCATGAAGTAGATCGCCATCTCCGAGCCCGAGTTGGACATCTCGACGGTGAAGCGATCGACGCGGTTCTGGAAGTAGTTGTACGCCCACACCGCGGGGATGGCCACGAGCAGGCCACCGGCGGTGGTGAGGAGCGCTTCGGCGATACCGGCCGAGACCGAGGCGATACCGCCGCCCGACTTGGCCATGCCTTCGAACGCGCGGATGATGCCCATGACGGTGCCGAACAGACCGACGAACGGCGCCGTGGCTCCGATGGTCGCGAGAACGCCGAGGTTCTCTTTCAGTTCCGCGACGGTGATCATGGCCGTGCGGTCCATGCCCTGGCGCGCGGCTTCGACAGCCAGCTCAGGATCGGTGGTGCGCTTGTCGCGGCGCGAAGCCTCGAACTCGAGCAGACCCGCGGCGATGACCTTCGCCAGGTGGCTGTCCTTGTACTTCTTCGTGACTTCGATGGCCTGCGCGTAGTCAGCCTTGGTGAGCAGGTTCGAGAGCGCACCGAGCAGCTTGAGCGACTGATTCTTCGCCCGCTGGAACACGATGAAGCGCTCGACCATCACCCAGAGCGAGTAGACCGACATCACCAGCATCATGATGACGACGGACTTCCCGACGAATCCCATCTCGTTCCACAGATGGCTCCATGACATATCCATTGAGTAATCCCTCCTAATCGAAGGGCCGCGGCATCGCCACGGCCCGGCTTTCTCAGTTCAGTTTGAAGTTGACGGTGAGGTTGAAAATGACGTCGACGGGCTGCCCGTTGAGCGTACCCGGTTTGAATCTCCACTTCTGGACGGCGGCGGCCGCGGCCTGATCGAGGCCGAACGGCAGCGGCTTGAGCACCTTCACGTCGCGCACGATGCCGTTCTTATCGATGATGCACTCGACGATCACGATGCCCGAGATGCGCGCCTTGCGGGCCACTTCGGGATAGGTCGGCTCGACGCGGCTGATGACCACCGGCGCCTTGACGTCGCCACCGACGCGCAGCGGAGCGGCTTCCTTCGGAGGAGGAGGCATGGTGTCGGTCACGACGCCGCCGACCACACCGCCGACCACGCCGCCGAGGACGCCGCCCTCGACACCACCTTCGACGCCGCCTTCGACGCCGGCATCGGTGGCCACGCACTCAACCGCCTTGACCTGATCGGGGACCGTGGTCGGTGCGAGCTCCTGAATGTCTTTCGGAATCTCGACCGGCCTCACTTCAACCGGCTTCACCGAGGCCGCTTTGGGCGGCGGCGGCGGAGGTGGAGGCGGAGGCGGAGGCGCGGCAGCAACGGAGTACTGCGCGACCTGCGCGGGCGAGTTGGCGGGGAACTCCACGTTCCAGACCGCGCCGAAGATCATGCCGACGATCACGATCACGTGAAGGCCGAGCGAGACCGGCAGCGTCAGGTACTTCTGGATCCCGACCTTTTGCTTCTTGGATTCGACGACTGTGGATTCGAACATGTCGCTAGCTCTTTTTGCCGGCGGCTGCCGCGGCAGCAGCAGCCTTTCTCTTGTTGTTGACGGCGACGGCCATGTTGCGGATCCGGTCTGCTTCGGCCACGAGTGCCTGCTGCTTCACCGGATCCGTTTCGAGCGGCGCCTGCTGACGATGGAGGAGGCTGAGGTAGACCAGCGCCTCGAAGTAATCCGCCCGGAGCTCGTTCGCCCGCTGCAGCGCGCGCTTGCCCTTTTCGATGATGGCCATCCGCTCGGCCATGTCGGCGGGCGGGTTCTTGGCCACCTTCTCGTAGCAGACCACTCCGTAGGTGTAGAACGCCTCGGGGTTCTTCGCGTCGAGGAGGGTGATCTTCTCGTACCAGTTCAGCGACTCGTTGAAGTCGCCCTGTTTCGAGTAGAGCTGGGCCACCGAGCGCACCGCCGCGAGATCGGCCGGATGCGTTCTCAACCACTCCTTGAAATAGTTGATCGCATCGGTGATGCGATCCGCATTCAGGTAGAGGTTGATCAGCGCTTCCCGCGCGATGGCGTCGTCCGGCTTGTTCTTCAGATACTTGCGAAGTTCGAGCACGGCGGCATCGGCGTTCTTCACGTTCTCCGGCGACTTGTCCTCGGGCGAGTAGAGGCCGATCAGCGAGTAGCCGACCATGCGATCGAGCTCGGGGAAGCTGTCGCCGTCGATCTCGCGGGCCCTGCGGTAGCCCTGCAACGCGGCGCTGTAGTCTTCCCTCGCGTACGCGTCGTTGGCATCTTTGATCGCCATGCGCGCTTGCACTTTCGTGCAGCTGACGGACGACAATAGGGAAAGAGAAAGTGCCGCAATGAGGCACAACTTCTTCGTCATTTGATTCCGAACTCCCTGATGAGTGATCGCAGATCTGTGCAGCGGGGGCGTGTCGGCTGCTCCCGGCCCGCGTCAGGCAATGTGGGCGCGAATATACAGATCACCCTTTTCACCGTCAACAACATTGGTAGTCCCTGAAACCGAAAGTTTTAGCTGAAAAATGTCGCTGAAAAAAACAATTCTGGAACGCTCCCCCGGCCGTTGGACACCGGCGCTCCAGAAAACGAAACCGTTCACTCCACGATTCGGAAGGTCTCCTTCAAATCGTAAGCCTTGTCGAGAGCCATGTCCTTCACGCGAATCGAGATGGCGTAGTTGCCCGGTTTGAACGTCGACAGCGGCAGCGGCTCACCGATGACGTAGTGTCCGGCTGCGCCTCTGACCGGCTGAACCGTGGTGATCGACGCCGGAGCACCCCGATCCACCTCGATGCCGTCGTCAGTCTTTCCCGTCACCGACAGCTTCAGCGACATCCTGGGCTGATTGGTCTCCGCATCGAGACCGGGATTGCGCAGAGCGAGGAAATACCAGAGGTCGTCTGCCGGACGGAACGTGCGGTCGCCTTTCGGAACCACACGGATGCCGCCGAAGATGAATGGATCGGTCGCGCGCGTCGGATCGCCCAGGGCGCCCACGTTGTTCGAGAGCATGAGGCCGGAAACCGCCGGCGCGGTCTGGTCGAGCGCCTGCACCGTCATCGGAGAGGAGACGGCCGAGATCACTTTTCCATCGCGCGCAAGGCCGAACGTGCCGACATAGCTGCCCGGCGGCAGGCTCAACGAACGCGCATAGAAGACGTCGTCATGCGATGCGATGAGCGTGGCCGGTTCCTCGAAGTCGACGACGCGGCTGCCGTCGTCCTTGTCCACCGCACCGAAGAACGTCACCGGGCCCGCGGTCAGCCCCACCGACTTGCGGGCATAGAGCTGCACCGGGACGTAGGACTCCCCTGCCGGTGTGATGAACTCGCCGTAGCTGAGGAACAGCGCGTCCGGCGCCGCCTTCGCCGCGCGCGCGGCGTCGATGGCCTTGCGCAATTCCTCGGATTTCAATCCGGTCGTCGCCGCGGGGGCGACGCTCGCGGCAGCGGTCGTCGCTGCGACGGTCGTAGCCGCGACGGTCGTGGCCGCGGCGGCCATCGCCGGCACTTCCTTCAGCTCCGGCTGTGCGATGTACGCGCGGGCGATGCGGTCGAAGATGTTCGCGTAGTCGTTGCCGACCATCCGCTCGAGCTTCCAGTCGTTCGACGCGTATTGATCGATGAACGCCACCTGCACCATCGGCTGGCCGAGAGGGAGCGTGCTCTTGCTCTGCTCGTACTGCCAGATTTCGCTCGGAGCGATGCCCTGCACCGACTGCGAATTGAGCGTGGCCTGCTCGCGGACGGCGTTCGGCGCGTGAACGCCCTGTCCGCCCTGCGGGCCGCCGCGCTTGATGCCCGTCTGCGGTCCCATCAGCACGTACACCTTGCCGCGATCCGTGGCGGCTCCGCGGCGCTTTGCGGTGGTGAAGAGATCGTCCGCGACCACCATGCGCTTCTCGATGGCCTCGCGGAACTCATTCGCCGGAGTGCCCGGCGTCGGATCGCGCCGCGCCCAGAAGAGATCGATGAAGGCCCGGGCCTGCTCGTCGGTGGCGACGGCGCGCCACTGCTTCTTCTCTTCCTTCGTCAACAGATGTTCGGTCGCACCCTTCGAGAATTCGTTGTGCTCTTTCGAGAGGGCGCCGAATGCGGCCGTTGCCGCGGACAGCGATAACAGCGCGCAAGCCAGGATTCTGGATTTCAAGGGAGATTCTCCTGTGAGAGTCAGTAGGTCGGTTTGTGCTCGGCCGTGAGGTCGCTGATCGCCGACCACAGCTCAGGAAACAGCGGCTCGCGCGTTCCTGCTTCCAACTGCGCCGCCGGGACGCCTTTCAGTGACATGACCCGGTCGCCGATGATGCGGAATGCCAGCCGCATGTGCGTGTAGCGCCACTTGAGGAAGGCCTCGTCGTAGTCGAGGAACGACTGCAGCAGGCGGAAGAGCTCGTAATACTTGCGCGGCTCGCGCTCCACTTCGATCACGGTCACGCCGCGACGCGCGTAGAGCTCCTGGAACCGCGGCCAGAGCCGCTTGCCCGCTTCGAGCAGGACCTTGAATCCCGGCGACTCCTGTCCGCTGCCGCGCCCCAGAGAGGTCACGCGCAGGACGTGATAGTCGGCCGGGGCCATGGTCTCGAGAATGATGATCTGCTCGCGCAGCAGGTCGACGATGAGCCGGCAGCGATGCAGCAGATCGGCCGCGAGCTGCGGCTGATCGGCATCGAGAAATGCCGCCGCGCGGTCGATTTCGTAATCGATGTGATGCAGCCAGAGCTCCGCGGTCTGGTGCATGACCTGAAACAGCCGCTCTTCCGGATTCGACAGCTTGTCGATCGGTTTCTGCAGCTCGAGCAGCTCCGGCACGCGGACGTAGCGCTCGTAATCGGTGTTGCCTTTGCCTTCGAGAATGGGACCGGTGTGTGACATTGCGGCGCGGATGATACACGCGCGGCGCGCGTGGGCGTTGGGAGCCGCAATCGCCAGAGCGATTGCGGGGGCGTCCGGGACGTATCGCCTGAGCGCCAGCTCTTGCGAGACGCAGCAATCGTGGTTGGATCGTCTCGCGAGATGTGGCGGCTGCGCGACAACTCCCGGACGCCCCGTCATCGCTCCGGCGATGACGGCTCCAGACGCCCGCGCGAAGACGCGTCGACCGCTACACGAGCTCCAGAATGTGTCCCAGCTTCTTCTTCTTCGTTTCGAGATACTTCTGCGTCGTCTGCGACGGCGCGATCTCGAGCGGGACGCGTTCCACGATCTCCAGGCCGAAGCCTTCGATGGCCACGAATTTGGCGGGGTTGTTGGTCATCAGGCGGATCTTGCGGACGCCGAGGTCGCGGAGGATCTGCGAGCCGGTGCCGTAGTCGCGGATGTCGGGGGCGAAGCCGAGCTTCGCGTTCGCCTCGATGGTGTCATCGCCCTGATCCTGCAGCTCGTACGCGCGCAGTTTGTTGATCAAGCCGATGCCGCGGCCTTCCTGCAGCAGATAGAGGATGACGCCTTTGCCTTCATGCGCGATCCGCTCGAAGGCGCGCTCCAGCTGATCGCCGCAATCGCACCGGCTGGAGTGGAAGACGTCGCCGGTCAGGCAGGACGAATGGACGCGCACCAGCACTTCGTCGCCGTCGCGGATCTCGCCCTTCACCAGCGCCACGTGCTCTTCGCCGTTGATGTCGCTCTTGTACGCGTGCACGCGGAACTCGCCGTGATCGGTCGGCAGCACCGGCGCGGCGAGGCAGTGCACGTGCTTCTCCGTCTGCATGCGGTACTTGATGATGTCCGCGACGGAGATGATCTTCAGGCCATGGCGAACCGCGAACTCCTTGAGGTCCGGAAGCCGCGCCATGGTGCCGTCTTCATTCATGATCTCGCAGATGACCGCCGCGGGCATCACACCCGCGATCGATGCGAGATCGACCGAGGCCTCGGTCTGACCGGCGCGCTTGAGCACGCCGCCTTTGCGTGCGCGCAGCGGAAACACGTGTCCAGGCCGCGCGAGATCGTACGGCCGCGTTCTCGGATCGATGGCCACACGCACGGTCTCGGCGCGATCGGCTGCGGAGATCCCGGTGGTGACCCGGCCACGCGCTTCGATGGAGACCGTGAACGCGGTCCCGAAGTTCGTGGTGTTGTTCTCGACCATGAGCGGCAGATCGAGCTCCGCGCAACGCTCCTCGGTCAGCGCGAGACAGATCAGGCCGCGCCCGAAGCGAGCCATGAAGTTGATCGACTCGGCGGTGACGCGCTCGGCCGCGATGCAGAGATCCCCTTCGTTCTCGCGGTCTTCATCATCGACGATGATGACGAACTGCCCGCTGCGATAGAGCTCGGCTGCTTCCTGAACGGTGGTGAAAGGCATATGGACTCGGGGGAGATTGTAGGCCATCCCGGGCATGAGCCCGGGACGGCCTGACTTTCGGCGGGGTTTACTCGACGACCGTGAACTTCTCGCTCAGTGTGTACGACGCCTTCTTCACCGTGTCGATGACCTTCACCGTGAAGGTGTACTCGCCGGACTTGAAGGACTCGAGCGGGATGGCGTTGCCGAGACCGTAGTGACCCGGGACACCCTTGATGGCCATCGCTTCGATCTCGCGCGGCGGAGCCGGGCGGCGGATCTTCTTGCCGCTGGCCGTCTCGACGCCCTCGACGTCGATCTTGATCTGCACTTTCGGCGCGCCCTCGGCCGGCGTGGTGCCGTCCGCTGCGGGTACCGGCATGTCCAGGCCGGGGTTGCGCAACTCGACGAAGTACCAGAGCTCATCGGCCGGACGGAACACGCGATCGCCCTTCGGCACGACCTTCAGTCCACCGAACGCGTACGCGTCCGTCGGCTTCTGTGCTGCCGGGAGCGGGAAGACGTTGTTCGAGAGGATGAGCGGCGAAATACCGGCGGCGTCCTTGTCGATCGTGCCCGCGAGCTGCATGTCGGCGGTGACGATCGAGACCGGCTTGCCGTTGTCGGCGAGGCCGAAGTAGCCGCGATACTTGCCGGCCGGCAGCGCCGTGAAGGAGCGGTCGACGAACAGGTCGTCCTTCGACGCGGTCAGCTTGGCCGGCTCTTCGAACGCAACCACACCCTTGCCGGTCTCGTCTTCGACGACGCCGAAGAACGTGAGGCTCTGCGACGCGTTGAGGCTGGCCGACTTCGGGACGTAGACCTGCACCGGGACGAAGTATTCGCCCTCGGCGGTGACCGATTCAGCCCAGGTCACGAAGGCCTTGTTCTCGTAGGGATTCGTCGTCGCGGCCTTCATCTCGGCCACGGCTGCCTTCAGGGATTCGGTGGTGAGCTCGGTCTGCACGGGTGCCGGAGCGTCCGGAACCATCGCTTCGCTCGCCGCGGGTCCGGCAAACGAGGGAGCAACCGTCAGATCGGGCGACTTGAGCGAGCGCGTGATCGCCTTCTGCGTTGCGCGCGAGACGTCCGGACCGCCGCGCTCGAGCGTGAAGTCGCTCTTGCCCTGGCGGTCGACGAAGCGGAGCGGCGCACGTGCCTGTCCAAACAGCTCACGGGCTTCGTTGCCCTCGAACGTCCAGATCTGGCCGGCGGTGTCTTCGCTGCTGCCGCCGCCCAGGAACGAATCGCCCGCGGCCGCATCGGTGGAACCGCTGCCGATGCCAGATGCTCCGGGCAGTGCGGACTGACGCTGTCCGCCGGTGCGCTCGATCTTCTTCGGCTGACCGAACAGGATCAGGACCCGGCCGCGGTCGGTGAGCGCGCCGCGCTTCTTGTCCGCGGCAAAATTCTTGTCTGCCGCGAGCACACGGCGCTCGTACTCTTCGCGGTACTCATTGCGCGGTGTCTCGGGTGTCGGATCGCGGCGCGCCCAGAACAGCGCCACGAACGCCTTGGCCTCGTCATCGGAAGTGATGGTCTTCCATTTCGCGGCCTCGTCTTTGGTCATCAGGAACTGCGCGGGGCCACGGCCCCAATCGAGGTATTCGGCGGACAACGCATAGGCGGTCGCACCGCTCAGCGCGCAGCCGGCGACGATCAATGTCGTCAGGAACGTACGCAATCTCATGAAGTCTCCAGTCGCAGAATTCAATCCGCCGGGCAGAACATGCTGCGCCGAGAGCTATTCCTTTTCGAGACGTGTGGCGGCCGCTACTGCTGCTCGAAGTTCTCCATCTCGTCGTAGAGACGGTCCATTTCGGCGTCGATCTCATCCTGCGCCAGCACGCCTTTGCGAACGAGCAACGTCGCCAGACTGTGCAGCAGGATTCCGTTCTCGATGATCATCTGCTCGATCTGTTCGTCGTCGTCCTCGAACTCCGCGCCGTTGTTGTTCTCGTTCTCGTCCATCGTCTTCTCCTTCTCCCTGTTTGGCAGTTGGCGGTGTATCACTGGCCCCGCCCCACTGTCCACCCGTAAAATCCGCGCCCATGAAACGAGCTGTGCTTCTCTTCGCTCTTCTCTCTCTGCTCGCCTGCGGGCAGCGCGAGACCACCAGTTCCGCACCCGCGGAAACAACCGCGCCGCGAGCTGCCGCGCGGCCGTTCCGGGTCGGTCTGCTCACGCCCGGCTCCATCAACGATGGCGGCTGGAACGCGCTTGCGTGGGAAGGCGTGCAGCGGATCCAGAAAGAGCTCGGCGCCGAGATCTCGCACCAGGAAACGAAGACGCCCGCGGAGATGACCGAAGGCTTCCGCGCGTTTGGACAGAAGGGATTCGATCTCGCGTTCGGACACGGCTTCGAATATCAGGAGCCCGCAAAGACCGCCGGCGCGCAGTTCCCAGGCACGATCTACATCACCACCTCCGGCAGCACGATCGCCGCGAACGTCGCACCGATGCGCTTTCAGATCGAGGAGGCCACGTACCTCCTCGGCATCATCGCCGCGCGCGAATCGAAGACCGGCAAGGCGGGACTGGTGGGCGGCATCAACGTGCCGTCCATCGCGTCGAGCTTCCTGGCATTCAAGGCGGGCGCGCAGTCGGTCGATCCGCGGTTCGAGGTGAAGGAGGTCTACACCGGCAACTTCGACGATCTCGGTGCGGCGAAGCTGGCCACGCTCTCGCTGATCAATGCCGGCGTCGACTACGTCTTCCATCAGGCCAATGAAGCGGGACGCGGCGTGTTCCAGGCGTGCAACGAAAAGAAGATCCGCTGCTTCGGCGCGAATGCGGATCAGAGCGAGTTCGGTCCGGACACGGTCGTGGCGTCGGCGGTCGTGGACGTGCCGGCCGCGTACGTGGAGACCGCGAAGATCGTGAAGGAAGGTCGCTTCGAGCCGGAGATCCAGCACTTCGGCATGAAGCAGGGCACCGTGTCGCTGGTGTGGAACGAGAAGCTGAAGCCGACCATCTCCGCGGCCACGCTCGCGGAGGTGGAGCGCGTGACGAACGACATCAAGAACGGCATCGTGAAACCACCGGCGGGGTTCTGATCCGGCTCACGCACATCACGAAATCGTTCGGCGGCTCACGCGCCGTCGACGACGTGTCGCTGGAGCTGCGCGCCGGCGAGATCCTCGGCCTGGTCGGCGAGAACGGCGCGGGCAAAACCACGCTGATGCGCATCGCCGCGGGAGAGCTCGCGGCGGACAGCGGCACCGTGGCCGGGGAGGGCATCGTCGCGCTCGTACACCAGCATTTTCTGCTCGTGAACGAGCTCACCATCGCCGAGAACCTGGCGCTCGGCACCCGCTTCCGCTTCGCCACGCGCAAGACGCTCGAACGCGAGGCCGCCGCGACGGTCGCGTCGACCGGCATCGTTCTCGAGGATGTCTCACGACGCGTCGAAGCGTTGTCGGTCGGCGAGAAGGCGAAGCTCGAGCTGATCAAAGCGATCGCACGTAAACCGTCCACGCTCATCCTCGACGAACCGACGTCGGTGCTCACGCCGCATGAATCCGATGAGCTGTTCCGCGTGATGCGCACGCTCGCCGCGAACGGCACCGCGGTCGTGTTCATCAGCCACAAGCTGCGCGAAGTGCTCGAAGTCGCGAAGCGGATCGCGGTGATGCGGCAAGGACGCGTGGTCGCGGAGAAGCTCGCGGATGAAACGAGCCCGCAACATCTGGCGAGCGCGATGGTCCAGCGCGCAAGCGCACCGACAACCGACCACCGACAACCATCAACACGTGCGGGAACGATCACCGCCATCGTCGGCGTCGCCGGCAACGGCCAGACCGAGCTCGCCGCGGAACTGCGCGCGCGGCATCCCGACGGCGGGCATATCCCCGAAGACCGCACGCGCGATGGCGTGATCGCGGACATGACCATCGCGGAAAACCTCGCGCTGAAATCGAGGCGCTGGAATCGGCGCGAAGCCATCCGTCACGCGGAACGGATCATCGCGCTCTACTCGATCCGCGCCACCGGTCCGATGCAACGTGCGGGCGACCTCTCCGGCGGCAATCAGCAGAAAGTGATCCTCGCGCGCGAGCTCGATCGGAACCCGCGCGTCCTCGTCGCCGCGGAGCCGACGCGCGGACTGGACATCGAGGCCACCGCGTTCGTCCACGAACGACTCCGCGCCGCGGCGGATGGGGGCGCCGCGATCACGCTGATCACCTCCGATCTCGATGAGGCGTTTGCGCTCGGCGACGTGCTGCAGGTGATCTATCGAGGACGGCTCAGCGAGCCGATGAGTCCCGAAGAAGCATCGACGCGCGTGGCGAATCTGATGGCAGGTCTGGCGTGACGCGTATGGAGTGCGGTAGCCGCAGCGACCGCTTTCGGCCGGCAGCCGCAGCTGCCGGACTCGCGGCTCGCTGTAGCTGCGGCTACCGCCTGAAAGCGGCAGCTGCGGCTGCCGCACTCCAAAGGGAGTGCGCGTGAGGCGGCTGCTGTTCGGGTTTGCCGCGGCCGCGCTCGCGGTAGCTTTGCTGGCGCTCTCCGGCGCGGCCTTCGGACACTCACCGCGCGAGCTGCTGGCGATTCTGGTCAGCGGCTCGATCGGATCGCGCTTCGCGTTCGAGGGAACGCTGCTCAAATCGGTGCCGCTGCTGTTGACCGGCCTCAGCGTCGCCATCGCCTTTCGCGCCGGCGTGTGGAACATCGGCGCCGAAGGGCAGTTCATCGTCGGCGCGCTGGCCGGCCTGCTCGCGGCGCGATGGGGCGTCGTGGCGTCTCTGCTCGCGTCGATGCTCGCCGGCGCCGCGTGGGCGTCGATCGCGACACTGATGCGGCTCTGGCGCAATGCACCGGAAGTGCTGACCACCATCCTGCTGAACTTCACCGCGCTACACCTCCTCGGCTGGTGTGTGAACGGACCGCTGCGCGAGCGCGCCGCGCAGTATCCGCAGAGCGATCCAGCCGCGGCCGTGCTTCCCGCGGTCGGCGAGCTGCACGCCGGCATCTTCATCGCGCTCCTGGCCAGCATCGCTGCGTGGTGGCTGATCGAGCACACGGCCGAAGGTCTCCGCCTGCGCGCCACCGGCTTCAATCCGTTCGCCGCGCAATGGGCGGGCATCAACGTGCGCGCGCAGCTCGCGCGTGCGATGGCGCTCTCGGGCGCCGCCGCGGGACTGGCGGGCGGCATCGAGCTCCTCGGCGTCACGCATCGTTTGTTCGAGCGCTTCGCCGCCGGCTACGGCTACTCCGGCATCGCCGTCGCGTTGCTCGCGCAACTCCATCCGCTGGCCACGATCGTCTCCGCGTTCTTCTTCGGTGCGCTCGTCACCGGCGCGGGTGAACTGCAGCGCACCGCGAACATCTCCGCCGCGGTGGCGACGTTCGGCCAGGCGGTCGTGATCCTGCTGCTGATCGTCTTCGCCGCGATCGAAGGGAGGAAGCGATGGTCGAAGTGATGCTCGGCGTACTGCCGCTGGCGATCGTGGCCGCCACTCCCCTGCTGCTCGCGGTGGAAGGAGAGCTGGTCGTGCAACGCAGCGGCATCATCAATCTCGGCATCGAAGGGATGATGCTCGTGGCCGCGATGAGCGCCGTGCTCGTGGCGCAGATGACCGAGAGCGTCGCGCTCGGATTCATCGGAGGCATCGCCGGCGCGGCGTGGATCGCGTTGCTGTTCGGCGTGCTGGTGATCGTGTTCCGCGCCGACCAGATCGTCACCGGCACCGCGATCAACCTGCTCGCGCTCGGCGCGACGAGCTTCGTCTACCGCGAGTTGCAGGAGGGTCAGATCTTCGTACAGTCGGTGCCGCAACTGCAGCTCGATCTCGTGCTGCCGCTGGCATGGATCGCGTTCCCGATCGCGCTCGCGCTGCTGCTCTGGAACACATCGTTCGGATTGCGGCTGCGCGCGTCGGGTGAGAACCCCGAGGCGGTGGCGGCGGATGTGAAGCGCCACCGCTCCATCGCCCTCGGCATCGAGGCGCTGCTGGCCGGACTGGCCGGCGCCTATCTTTCACTCGCGTTATCGAGCGGCTTCGCGGAAAACATGACCGCCGGCCGCGGCTTCATCGCGCTGTCGATCGTGATCTTCGGCCGCTGGAGGATCAAAGGCGCGCTGATCGGCACCGCCATCTTCGGCCTCGCCGCCGCGCTGCAATACGCCCTGCAGGCATCATCGCAGGGCGTCCCGTTTCATCTCCTGCTGGCCGTACCGTATGTCGTGACGCTGCTGATCCTCTGCGGCGCGGCAGGCCGCGTCCGAGCGCCGGAAGCGCTCGGACGCAGATGAACGCAACTACATGATGAACATGCCCGCGCCGGTGCACTGCGCCGTCGCGGCGGCCGCTTGCGCGTTCACCGAGGCGGTGTCGGCGGCGCTCTGGCTCTTCGGCACGACCACCGTCAGGCAACTGTGGCTCGTATTCGAGAACGCATCCGTCGCGGTGATGCGGATCAGATAGACGCGGCCGTCGCCGCTTCCCTCGCGTTGCGCGCGCAGTTGCAGCATTCCGACCGCGTCATCGTCCTTGCCCGCCGGCTCGTCGCTGTAGACGACCACCTGCGTGGTCACGCCGCCGCCATTGTCGACGGCGTTGAACGTCAGACCGACGTCGACAAGCTTGTTGTTCGGCGGCCAGAGCGGCGAGAGCGCGACCGACGCGGTGATCGCCGGTGGCTCGGTGTCGGTCACCGTGACGTTCACGGTCGCCGTATCGGTGCCGCTGTGGCCATCGTCGATCGTGTACGTGAATGAATCGCTGCCGACGAAACCCGCGTTCGGCGTGTACGACACCGAGCCGGCGGTGAACGTCACGCTGCCGTTGGCACCTTGCGTCACTGCGACGATGGTCAGCGCGTCGCCGTCCGCGTCGGTGTCGTTCGCGAGCACGTCGATGGCATTCGCGCCGCTGTCCTGGGCGATCGTCGCCTCGTCATCGATCGCATCCGGCGCGGAGCCGGTCACGCACAGGACCTGCTCTTCGAACGCGCCGACATCGCCGCCGTCGCCGCCCGGCGCGTTGACGAGGCCCGCGTTGTCGCACGGCCGCGTCGCGCCGCGCTGATCGCCGGTCGCACCGCTGCTGTGACCCTGGTCGAGCGCGATGCTGCCGGGCAGCAGCGCGTGGGTCTGCGTCGGACCGCCGTTCGGTGCGAGTGGGCCAAGGTTCAAGGACGCATCGATGACATCGAACTGATCGCCGGTCGTGGCGGCGATCGAGGGATTGCCGGGATTCGTCCCCATCTCGCCGACGATGTTGTATCCGAGGCTCGTGAACGTGCCGTCGAGGTTCGGAAGATCCGTCCCGCCGTTGCCCGCGACGATGGTGTTGCGCAGCGTGGTGTTGCCGGTGTTGCGGATGCCGCCGGTGAGATTCGAGAAGCCGCTGGAGTTGCCGGTGATGGTGGTGCTGACGATGGTCGCGTTGCCGGTTTCGATGACGATCGCGCCGCCGTGATGGTCGGCGGTGTTGCCGGTGATGGTCGAGTTGTCGATGTTGACCGTGGAGCCCGACGAGAGAATCGCGCCGCCGTCGCCGCCATCGACGTGCGACGACGAGATGGTCACGCGATTCAGCTGCAGGGCACCCGAATCGACCGCGATGGCACCGCCGGAACCGAGCGCCCTGCCGTTCCGCAGATGAATGTCGTTCAGCGTCAACGTCGCGCCGGGTCTCACGTCGAAGATGCGGTCGAGATCCGCGCCGTCGATGATCGTTCCGTCGGCGTGGCCGGTGATGATCACCGACTCCGTGATGTCGAGATCGCCCTGCAGCGAAGCGTCTTCGAGGATGCCCACCAGCGAGAACGTGACCGTGAAGGGCGAGAGGAAGACGATCGTGTCGACGCCGCTTCCGGCCTCGCACTGCGCATGCACGGCGCTGTTCGCGTTGGCGTTGATGATCGCCTTGCGCAGCGTGCAGTGGTTGATGGTGGGCGGTCCGGCCAGACTGTCTTGCGGACCTTCGACCTGGATGACGGCCGCCTGCGCCGAAACGGCGATCAGGACACAAACGAGGAAACCGGTGGCGAATCGCATCGATAGACCTCCGTCGGTTGTTCGCGGTGAGAGGCGCGTACCGTAGCAGGAAGGGCGTCAGCGAAGCGTGAGCTGAATTAAGGGGAAATTAGGGGAATGCGTCATCGTCCCCAGGCCCCGAGCTGGTCCCAGATCGACGGCTGGGTCGCCGCCGCCGCGGGTTCCTGCGACTTTCGCGGCGCGGATGCAATCGTGGCCGCAATGGCGGGAACGATCTCCGGAAGGCGCGGCGCAAGGCCGGCCTCGTGATCGGCGATGAAACGCGTGCTCACCTGTCCCGCGCGGGATGCGTCAAGCGAGATCACGCGCCGCAGCCAAGAGAGGTTCGTTTTCGTGCCGAGGATCACGTAATCGCGCAGCGCGCGCTGCAGGCGATCGATGCACGTATCGCGATCTTCCGCGTAGCAGATCAGCTTCGACAGCATCGGATCGAATTTCACGCCGATGTTGCTGCCGCGCATGACGCCCGCGTCGACGCGAACGCCCGGTCCCGATGGCTCCGCGTACTGCGCGATCGTTCCGCTCTGCGGCAGAAAGCGATCGTCCGGATCCTCGGCATACACGCGCACCTGCATCGCATGTCCGCGCTGCCGCAGTTCGTCCTGCGTCCACGGCATCGGCTTGCCGCCGGCGACGTCGATCTGCGCGCGCACGAGATCGACGCCGGTCACGAGCTCCGTCACCGGATGCTCGACCTGCAGGCGCGTGTTCATCTCGAGGAAGTAGAACTCCCCTTCCGGCGTGACGATGAACTCGACCGTTCCCGCATTGCGATAGGCGACGCCGCGCGCTGCGGCGATCGCCGCGGCGGCCATGCGCTGGCGTAGCTCGTCCGGGTAACGCGGCGCCGGCGTCTCTTCGATCACTTTCTGGTGGCGGCGCTGAATCGAGCAATCGCGCTCGAAGAGATGCACGACGTTGCCGTGGCCGTCGCCGAAGATCTGGAACTCGACGTGCCGCGGCTCTTCGATGTAGCACTCCAGCAGCAGGCGGTCATCGCCGAATGCTTTCAGCGCCTCGCGCGCGGCGGATTCGATCGCGGCCTGCAGCTCGCTCGCGGCGCGCACGATCTTCATCCCCTTGCCGCCGCCACCGGCGGATGCCTTCACGAGCAGCGGAAAGCCGATGCGCAACGCTTCGCGCGTCAGCGTTTCGAGCGACTGATCGTCGCCGTCGTAGCCGGGCACCACCGGCACGCCGAGCGACTGCATCAGCTGCCGCGACTGCGCCTTCGAGCCCATGGCTGCGATCGACGACGCCTTCGGTCCGACGAACACGATGCCGGTGTCTTCGCACGCAGCCGCGAGCTCGGCGCGCTCGGAGAGAAAACCGTAGCCGGGATGGAGCGCCTGCGCGCCGCAGGCACGCGCCGCGTCGATGACGCGGTTGACGTCGAGATAGGTGGCGCGCGCGTCGCCTGTGCCGAGGGAAACGTCCTCGTCGAAAAAGCGGCGCACGAAACGGACGTCATCGTCTTCGGCATGCGCGAGTACGGACACGATGCCCATCTCGCGGCAGGCGCGGGCGATGCGCACGGCGATCTCGCCGCGATTCGGGACGATCAGCTTCTCGATCAATTGGTATCCGTCAGTTTGTAATCCACGGCGCCAGCTTCTTCTCGAGGAAGGCCTGCATGCCGGCCTGTCCCTCTTCCGAAACGCGCCGCGTGGCGATGGCGTCGATGGTGTACGGAATCGCATCGGCGTCTTCATGCGACGCGACGTGCGCGATCAATTTCTTGCACTCGCGCACCGCCTCGGGACCCGAGGTCTTGAGCTGCGTGACCGTCTCATAGATGGCCGCGTCGAGCTGCGCCGGATCGTTCTCGACCACGCGATGCACGAGTCCGATGCGCAAGGCGCGCTCGGCATCGAAGCGCTCGCCGGTGAGGAACAACGCCCGTGCATGCGTCTGGCCGATCTTCGCGATCACGTACGGCGAGATCACCGCCGGCAGGATCCCGAGCTTCACCTCGGAGAGTCCGAACTGCGTGGTGCTGGTCGTGATCGCGACGTCGCAAACGGCGACGAGCCCGACGCCCCCGCCGATGGCCGCGCCCTGAATGCGGCCGACGACCGGCAGCGGGCACTCGTTCATCAGCGCGAACATCTTCGCGAGCAGCGCGGAGTCGCGGATGTTCTCGTCGCGCGTGTACGAGACCATGCGCGACATCCAGTTCAGGTCCGCGCCGGCGCAGAAGTTCCTGCCGGTGCCCTTCAGCACGATCACGCGCGCGGCGTTCGTGTCGATGTTGGAAAAGAGGTCGATCGCCTCGGCGATCAGCTGGTCGTTGAACGCGTTGTGGACCTCGGGGCGATCGAGCGTGACGTTGAGGACGCCGTCGCTGAGATCCACTTGCAGGGTTTGGTACGCCATGGCGGCGCGCATTGTAGTCCGACCGCCGCGGTCATCGCCTGCCCCCTCCGAAATCGCGGATCGAGCGGTAGTGCACGTCGAAGTAGTTCGCTGCGGCGCGCAGCGCTCGGGTCACCACCGTTTCCTCGCGTTTGGCGACCCCTTCCAGCGGAAGGCGCATGTGCGCGGGCAACTGAAACCGGCAACGGCGGCAGAGCGCGTGGCCCTCGGTTTTGTCGCGATTGCAGCGCGGGCAGCCCTTCCGCCGGGCAAGCCGATCGATCTGTTCTCTGGTCATCCACCCCTCCCGTCCCCCAGAAGACAAAAAGGCCGGGGAGCACCCGGCCTTTTTCGTACTGCACAAATTGCTGTGCACGCATGGTAGCACAGCAGAGTTTGGCGCGCGCTACCTTCCGACCGCGCGCCGCCGCGGCTGATGCGTTTCGCTGAACGTGGTGGTGAACGTGTACGCCGGCGCGACGCCGATGGTGCCGTTGGCCTCGACCTTCAGCAGGAACGCGAGCGGGACGGTGGCCGCGTTCGCGTTCAGCGTGCGCGAGCCGTTCGGCGGAACGTCGACGGTGGCATTGACGCCGGTGGCGGTGAGCGTGGCGCGCAGCGGCGTGTCGCCCGCGGTGATGGTCACGCTGACCGGACCCGCCTTCGTGGCGTTGAACTTGTAGAAGTCGACGTCGCCGCTGCCGCAGATCGCGGCGGTGAGCTGCTGATTCGGCGTGAGATTGCCGAACGCGGTGGCGGCGGTGTTGTTCGCGCCGAGTCCCTCGATGATGTCGACGCATGGCGGCGCAGCGACGCTGAGCGCGGCGTTCGCCACCAGGACCGCGGGCTGCGGACCCTCCGTGACGCGCGTGCCGAGGACCTGCACCTTGTACGTGCCGGCCGGGGCGTTCGCGATCTCGACCATCTCGACATTGTCGACCTTGTTCACGCCGCGCGTGGCGTTCGCCGTATACGCGACCTTGTCGAGCATGTACGGCAGATGCGTGGCGCCGAGCGGATCGATCACTCTCACGTCGAGATCGTTGACGATGGCCGGATCGGTTACGGCCGCATCGCCGAGCAGCACCGTCGGCTTGTCGGCCCAGTTCAGCACGACGCGCAGATTCCCAGCCTGCGCGAGCGTGAGCGGGAACTCCTTCATCTGCACCGCTCCTCCCTGCACGAACGACATGTTCTGGATGCGCGAGCCGGAGCCGTTGTCGGCCATGATCAGATCGACGGAGTTCTTGGCGTTGACCAGACCGAAGCCGAACGTGTAGTCGGGACCAGGATTGCCGACGTCCGTCGTGCCGGCAATGATCAGTGCCTTGAGCTGCTCGGGCAGCGGATTGGCGCCCGCGAACGTCTTGCGCCACTGCTCGGTGAGCAGCGCCGCGATGCCTGTGACCACCGGCGCGGCCATCGACGTGCCCTGCTTCCGGTCGTAGCTGTCGGTCGGAACGGTCGAGAGCGTGTTGACGCCGCGCGCGACGACATCCGGCTTCACGCGGCCGTCTTTGGCGGGACCGCGCGAACTGAAGTTGGCGATGCTGATGCTGCCCGGGGCGCCGGAGACCGCGCCGACCGCGATCACGTTCTTCGCCGCGGCCACGACGCCGACGGTGTCGAACGGAATGGTTTGATGGTGACGATCGGCGAGCTTCTCACAGCCTGCCGCCAGCTGCGTCTCGGGATTCGTTCCGTTGCAGAATGCAGGGCAATCGGTGCCGCTGCCGTTCTGCGAATAGCAGAAAATTTCCGTGGTGATCGCATCGCCCTCGTCATCGACGTGGCGGTGCTGGAACCACTCGGACTGTGGGCCGACGTCATCGCCAAAGTTGCCGGTGGAGTGAACGAAGAGGACCTTGCGGTCGATCGAGATCTCGTCGATGAACGGGCCGCCGTACTCCGGCTGGTAGGAGCCGAAGAAGATGCTGGTGCCATCCCAGATTTGAAATCCGTCCTCTTCGTACCAGCCGAGGTCGTATCCCCAGGAGTTGTTGTCCGTGAGAATGCCGAGCGGCGCCAGCTCCGCGTCCTTCATCTCCACCCAGTCGCCGTCGCAGTCATTGTTCGGGGTTGCGACGCAGAACTGAACGATGCGCGACTTCGGAGCCATGCCTTTCGCGTTCGGCTGAAGGCCGGTCGCGCCGATCGTGCCCGCCACGTGCGTGGCGTGTTCTTTGTCGTCGAACGTGCCGCCGAGAGCATTGACGGTGAAGCGGTCGCCGAATTCGACGTGGTTTGCCTGCGCCTGGGCCAGTTCGAACAGCGACACCGTCACGCCATCGCCCGACAACCCGTACGGCGCCGCCTGCACGATATCCACCTGCGAGACGATCGCGGCCGCAGCGTTGTCGGAAACCGGCAGCCGCCGCGGCGGGGCGATGATGGTCATCACCCGTTCGTCCGCGACCAGCGCCTGCAGCGCCGTTCGCCCAACGCGCGTGCTCAGACGGCGGCCGGGAGCGAACTGGACGCGGAACACGTCATCGAGCGCGCCGCCGGCGTCGAGGATGGCATCGCGTGCGGAGTCGAAGTCGACGTCATCGTGAAAGATGACCTGGACGCGCGCATACGACTTCGCTTTCGCGGTCTCTCTCGTCACGGAAGGATGCACTTTCATGCGCGCGGTCATCGGCTCCGCCGATGCGATGCGCGGATCGGTTGCAGCCGCGGCTTCGTCTTTCACGCGCGCGATGTAGCGCCCGCCCGGAAGGGCGCGCCGCACTGAAACGCCGCGCGAGGCGAGATCGGCGACGTCCGCCTCGCTGAGCGCCTGATGCGGAGTGATGACCATGGCGCGGCCGAGCCGCTCGGCCGGCGTCTTATCGCGCGGATCCGACTCGTTGTTGCCGGCGAACGCGACCGTGGTCAGCAGAAGAGAAAGGAGAAAGACGGAGAGTCGGCGCATGGCTGGTTTTTCGCTGGTCCCTTGTGTTGAGATGTGGTGCCCGAGGTCGGACTCGAACCGACATGTCCGTGAGGACGGTGGATTTTGAGTCCACTGCGTCTGCCATTTCGCCACTCGGGCCTGCTACGCCTACTGAAGACTACCTACAGCTCTCGCGTCCTGCCACCGCTTCGCGCACGAATGTAACTCATCGTCGGTCAGGACCCGGTTGGTCGACTTTGCAAGCTGGAACATCTGCTGTGCCAGCGCCTCTTCCTGCGGATAACCGTGCGCGTCCAGCCAGTAGATCACATTGGACAGGCCGCACATCGGCCCGACCTCGATCACCTGCTTCAGTCCGAACATCCCCGCGGGAACGCCGGAGTAAACGCGGTCGGCGAGCCAGTCGCTTCCCTTCTTCCTGGCCTTGATGATCGCCGCCGCGTGCACGCCGGTGGCGGTGCGGAAGGCGTCGCGGCCGAACACCGGGTAGCGGTCGTCGAGCGGCACGCCGGTGACGCGCGAGACGAATTTGACGTATTCGGGCAGCGCGGTGAGATCGTTATCGATCCAGCCCATCAGCTTGAGGTTGACCATCAGCAGGTCCATCGGCGTGTTGCCGACGCGCTCCCCGATGCCGGCCGCCGAGCCGTGCACGCGGTCCGCCCCCGCTTCGAGTGCGGCGATGCAGTTGATCACGCCCAGCCCGCGGTCTTCGTGACCGTGCCAGTCCACTTTCACGGCTGGATTCACGCGGTCGACGATCCCGCGCACGAAGCGCACGACGTTGCGCGTCCCCCACGGCGTGGCGTGTCCTACGGTGTCGGCGATGCAGATGCGCGACGCGCCCGCCTCGATCGCGGCGATGTAGAGCTTCTCGATCTCTTCAGGCTTGGCGCGGGTGGTGTCTTCGGTCACGTACATGACCGGAATGCCGTTCGTGACCGCGAACCGCACCGCCTTCGCGGACTGCTCGATGATCCAGTCGAGCTCCCACTCCTCGGCGAACTGGCGGATCGGCGACGAGCCGATGAACAGATCCGCCTCGATGGCGATGCCGACGCGCTGCGAGATCTCGATGATCGGGCGGACATCGTTCTCGTGCGTGCGCCCCGCCGCGCTCGGATAGACGGACAGCTTCTGCTCCACGATCTCGCGCGCCAGCCGCTCGACCGTCTTCTGCACGTGCGGTCCCGCACCCGGCAGGCCGATGTCGGCGTTGTCGATGCCGATGGCGTGCATGTAGTGAAGGATGCGCAGCTTGTCGTCGATGGAGGGATCGGTGACGGACGGCGACTGCAGCCCATCGCGCAGCGTCTCGTCATCGAACTCGATCCTTCGCGCCGGACGGGCAGGCACCTCGCCGTCAGCGTTCCAGTCGTGGATCAGGTGTTCGAGGTTCTCGGTCATCGTTCCGGCGCGCAGTTTATCTGAAGCAACCTGGCCGCGTGCTACGTCAGCCTCGACTCACTCCGATATCTTGCGAAACGTCACCGCATTGGAGTTCTGCTGCGGCGGGCGGATGTTGCCGGCGCCGATCCGCAGGTAGTTGACCTGCTCGGGCGTCGCGGTGATGCCGTCGTTCATCAGGAGGAACGTGACCCCCTCGCTGCACGGCGGAGTGGTGAGCGAGCCGACGTAGGTGACGAACTCGCCGCGGTCTTTCGGCAGGAGCGTCTGCATCTCCACGAGCTGGTTGTCCGTCCGACTGGTCTTGGAGTGACACTCTTCCAGCGTCCCGAAATTGAGCAGCGCCGCCAGCGCCGGATTCGATGGACCGGGCGCGATCGCCACGGCCACGACGAAGGTCCGCCCCTCCGGCGTCTCATGCACGAGGTGCAGCTCCGCCACTTTGTCTTTCCAGAGGTCGAGCTTGTGCTCCGTGCCCCCGACGCCGGTGTGGAAGTGGAACTGCACCAGGCGCGCGACAGCGGCGCCATAGGTCATCTTTCCGTCGAACATCGGCAGGACCTTCAGCTCTCTGCTGGTGTTCTTCAGGATCACCGGGTACTTCTGCTCGAGATAGTCGAACGCCGGCTCCGGGTGGGAGTCTCCGGTCATCCGAGTGACGCGGATCGGCGACTGGGTCGCGCCGCCACACTTCGGGTACATGGCCGGCCATCCGCTCGGTCCTGTCATTCCCGAGTAAGTCCACTTCGCCGGGCACGTTTCATCCGCGCCGAACAGCGGCAGGGCAAGGATGCAGAGGGTCGCGAGGACGAGAACCGGGATCGTGCGCATGTCAGACCACCTTTCAGCAGGCAGTCTGACATGCGACGAGCTGAGCGGTTAGTGGTTCTTGAACTCCGCGGTTCGTTTCTCGAGAAACGCCTGCATCCCTTCCTTCATGTCCTCCGTGCTGGCAAGCAGGCCGAAGAGCGTCGCCTCGAGGATTTGTCCCTCGGCGAACGGCATCTCGCTTCCGCTCATCACCGCTTCGATCGCGCAGCGGACGGCCAGCGGACCGCGGGCCATGATCTTGCGCGCCATCTCCTCGGCGGCGGCCATGAGCTGATCGGCAGGAACGACTTTGTTCACCAGGCCGATGCGCTCCGCTTCCACGGCACCGATGCGATCGGCGGTGAGGATCAGCTCGAGCGCTTTCCCCTTGCCGAGGAGCCGGGCCATGCGCTGCGTGCCGCCGTAGCCGGGAATGATCCCGAGCGTGACTTCGGGCAATCCGAGCTGCGCTTTCTCCGACGCGATGCGGATGTGACACGCGAGCGCGAGCTCGCAGCCGCCGCCGAGTGCGAATCCGTTGATCGCGCCGATGACCGGCTTCGGGCAGCGCTCGATCGAAAGAAACACGCGCTGCCCCGCCTCCGCGGTTTGCTTGCCGGTGATCGGCGTCATGCGCGCGAGCTCGTTGATGTCCGCGCCGGCGACGAATGCCTTCTCGCCGCCGCCGGTGAGGATGATCGCGCGGACGGAGTCGTCATCGCGGACGTCGCGGAACACGCGTCCGAGCTCGTCGACGGTCTGCGCATTCAGTGCGTTCAGCACCTTCGGACGGTCGATGGTGACGATGAGCAGACCGTCTTTGTTTTCGGTCCGGACGTTTTCGAGGTTTTCGTAACGCATCGTTGAGTTCCTCGGGGTTCCTCGGTTCCTCGGAGTTCCTCGGGATGGCTTCGAGTGCGTACACCCGAGGAACCCGAGGGACCGAGGAACTCCGAGGAACCGCCTTTCACTTCTTCCGATCGAATGCGACCGGCTTCTCGCCGGAGTAGTCGTAGAAACCGGTGCCGGTCTTGTTGCGGCCGAGGCGGCCGGCCAGGACCATCTTGCGGAGCAGCGGCGGCGAGGCGAAGCGCTTCTCCTGATACTCCTCGTACATCACCTTGCTGATGAAGTACGTCGTGTCGAGGCCGACGAAATCGAGCAGCGTGAACGGTCCCATCGGATAGCCGCAGCCGAGGACCATGGCCTTGTCGATGTCCTCGATCGAGCCGACGCCTTCTTCGTACGCGCGGATGGCATCCAGGATGTACGGCACGAGCAGGCGGTTGACGATGAAGCCGGAGTTGTCGCGGCAGGAGACCGGCTCCTTGCCGAGAGTCTTCGCGAACTCGTACGCCGCATCGAACGCTTCGTCGCTGGTGAGGATCGTGCGCACCACTTCCACGAGCTTCATCAGCGGCACGGGATTGAAGAAATGCAGGCCGACGAACTGCTTCGGCCGCGCGGTGGCCATCGAGAGCTCGGTGATGGTCAGCGACGAGGTGTTCGACGCGAAGATGGCCTCGGGTTTGACGATGCGATCGAGCTCCGCATACGTCTCGCGCTTGATCTCGGCATTCTCGATGATGGCCTCGATGACGATGTCGCAATCGGCGAGGTCCTGCAGATTCGTCGAGCCCTGCAGACGCCCGAGGCACGCATCCATGTCGGCCTGCTGCATCTTGCCCTTCTCGACGAACTTCCCGAGCGACTTGCGGATGCCGGCCAGACCCTTGTCGAGGAACTTCTGTTCGACCTCACGCACCACGACGTCGTATCCCGCCTGTGCCGCGACCTGAGCGATGCCGGAGCCCATGAGGCCACAGCCCAACACGCCCACTTTTTTGATTGCCATGTATGAAACACTCCTTCTCGAAAATCGACGCGCATTCTATGTCCAACCGCCCGCGCCTTCGGCCACAAGTCGTCCTGCTCGGACTGGCGGCGTTGCTCAATGACGCGGCCAGCGAGTTGATCTATCCGCTGCTGCCGATTTTTCTGAGCACGACCCTCGGCGCGACGCCGGTGGTGATCGGACTGATCGAGGGAATCGCGGACGGGATGGCGTCGATCCTCAAGTACTTCGGCGGCGTCTGGTCCGATCGCGTGAAGCAGCGCAAGCCGATGGTTGTGGCCGGCTACGCGCTGGCGGCGGCCTCGCGATTGCTGATTGCCGCGGCGACGCTCTGGCCGCTCGTGCTTGCCGCGCGCCTGATCGACCGCACCGGCAAAGGGATCCGCTCCGCTCCGCGCGACGCGCTGATCTCCGACGTCACGCCGCGCGAGGAACGCGGCCGCGCGTACGGCTTCCATCGCGCGCTCGACCACACCGGCGCGATCGTCGGTCCGCTGCTGGCCGTGCTGCTCCTGCAGGGACTGGGATTCTCGCTGCGTGCGACGTTCCTGTTCGCGGTGCTCCCGGGCGCGGCGGGAGTGTTGATGCTCGCGCTGTTGCTTCGCGAGACGAAGGCGAACGATGAACGAGGAACGAGGAACGATGAAAAGACCGGCAGCGTCGCGGCTTCAACGTTCCTCGTTCCTCGTTCATCGTTCAAACGGGCCTTGATCGCCATCGCCCTCTTCTCCCTCGCCAACTCCTCCGACGCCTTCCTGCTGCTGCAGGCGCACGCGGCCGGTGTCTCGACGGCGATGCTGCCGCTGCTGTGGGCGGCGCATCACGTGATCAAGTCGCTCTTCTCGACGCGCGCGGGCGCGCTCTCCGATCGCGTCGACCGGCGCTACCTGCTCATCGCGGGGTGGACGGTTTACGCGGCGATCTACGCGCTCTTTCCGTTCGCGAAGACACTCACGTCCTTCGTGGTGCTGTTCGTCTTGTACGCGATTCCTTTCACGCTGGCCGAGGGTGCCGAGCGCGCGTGGGTGGCCGATCTCGCGCCGGTGGAAGCGCGCGGAAAGACCTTCGGCGTGTACTACCTCACGAACGGAGTGTGCGTGCTGATCGGGACGGCCATCTTCGGCCTGATCTACCAGCAGGTCTCGCCAGCAGCCGCGTTCTACACCGGCGCGGCGCTGGCGATGGCTGCGGTCACCGCGGTCGTGGCGACGCGGCGCTCTTCGGAAACGGTCCTACGCTGACTCCATCATCTCCTGCGGGACGTCGAAGTTCGACCAGACGTTCTGCGTGTCGTCGTGATCGTCGAGCACTTCGAGGAGACGCATGACCTGCTTGGCCTTGGCCTCATCGAGCGAGACGTAATTCGCGGGGACCATTTCGATCTTCGCGTCGACGGTGGGAATCTTCGCCGCCTCCAGCGCCTGGCGGACCGTTTCGAAGCTCTCCGGACGCGTATAGACCTCGAAGACTTCCGGGTCATCGGTCTGCAGGTCGTCGGCACCCGCTTCGAGCGCCACTTCCATCAGCTTGTCTTCGCTGACGGCGCTCTTCTCGACGGCGAAGTAGCCCTTGCGGTCGAACTGGAAGCGCACGGAGCCCTGCGCGCCGAAGTTGCCGCCGTGCTTCTCGAACATGTGCCGGATCTCGGGCGTGGTGCGGTTGGTGTTGTCCGTCAGCGCCTCGACGATGATGGCCACGCCGCCCGGACCGTACCCCTCGTACGTGACCTCTTCGTACTGGGCGCCTTCGAGCTCACCGGTGCCGCGCTTGATGGCGCGCTCGATGTTGTCCTTGGGCATGTTGCTGGCCTTGGCCTCGGCGACGGCGGAACGCAGCCGCGGGTTGGCTTCCGGATCGCCGCCGCCCAGCCGTGCGGCGACGGTCATTTCCTTGATGATGCGGGTGAAGACCTTGCCGCGCTTGGCGTCGGCAGCACCCTTTTTGTGCTTGATCGTGCTCCATTTGCTGTGGCCGGACATGGGAACTCCTTGCGGATTTTGAACTGCTGAGCTCGTGGGCGGTTCCTCGGTTCCTCGGAGTTCCTCGGTCCCTCGGAGCTATTGCATCGCCGAGGGACTTCCGAGGCACTCCGAGGAACCCGAGGAACTCCAGCGAGCGAGGATCTATAGTCTAGACGATGTCTCCGGAATTTCCGATCCGTGTGATCAGCGACGACGGCGCCTGCGAAACGATCGACTCGCCCGACGACCTGATCGCCCGCGTCGACTCGCTGGATTCCACCGACCCGGCCAGCCGGATCTGGGTGCGCGACGCCTTCGACCGCACCGTCCTGATCCGGATGCGCGGCGGGATGGTGGAAGTGCTGGAAGTGCTGGACGGCAACCAATAACAATCCGCCGATTTCCACGTACTATTCACCGACACAAACGGAGGTCACTGACATGGGTCTGTTCGACGCAATCAGAAACGAGTTCATCCAGATCATCGAGTGGCTCGATGACAGCAGCAATACGCTCGTCTACCGGTTTCCCGTTCACGACCAGGAGATCAAGATGGGCGCGCAGCTCACCGTGCGCGAAAACCAGGTGGCGCTGTTCATCAATGAAGGCGAAGCCGCCGATCTGTTCAAGCCGGGCCGCTACGAGCTGTCCACGCAGAACATGCCGGTGATGACCACGCTGCGGAGCTGGAAGTACGGCTTCGACAGTCCGTTCAAGGCGGAGGTCTACTTCTTCAACACGCGTCTGTTCACGGACCTCAAGTGGGGCACGCAGAACCCGGTGATGATGCGCGACGCGGAGTTCGGCATGATCCGCATGCGCGCGTTCGGCACGTACGCGATCCGCATCTCCGATCCGAAGACGTTCTTCCAGACCGTGGTGGGCACGCAGGGCCTGACCACCACCGAAGACATCCTCGGGCAGCTTCGCTCCACGATCGTCAGCCATTTCTCCGACATCGTGGCGGAGGCGAAGATCGCGGCGCTCGATCTCGCGTCGAGCTACCGCGAGCTGGCCACACTCGCACAGAAAGAGCTGGCGCCGCAGTTCGCCGGCTATGGTCTGGAGCTGTCGCGGTTCAACATCGATAACGTTTCACTGCCGGAAGAAGTCGAGGCGGCCATCGATCAGCGCACGAAGCTGGGCGTGTTCGGCGACCGGCTCGGCCAGTACGCGCAAATGCAGACCGCGGAGTCGATCAAAGTCGCCGCGGCGAACCCCGGCGGTCTCGCCGGCGCAGGCGCGGGCATCGGCGCGGGCATGGCCATCGGACAGACGATGGCGGGAGCGTTCAACGCACCGCCGGCGCCGTCCGGCTCGTCCGCCCCGCCGCCGCCTCCGGGCGCTCCGTCCCACACTCCGCGCTGGTCGCTGGCGATCGACGGCAAGACGTACGGTCCGTACACGGATGACGCGCTGAAGGCGATGGTCAGCAGCGGCCAGGTGACGAAGTCGACGCAGGCCTGGCGTCCCGGCGCCGCGGGCTGGGCTCCGCTGGACACGTACAGCGAGCTCGATCTGGGCGGCGGCACGATGCCTCCGCCTCCGCCACCGCCGGCGCAGTAATGACGGCAGAAGCAGTCGCAAAAGCGAAGGTCCGCAAGTTTCCGTGCGAGAGCTGCGGCGCGGACCTTCGCTGGGCGCCCGGCGTCACGGCGCTGCGTTGCGAGTATTGCGGCTTCACGAAGTCGGTGGAGCCGTCGGCCGAGCGCATCCTCGAGAAGCCGGTCGACGCGGCGCTGCGCGCGCCGCGCGACCTCGGCTGGGGCGCGGAGCGAAAGGTCATCGCCTGCAAGCGCTGCGGCGCGCACACGACGCTCGATCCGCACGTCTCGGCCAGCGCCTGCGCGTTCTGCGGAACCTCCGCCGTGGTCGAGGCGCCGCCGAATGCCGCGGTCGTGCGACCCGAGGGCTTGCTGCCGTTCCGCATCACCCGCGAGTCGGCGCTGCAGTCGTTCCGGAAATGGCTGCACAGCCTCTGGCTGCGGCCGAACGATCTGAAACGCGCGTCGCGCGTCAACGCGATGCAGGGCGCGTACATCCCCTTCTGGACGTTCGACGCCGCGACCGATTCATGGTGGACCGCCGAAGCCGGTTACTACTACTACGTGACCGTACAGGTGCGCGAAAACGGGCGCATGGTGAGCAAACGCGAGCGTCGCGTTCGCTGGGAGCCCGCCTCCGGAATGCTGCAGCTTTTCTTCGATGATGTTCCGGTTCCGGCATCGCGTGGCATCGACGACACGCTCTGCCAGAAACTGGAGCCGTTCCCGACCGCGGATCTGACGCCGTACGAGCCGTCGTATCTCTCCGGATTTCTGGCCGAGGAGAATGCCATCGATCTGCCGGAGGCGCTGGAGACGGCGAAGACGCGCATGCGCGGTGAGATCCGCGCCGCGTGCGCGAGTCGCGTGCCCGGCGACACGCATCGCAACCTTCAGGTGCAGACCGTCTTCGACGCGGTGGCGTACAAGAACGCGCTGCTGCCGATCTGGGTGGCCGCGTACGACTATCACGGCACACCCTACCGGTTTCTCGTGAACGGAGTGACCGGCAAGTGCACGGGAACGGCACCGTGGTCGTGGATCAAGGTGACGTTGCTGATCATCACCATCGCCACGATCGTGATGATGTTGCTGTTCCTGTTCGGCGAGGCGTGAGTGCGGGGTGCCGGTGTAATGCGCCTTCGGCGTCGGGCGAGCCAGTCCCCTCTCCCCGCTTCGCGGGGAGAGGGTTAGGGTGAGGGGCGCAGGTTTCGCAAGATTCGCCCCTCACCCTGACCCTCTCCCCGCGGAGCGGGGAGAGGGGACTGAGCCGAGTACTTCTTCCGCGGCGCGTACTCCGTGATGCAGCGCTTCTTCGCAGAGTGCGATGCCGCTGAGGTCCGTGTTCGCGAAATGAATCGCGCCGTGCGGTTGCGCGGCGTCACGGCGCGCGTCGCTCGAGACGAACCGGGGAAGCGGACGCACCATGGCGTGGCCCCAGCGCATGACGTCGACGCGCGTGGCCAGCTCGCGGATCTCGGGATGTGCGCGCGATAGATCAGCGAGCGCGACCTCCGCCCATTCCTCGCGGCCTCCGATGAGCAAGCGCTCGCGCTCGCGATGCGCGTCAGAGCCGCATAGCGGGTAGTAGTACGTCAGCACGGTCGGCCCGTACTCGATGCCGCGTTGATGCGTCGCGGTGACGTAGCCGAGCGATGGGCTCTCGTACAACACGTTGTCCCACGCGGGCGGAAATCCTTTCGATGCCGGCCGCGCGCGCAGCGTGATGTTCGCGACCATCCACGATCCATACGTGAAGTCCGGCGGCGTCTGCCGCGACGGAATCACGCGCCGCGCGACGAACTGCGGTCCGGCGAAAATCACGCGTCTTGCGCGAAACCCGCGCACTTCGTTGCCGCGCAACGCAATCACTTCTCCTTCGGGGCTGATGTGCGCCGCCAGCCAACCCGTTCGCGCCGGCGCGGAGCGCGCGAGATGCTTCACGATGCGGCCGTTCCCTTCCGGCCAGGTGATCACCGGACGCGCATCGCGCGAGGCAAAGTAAAAGATTGCTGCCCACGCGCTGGTGTCGATCAGCAGCGTGCCGTAGTCATCGCGGCACGCATACTCGACGAACCATCGCAAGCGCGGCGACGTGAATCCGCGGGCATCCATCCACTGCGCCATCGAAAGCGTGTCGAGCGCCGTCACCTCAGGATCATCGGAGCCGAGCGCCATCGGAATCTCGAACGCGCGCCGCCCCTGCGCATCGCGCCATGCAGACCAGCGCGCGATCTCCGCCTCGAAGGCGCGCAACTGGCGCAGGTCTTCGTGCGATGCGCCTGCATACAGGTACAGCCCCTCGTACCAGCGTCCGCGATAAAACACGCGCTCCTCGGGATCGCGCACCAGAAACTGCTCCGCGGGAACGCCGTCTTCGAGCGCGCCCATCTCGGTCAGAAGCTGCGTCAACACGCGATCGGCCGGCGATGGCGCGACGACGTAATGCGCGCCCCACGGAACGGAGGCGGTGCTGCGCGAGGTGCCACCGATCTCCGGTTCCAGCTCGAGCAGCACGACATCGCGAACGCCACCCTGCGCGAGCCGCCATGCGGCGGCCAGTCCGGCGATGCCCGCGCCGACGATCACGACGTCGTGCGCTTCCCACTCGGAAGGACGCGGCGGCGCTGCTCCGCGCAGCCGATGTCCAACTTCGTGCGACGCGCCTGCCAGCTCGCCCGGCGGCAGCGACGGCACGCGCTCGCGACAGGCGATTGCGGCGAAGGGTGCTCCGAGAAACGCGGTGAGAAGCTCTCGCCGCGAGAGCGTCACGACCACTTCCCCCACTCTTCCTCGTAGTAGCGCACCAGCATCTGGTTGTCGAGACGGTTGATCTCCACCGGCACCGCTGCCATGTCGCGCGGGAAGACGAACATCGCCGCGAGCGTGCGTTCGTCGAGGAAAAGCGTCGGCACGCGCACTTGCACTGGCGTGTCGAACGGACGCTGCCGCGCCAGCGCGAAGCCCCACACGCCGAACGACGGCACCGTAGCCTGATAGGGACGTACGTGCAGCCCCGCCGCTTCCATCGTGCGCACGATGCACCAGTACGCGCGCGGCGCGGTCAGCGGCGACGTGCATTGCACCGACACCACTGCATCCGGCGTCAACCGCGCGCGCAGCAGGCGATAGAAGCGGGTCGTGTAGAGCTTGCCGAGCGCGAACGAGCTCGGATCGGGGAAGTCGATGATGGCCACGTCGAAGCGGTCGCGCTCGCGCTCGATCCAGATCATCGCGTCCTCGTTCACGACGCGCACGCGCGGATCGCGATACGCGTGCGCATTCAGCTCGCCGAGCGGCGGGAAGGCGTCCGAGAGCGAGGTCATCTTCGGATCGAGATCGACCAGCGTGACCTGCTCGACGCCGCGGTACTTCAGCACTTCGCGCAACGCGAGCCCGTCGCCGCCGCCGAGGATCAGCACGCGGCGCGGAGCGTCGAGCGAAGACATCGCCGGATGCACGAGCGCCTCGTGATAGCGGTACTCGTCCGCGGAGCTGAACTGCAGGTTTCCGTTCAGGAAGAGCTGGAATCCGGTGCGGTTCTTCGTGACCAGAATGCGCTGATACGGCGAGCTGGCGGTATAGACGATGTCATCGGCGTACAGCTCATCCTCGGCCAGCGTGGTCAGTGAATCGGCGCGGATGAATGCGACCAGGAGGATCAGCGTGACCACCGCCGCGCGGATGCGCAGCACCGTCACGCCGCGCAACAACGGCCGCAGCAGCCATGTGCCGTACAAGCCGACCGCGGCGTTCAGCAGGCCGAAGACGATCGACGTGCGCACCAGCCCGAGGCGCGGCATGAGGAACATCGGGAAGAGCACCGCGGCCGCGAGCGAGCCGATGTAGTCGAAGCTGAGCACGCGCGCGACCAGATCCTTGAACGACAGATGCTCTTTGAGGATGCGCATCAGGATCGGCAGCTCGAGCCCGACCAGCACGCCGATGGTGAAGACCACCAGGTAGAGGAAGAGGCGGAACCATTCCAGCCGCGAGAATCCGAGGAACAGCAGCGGCGCGGAGAGACCGCCGATCAGCGCCACCGCGAGCTCGACGTCGACGAAACGCGCCGCGAGATCGTTTTCGAGATATCGCGAGAGCCATGCGCCGACGCCGAGCGCCGAGAGATAGATCCCGATGATCAGCGAGAACTGCGTCACCGAGTCGCCGAGAACGTAACTGGCCACCGTCCCCGCCAGCAGCTCGTAGACGAGTCCGCACGCGGCGATGATGAGGACGTTCAGGAAGAGGATGGGTGTGCGCAAAGTCACCCATGCAACGCGGCCGCGATGATGATGGCCAGTCCGAGAATCACGGATGCCATCAGGATCGCCACGGCCGTGTTGTGGTCCGTCTCCAGCTCCTGCCGGATCGAGAACGGCGACAGCTTCACCATCGCCCAGAACGCGATCCCGAATACGATCACGCCGAAAATCGTGTAAATCACGGTGCTGAGAAACACCCGGAGCATGGTCGGGTCCATCATTTGCCTCCTCGATATCCGCCGTACCAGAACGCGCGCGCGCCGCCCTGCGCCCCGCGGCTGGCGGCCGGCACGTAGCCTTTTTTCTTCGGGACCAACTCACCGCCCGTGAATCCGGCGTATGCGTATCCGCCGATGATCACCATCGCGAGCAGCACGTAGAACTTTTTCAGCATCGCTCACTCCTCGTCATCGTCGCTGCTCTCCCACTGCCCGAACGGGCTGTGCGCGCTGTCTTTCCACCGCTGCGTCTCGAACGAGAGATGCCGGAAGATCGCGATGACCGGCAGGATGCTGATGCCGATCAGCGCCAGGATGAAGTACGGCCAGCGGAACACGCCCTCGCGCACGCGGATCTGCAGCGGCGGCGGCGTCTGTCCCTCCTGCCATTGCACGGCCAGCGCGAGCGTGTACGTTCCTTTGGGCGGTGCCGCGAGATGCGCGCGGCGCGTGCGGCTTCCCTCGTTCCAGCTCTCGCCGCCGTCGACGCCGTGGTAGTACTCGATCGGCAGCTCGAATGATTCGAAGCGGCCGGTCTGCTCGTCGACCAGGTCGCCCTCGACGTACATCCAGCTGTTGTTGACGTCGGCGAGGCCGCGCACCTGCACGTTGTGCTCGCCGGTGAGCGGGAAGGATTCCGTGAAGATCATCCTGCCGTTTGAAGGAGTCCCTTCCGTTGCAGGCACCGCGGCGACGTCGATGGTCTGTTCGAGCAGGGTCCGTCCCGGCAGAAGAATCGCCAGCACGATCGCCGCCACGAACAACAGCATCACCATCGAGACCCAGGTCTTGCCGAGCTTCGCGCCGGTGAACGGCTGCATCGGGCCGACCATGGACGGACGCGTCAGATCGCTGACGTTGAACGCCTGCGCCACCTCGTCCGTGTGCATGTAGCGCGCGTGCGAGTAGCTGATCTCCTGCGCGCCGCTGCGCGTGATTTCCTTCGAGATGCCGAATGGCGGCGCGATGTAGTCGACCGTGTCGACGCTCTCCCCGACCGCCACGCGCCAGTAAAACTCGCCGGCCACGAACGTGACTTTCGCCGTCGCTTCCTGAAAGAGCTTGTACGAACGGTTGTCGTAACTCACCGACTTCGCGATGTGCGCACCGGCCGACGAGTCGAACACCTCGCCGGCGCGCAGCGGCGTGACGAAGCTCCAGTGGTCGTCGCTGTGCACGAGCCAGCGAAATCCCTTGCTCGCGTTGTAGAGCAGGTATTCGGTCCAGTAGTACTCGATGTCGAACTTCACGGCGCGCTGCATGAAGCCGGCGATGACGTAGACGTCGTTTTCGATCGTGCCCTTGCTGCCGAGAGGGATGGCCGGTTCGACGCGGCGCTTCTTCAGCTGCGCGAACATCTTCAGCTTGCCGCGCGTGATGTCCAGTCCCGCGCCGCAGTACGGGCACCAGATGCGCTCGGCCTGATCGGGCGCTTTCAACTCCAGCGCGCCGCCGCAATTCGGACAATTGAGCGCGGTGGTGGCGACGCGTTTGCCGCCGGCCGGAAGATCGCTCGGGGCGATGCCCAGATCGTCGAGCGTGGTCTCTTTTCCTTTGAACACCACCGGCGGCTCTTCGCTGTAGTCGATGGTGGCAAAGCGGCGATCGTCGCCGGTGAGATCGGCGTACGCGTAGACACCGCCCGGCTCCGGCGTCCACGGCAACTCCCCTTCCGCAGAAATCAACTTCGCCTCGCCGATCTCCGCGGTCACCAGACCATCGATGGCGGATACCGGAGCGCCGAGTTGCAGCTCCTCGAGCCGTGGCGCATCCGCCGACACCTTGAACGTGACGTAGAACCGCCCCTGCGCCTCCGCCACCCATCCCCAGCGTCCGTCATCGAACGCCGCGTACCACTCGTCCCACACGCCGCCCGCCTGATGCCGCAGCTGCGTGCGGCCCGTGATGCGGAAGCCGTTGCCTTTGTACTTGCCGGGCACGCCGACACGCAGCGGTGAGTCGGTGTCGATCAGCTCCGCAACCTGGCCATGCGACTCGAGCCCGCGGTCGGTGCGCGCGACCACGGAGCTGCAGTGCCGGCACACGACCACGGAGGACGAGCCGATCGCGAAGGTGATCGGCGCACCGCAGGAGGGACAGTTGGCGACGCTCACCGCGAGGTCTCGCAGGTCGACATGTTGTACGTCAACGACCGGTCCACGACCCGCACCCGCACTTCCGTGGCGCCGAGGAGCTCGCCGAGACGCTCCTGCCACGGCCAGTCCGGCCGCGGCCGGCAGCAATAGAGATTGATCGCTGCGACGCCGTGCTCAGGGTAGGTGTGACAGGCCAGGTGCGACTCGGAGAGCATCACGAAGCCGGTGATGCCGCCCGGATCGGGAAACACATGCCACGACGGCGCGTGCAGAGGCCGCAGCTCGAGCTCGGCGATGACGCGCAGGAAGAGGTCGTCCAGCAGCGCCGGATCGCGTAATGCCTCCGGCCGGCAACCCGCCGCCTCGATGAGCCATTCGGTGCCGATTTCCATGAATGCGTGGGAAGTATACGGAGTCTGGCAATAGCGTGTTTCGGTGGCACGGATACGAACGTTCGTTCTTTTCTTACTGAAAACACACGACTTGTCACGCAAAGCCGTTGACGCCATTCCACGGCCGCGCTACCTTCCTGCGAATCCATTCATCGGTGCGTACAAACGTCTGAGGAGGAATTGCTTCCATGGCTCATCGCCGGTCCGTTCGATCCTTGTTCCTCGGCTTCTGCCTCATGCTGTTCGCGACGTCGGTCTTCGCGCAGCAGGGCTCCATCTCCGGTCGCATCACCCGCACGAACGGCTCCGGAATCGGAGGCGTCATCGTGCAGGTCGTCGAGCTCTCCCGCGTCGAGCTCACCGACTCCAACGGCAACTTCCGATTCGGCGTCCCTGCCGGCACCTACACCGTGAGCTTCGTGGCCGGTGATCAGGCCGTCACCGAGAGCAACGTCGTCGTCACCGCCGGCGCGACGACGCGCATCGACAAGCAGGTCGACTGGAATCTCAGCGTCGCCGAGACCATCACGGTCTACTCGGCATCGCGCCGCACCGAGCGCGTCGTCGATGCGCCCGCGGCGGTCACGGTCGTGCCGCAGGAAGACATCGAAGCGGTCGCATCCTCGGGACAGGCGCCGCGCATCATCGAGGCGGCGCCGGGCGTGGACTTCACGCAGAGCGGCCTCTACGACACGAACTTCAACGCGCGCGGGTTCAACAGCTCGCTCAATCGCCGCATCCTGACGCTGATCGACGGCCGCGATCCCGCGATCGCGTTCCTCGGATCGCAGGAGTGGGCCGGGCTCTCGCTCCCGATCGATGAGATGGCCAGCGTGGAGCTGGTGCGCGGACCGGGCTCGGCGCTCTACGGCGCGAACGCGTTCAGCGGCGTGCTCAACATGACCACCAAGCAGCCGCGGCTCACGCCCGGCGGACGCGTGCTCCTGTCGGCCGGCGATCTGAACACCAAGCGCGGCGATGTCCGCCACGCGGGCGGGTTCGGCAACGAGTGGTTCTACCGCATCACCGGCGGCTATCAGCAGAGCGATGACTTCACGCGCTCGCGCAACGTCAGCGTGGAGTACACAGTGCCCTGCACCCCAACCGTCGCGGTCAACTGCCTGCCGCGCGAGCCGGTACCGCTCCCGTTGACCGAGGACCGGATTGCCTTCGGCGGTCTGCGCCTCGACAAGCACTTCGCAAACACCAGCGTCCTCACCCTCGAAGGCGGATATTCGGAGATCGAAGGACCGACCTTCCAGACCGGCATCGGCCGCGTGCAGGTCACGGACGTGCAGCGTCCGTGGGTGCGCGCGAACTTCAACACGAACCACTGGAACATCAGCGCGTACCGCGACGCGCGCATCGCGGAGCGGCAGGTCGCTCTCGCATCGGGCTCCGGCGCCAATCCCGCCTCCACCGCGCCCGGCACCACCGGCCTGTGGGAAGACTCGAGCAATCTGCACGGTGAGATCCAGACCAACTGGGGACTCTTCAACAACCGCGGACGCATCGTCGGCGGCGTGGCCTGGCATCAGCAGGAAGTGGACACGTCCGATCCGTTCGGCTTCCACACGCTGATGGACAGCGCCAAAGACGAGACGCAGCAGTCGGCGTTCGGCCAGCTCGAGTTCGACGTCACGACCAACCTGAAGCTCGTCGGCGCGGCGCGCTGGGATGACTCGACGCTGCACGAGGCGGAGTTCTCACCGCGCGGCGGCCTGGTGTTGAGCTTCGCGCAGAACCACACGCTCCGCTACGGTTACAGCCAGGCATTCCAGCGGCCGAACTATTCGGAGCTCTTCCTGCGCGTCACTGCCGGCGCTCCGGTGAACCTCGCGGCGGCGGCGACCGCGGCCGGCTTGCCCCAACTCGCGCCGGCGCTCACCGCATTCGGCTTCAACAGCATGCAGGTCCTCGCGCGCGGCAACAACGCGCTCGAGGTGGAGAAGGTCAAGAGCCACGAGCTCGGGTACTCGGGCATTTTCGCCGGCAAGATGTTCGTCACCGTCGATCTGTACAAGAGCAACATGACCGACTTCGTCACCGACCTGCTCCCGGGCGTCAACCAGGCGCAGTATCCGACCTACGTCGTCCCCGGCACCCTCGGACCGGCGGCGCAGCAGGGCGTCACGCAATTCCTCGCGGGTGCGCTCGGCGCGCGCCGCATCGGCGTGACGACCGTGAACGGCGCCCCGGCGCTGGTCCTCTCGTACACGAATGCCGGTGAAGTCGACACGGACGGCGGCGAGATCGCGTTCAACTACTACATCACCAATAACTGGGTCCTCGACGCGAACTACTCGAAGTTCAACTTCGAGGTGAAGTCGGCGCAGGGCGGCGATCGCCTCCTGCCGAACGCGCCGGAGAACAAGTACAACCTCGGATTGGCCTGGCGCGGATCGAAACTCGACGCCAAGGTCTCGTACCGCTGGGTCGAAGGGTACGACTGGGCCGCGGGCGTGTTCGTCGGAACGATTCCGGAGTACGAGGTCGTGAACGTCGCCGCGAACTACCGCATCAACGACATGTTCGGCTTCGGTGTCGACGTCAGCAACGCGCTCAACAACGAGCACTGGGAAGCGTTCGGCGGCGATCTTCTCGAGCGCCGCGCCCTCGGCTTCGTCTCGGTGAACTGGTAGCGCACATGAGCGACGTCATCGTCATCGCACGCGCGAAAGCGCAGTCCGGCCGCGCGGAAGAGATCCAGCGCGCGCTCACCGCGAATGCGGAAGCCTCGCGGCGCGAGGCGGGATGCGTGAGCTACTCCGTTCTGCGCGCCGATGACGGCACGTTCATGACATTCGAGCGCTGGAAGACGCACCTCGATTTCGACCAGCACATGTCCACACCGCACGTGCAGACATTGCTGTCCACCATCGTGCCGATGCTCGATGGACCGCCCGAGATCAAAGTCATGAAGGAAGTGTGAAAACGGCGGGCTTCGGCCCGCCTTTTTCGTCTCACGCTTCGAGTCTCGCCAGGACCGCCTCGCCGGCGGCCTTCGTCCCGAGGCTTCCACCGAGATCGTGCGTGGTCTCGCCGGCCTGCACGGTGGAAACGACGGCGCGCTCGATGATGTGCGACTCCTCCGCGAAGCCGAGGTATTCGAGCATCATCGCGGCGGTGAGGATCGCGCCGATCGGATTGGCGATGTCGTGGCCGGCGTACTTCGGCGCGCTGCCATGGATCGGCTCGAAGAGCGACACGCGTCCCGGGTGGATGTTGCCGGATGCCGCGACGCCGAGGCCGCCCTGCAGCGCCGCGCCGAGATCGGTGACGATGTCGCCGAACATGTTGTTGGTCACGATCACGTCGAACATCTCCGGCGCGCGCACCATCTGCATGGTCAGCGCATCGACGAACATGTGGAAGTGCTCGATGCCGGGATACGACGCCGCCACTTCCTCGAATACGCGCAGCCACAGATCGCCGCCGAAGCGCATGACGTTGTTCTTGTCCGACATGCACACCGACTTGCGCCCGTGGTTCTGCGCGTACTCGAACGCGTAGCGGATGATCCGCTCCACGCCGCGGCGCGTCGAGACATCCTCCTGCACCGCGATCTCGTCCTGCGTGTCCTTCTTGAAGTTGCCGCCCATGCCGACGTACGCGCCTTCGGTGTTCTCGCGGAAGATCACGAAGTCGATCTCCTGGATCCCTTTGTTCTTCAGCGGAGAAAGGCGGTCGTCGAGCAGCTTCACCGGGCGGTAGTTGACGTAGAGATCGAGCTGGAAGCGCATGCCCAGCAGGATGTCGGCGGCGTGCTTCATGTCCGGCACGCGCGGATCGCCGAATGCGCCGAGGTAGACCGCGTCGTAGTTCACGCGGATGTCGTCCATCGCGCCGGGCGGCATCGAGATGCCGCTGCGCAGGTACTCGTCCGCGTTCCAGCCGAAGTGCGTGAAGGTGAGCCCGAGCTTGCGCGCGTCGTTGATCCGCTCCAGCACGCGCATGCCGGCTGCGATGACTTCCGGACCGATGCCGTCGCCGGGAACTACCGCGATTTTTTTCATAGGGCGCCGGATTATATGAGCCGGGCGGCCGAAGGTGCTGCGAGGCGGATCACTCTCTTCGCCAGCTCGTCATGCAGACGCGGATCGCACAGCGCGCGCGTTTCGCGGTCCCAGTCGTAGCCCCACGCATATCCGCTGACGCCGAGGCCCGGATGCGTGACCAGCTCCGTGATCCCCTCGACGTGATCGAGGAGCGGCGTGACGTCAGCGAGATGTCCGGCTGCGGCCACGCCGATGGTGCGGTCGTTCGTCAGTCCGCGCGTGCGTGCTCTTCGCCCGAGTGCGCTGAGGATGCGCATCGACAGCGCACGCGCCGCGCCGCCGTGGTCGTCGACGATGCGGATGTAGCCGATGCCGTATTCGGACGCGAGACGCCGCACCACATCGAAGACCCGCGGCAGCAGGTGCAGATGCTGATGGCCATTGAGGTGCGTCACGCGCAGTCCGGTTCCGAGCACGCGTTCGAGCTGCGCGCGCAGCTCGCGCTCGATGGCCTCGAGCGTGATCGCGCGCGCGAGATACAGCGGCACGAACGACGTGTACTTTTTCGGGGAGCGGATCTTCGTCAGCGGGCGTTCCTCGACCAGCGTCAGATGCACGCCTGCTTCGAGCGACGGCGCATCGCGCAGACGCGCAATCGCGTCGTCGAACGCGACGCCGTTCGCAACGATGCTGCATGACGTGACGATCCCTTCGCGGTGTGCGCGGATCGCGCCCTCGTTGATGCCCGGGTGCAGACCGACGTCGTCGGCCGTGACGATGAGCGTGCGGCTCACCGTTCCGCCGGCCGCTGTCGGGGCACGCCCTTGCCATCACGTTGCGGTGAGCGGCGGCGCATTTCCGGATAGAGCCGCACCAGCTCGCGCAGGATCTTCAGCACCACGCCGAACGAGCCGAGGTGTGACTGGCCGCGGGTGCGCGGGAAGTAATCGATGCCGATCTGCTGGATCGTGAAGCCGTGATTCTTCGCCTTCACGACCAGCTCGGCATCGATCAGCGAGCCCTCGGACTTCAGCTCGATCGTCTCCAGCACGCGCCGCTTCATCAGCTTGAACGAGAAGTTGATGTCGCGATGCGGCCAGCCGAACAGGATGCCGATCAGCCCGTTGTACACCAGCGTGTAGACGCCGCGCTTGAAGCCTTCCATGGTGCGGTCGTGGCGGTAGGCCGCGATCATGTCCGCGCCGGTGAGCTCCATCGCGCGGATGGCGCGGCCGAGGACGTCCGGATCGAATGGGATGTCGGCGTCCATGTAGAAGACCAGCTCTTTCGTCGCCGCGGAGAAACCGGTGCGCAGTGTGCCGCCGAGCTTGCGGTTCTTCGGATGGCGCAGAGACACGATGCGCGCATCAGCCGCGGCCAGACGCTCCACGATGCGCGGCGAGGAATCGGTCGACGCGTCGTCGACGATGATGATCTCCCACGCGCCGGCGTACCGTTCGAGCGCCTCGCGCGACGCCGCCACGGCGCGCTCGATGTTGAGCTCCTCGTTGTACATCGGGATGACCAGCGAGACGGACGGGCGCATGCGAGTCAGCGCCTGGCAGTGTAGAGCAAGTGCGGATGGAGATAACCGCCGTCGATGGCGCGCGCCCGCACCTCGCGAAAGCCGATCTCTTCGAGCATGGCCATGACCTCCTCGCGCGATTGCTCGACGAATCCCGCGCCCATGGTGAGCCGCAGAAGACGATCGGAGATGCGCTCCTGGAAGCGCGCCCATTTCATCTTCAGCCGATGGCGCGGGTCCATGTCTTTGAACAGAAGCGTTCCGCCCGGTTCGAGCCGCGCGAAGGCACGCGTGAAGAGTGCCCGCCGTTCGTCCGGCGGCATGCGATACGCGACGTCGAAGATCGCCACCGCGTCGAACGTGCCCCGCACCGCGTGATCGTATCCGGCAATCTTGCGAAGCTTCGGCGATGGCGACGGGAGCAGGCTCTTACGCAGATCGGGATCGACCGCCACCACTTCCGCGGCGCCGTCGTCGAGCATGAGCACTCCATACAAGGCGTGTCCGGAACCGATGTCCAGGACCCGTGCACCGGGCGGAACGTCGTCGAGCGTGCGCAGAAACGGACAGGTCAGAAAGCGGATCAGGATGTGGATGCGCTGGGACGGTGCATACCGGCTGAACGCGCGATGCAGGACCCGCAGCGCGCGGACCGTTCCCATTGACATCGGGGCGATTATAGAGCGGCCTTGAGTCGTGCAAATCCGCCGGTCGTGATCGCGCTGCTGCTCGTGGCCGGCCTGCACTGCGCGTCGATTCCGCGCTCGTTCTGGGAGTACGACGAGTGCCTCTACGCGGCGGCGATCGAGAAGTTCCAGCCGCTGCTCCATCAGCCACCGCCACCCGGATCTCCGGTCTACATCGCCTTCGGGAAACTGGTCGCGCTCGTCGCGCCCGACACGCTGACGGCGATGATCGCCACCAGCGTCCTCGCTCTCGCCGCGGGATTCCTCGCGTTCGTGCTCGCGTTCGGCGCAATCAGCGATCGCCGGACGGGACTCATCGCCGCGCTCTTCCTGTACACCTGTCCGGCGGTTCTGATCTCCGGTCCGCTGCCGCAGGCGGATACGGGTGCGCTGGCGCTGCTCGGTTTCGCGCTTTGGGCGTGCGCGACGAACCGCGCGACGTTGGCGGGAGTCTTGTGCGCGCTCTGCGTCGGCTGGCGCCTGCAACTGTCCATCGCAATCGTGCCGATGCTGCTGGCGACGGTGGTGATGATGCGCGCGTGGCGCGAGCGCATCATCGTGGTTGGCACCTTCGGCGTGACCTGTCTGGCGTGGTTCGTTCCGCTGGTGATCGCGACCGGAGGACCGGCGTCGTTCTGGCAGTGGATGTCCGGCCAGGCCGCGTACTTTGCGGCGCACGACGCGGACCTTTCGCGCAGCGGACATTCCGCGGCCCACATCGCGCTGCGCTTCATCGCGCATCCGTGGGGACCGAAGTGGCTCTCGCTGCCGCTGCTGGTGCTGGCGCTGGCCGGCATACGCCGTCTCGACCGCCGCGCCATTCCGCTCGCCTGCGGCTCGCTCGCATACCTCGCCTTCGCGCTCGCGACGATGGATCCGGCGGACGCCGTCCGCTACGCGATTCCCTCGCTCCCGCTGATCGCGCTGCTGGCCGCCAACGCGCTTGCCACAGCGCGCGACACGAACATACAAAAGCGGTGGCTGCGGCCGCCGCACTCCAAGCTGCCATTCACCCTGGTCTTCCTCTACGCGATTGGCTCGGTCTCCTACACCTCCCCCGTGTTGCGCGCGCGCGCCACCACGCTCTCCCCGCCCGCCGCCGCGGCGCAATGGATCGCGGCGAACGTGCCGCGCGAGGCGATCGTGCTCTACGACCTCCCGCTCGCGCCGCATGCGAAGTACCTCCTGCGCGACCGGAGATCGAAACGTCTCGCCGAATACGAAGGCGAGGTGTCCGCGGTGATCCTCGCCGATGGCGAACGCGGCGACGCGCGCGGCGTCACGTTCCGCTGGCCCGACACCGACGCGTATCGCAAGCTCACTCGCCAGCACTACGGCGCCGTCAGCGTCATCGCCGTGCCGCCATCCGAGCGATTCCGGGTGATCGAAGGCGTGTTCCCGCCCGAGCGCACGCGCGACGGCCGCGCCTGGCGCTGGATCGGCGCGAGAGGCGTGATCGAGCTGCCGCACCTCGGCGCCACACGCGTCCGGCTCACCTTCCGCACGCCGCCCGAGTATCCGTTCGCGGACAACCGTCTGCGCGTGAACGACACTCTGGTCGCACTGCACCGCGATCGGACCGTGCACGTCATCGTGCCGCTCCCGGCCGATCGCATCATCACCATGCTTCCCGACCGGACCTTCGTTCCCGCGAACGTCCGCGGCGCGAACAACCGCGACCGCCGCACGCTGTCGGTGATGCTCACGCGCGTCGAGCTGCTCGATTTGCCGCCGAGCTCGTGAAAAGCGGCGCAGGCATGCGATAAGCTACCGCGAACTACCGTCTGAAGGAGTACCTGTGGCCAGTTTCCCCGGCGTCGACTACATGGATTTGGATTCGCTGCTCACCGAAGAGGAGCTGATGGTGCGGCAGACCGTCCGCGATTTCGTGGACGAGGAAGTGCTGCCGATCATCGAGCACGCCAATCGCGAAGAGAAGTTTCCGCATCACCTGATCCCGAAGATGGCCGAGATGGGTCTCTTCGGCGCGACCATCAAGGAATACGATCTCCCCGGCCTCGGCCATGTCGCGTACGGCCTGATCATGCAGGAGCTCGAGCGCGGCGACTCCGGCCTGCGCTCGTTCGCGTCCGTGCAGTCGGGTCTGGTCATGTATCCGATCTACACCTACGGCTCGCAGGAACAGCGCGATTACTGGATCCCGAAGCTGGCTTCCGGAGAAAAGATCGGTTGCTTCGGCCTGACCGAGCCCGACTTCGGATCGAATCCCGGCGGCATGCGCACGCACGCGCGCAAAGATGGCGATTCGTGGGTGCTCAACGGCGCGAAGGCGTGGATCACGAACGGCTCGATCGCCGACGTGGCGGTGGTCTGGGCGAAGGCCGAGGGGACCATCCGCGGATTCATCGTCGAGAAGGACACGCCGGGATTCAGCACCGCGTACCACATGGGCAAGTTCTCGCTGCGCGCGTCGGTGACCTCGCAGCTCTTCTTCGAGGACTGCCGGATTCCGCTCGAGAACGTGCTGCCGGAGACGAACGGTCTCAAGTATCCGCTGGGCTGCCTCACGCAGGCGCGCTATGGCATCGCCTGGGGCGTTCTCGGCAGCGCGATGGCGGTCTACAACACGGCGCTCGAATACACGAAGTCGCGCATCCAGTTCGGCGGACAGCCGATCGCGTCACACCAGCTCGTGCAGAACAAGCTGGCCTGGATGGTCACCGAGATCACCAAGGGCCAGCTCCTGGCGCTGCAGGCGGGACGAATGAAGGAGCGCGGCGTGCTCAAGCCGCACCACGTCTCGATGGCCAAGATGAACAACTGCAACATCGCCCTCGAGTGCGCGCGCATCGCACGCGACATGCTCGGCGCGAACGGCGTCTCGGACGAGTATCCGGTCATTCGTCACATGATGAATCTCGAGTCCGTGAAGACGTACGAAGGAACGCACGACATCCACAACCTGATCATCGGTCACACCGTGACCGGCATCCCGTCGTACAACCCGCCCATGCCGGCCAAGCTCGAACAGGAGCTGAGCGCCGCCGCGGAAGCAGCACATCAGGCAGCGCTGAAGTAATTCGATCCCCTCACCCGGCGCTCTCGCGCCGGGTGAGGGTGGCGCTTGCGTCTAGTGCGTCATCACCGCATTGCTGAGCTCCGACGTGTCCGTCGGATGTCCGCCGCGATGACTCTCTACGCCGATGCCGCGCGGGGTCCGCAGCTGGAGAAAGACCGCTGCATTGTGCGTCGCCGTGATCCACTTGCCGCGCAGGTCTCCCGGCACGACCACTTCGAATTCCTGATGACCGCCCGGCACTTCCGCGATCGCGACGGATTGTTCGGCCTGCGGCGTCGCCCACACGCTCAGACGCGCGCTCGCGTAGATCTCCATGTAGCGCCGGTTCGCGAACAGTTCACTGTCGATCCGGCCGCGGACGATGGTGGCGTTCCGCGAGGCGTCATACGTCGCGCTGAAGAGGATCGGCGCGTTCGGCACGTCCCGATCGTCGGCACGTTGCGCCGTCGGTCCGTCGATGCCGACATCGATGCCCTGCTGCAGATTGTCGAAGATGGAGTTGCCGCTGACCCAGATCTGGCCGTTGCGCGTCCGCGCGATGGCCATGCCGTCGTTGTACGCAATCACGTTTTCGCGGATGTCCGCGCCTTCCCACAGCGCTTCGGGATATCCCATGTCGGCGAAGATGCCCGCGCCGTTTCCGAGCGGCGAACCATCCGTACCGATGCCGATCCGATTACCGGCGATGTCGTGATAGGAACCGCTGGTGATGTAGATCCCCGCCCGGCGATTGCCGCTGATCACGTTGCCGTGCACGAATGCCTCTCCGAAGGCCAGGCCGAGGCCGCGATGGTTCGGCTTTGCGACCCTTCCACGCGGATCGGTGCCGAGGTAGTTCTCGCGCACCGTGACGCTGAGGTGCGAACACGGCTCCGCTTCAACGGGGCGCGCGACGTCGATCCCGAAGCCGGGAAACCCGTTCACCGCGAGATTGCTGATCTCCATGTCGCACTTCGGGCGCAGCCGCAGTCCTGCATTGGAGCCAGCCAATGCGCCGTTGATCTCGATCTCCGGTCCATCCGGATTCGTGTCGCCGGTGAAAAGCGTCTGCGTCTTCCCGTCGATCTTCAACGTCGCCGAGATCGAGGGCAGCGGCGAGTGCGGCTGGATCGTGAACCAGCCATTCGCCGGTACCGGCGCAGGAATGTGGAAGAGAAGCGCGCACGGCTGCGGAGGAGCACAGAGCGCGTTCACATCGAAAATGGCCTGCCGCAAAGAGCCGCTGCCTTCGTCCTCGACATTCCCGACGACGAATTGACGGACCATCGACGCCCTGAGGGTGCTCCGGTTGTCCGTGGGATCGACATCCCCTTCCGCCGAAGTCACCTCCATCTCGACCACCAGGTCCGCACCATCCATCCGCGGCGGCGCGTTGATCGAGACTTCGACGACCAGATACTGGTTCTGCGGAAGAGACGGTGACGTGCAGACCAGAACGTCGTTGGTGATGCCGCACGTGGCAGTGCCCGTGGTCACCTGGGCCGCGTTGATCGTGCCTCCTGCCGGCAGCGACGCCGTGAGCACGACATTCGTCGCCGGAATCGCGGAAACGTTTCTTACGTAGGCAGCGAAGTTTGCGGGCGCACCGGGATCGAGGCGCTGCTGCACGCCGCGCTCGGAGAGCTGCAACGACGGCAGCGCGACCGCTTCGAACGTGTGCGTCGCGTTGTCGTTCGCGGGATTCGGGTCGGAGTTTCCACCCTGATGGATCAAGCGCGCCGTCGCGGTATACGTGCCCGGCGCGTCCACGCGCACTTCGACCGGCACGAAGCCAGACCAGAGGTCGTCGATCTCGCCAAGCGTGCAGCGGATGGGATCTCCCGCGACGCAGGAAAGGTTGGGTCCGAATCCAATGCTCGTCACGACGCCGGGAACGTCCAGCTCGATGACCACGTGATCGGAGTTGGGGCGCTCGTCTGCAATCAACTGAAGCGTGTAATGAACGATCCGGCCCACTGGCACGCGGACCGCCGGCTTCCACACTCCATCATCGATCTCGCCTTTCAGCGAAACCGAGTAATCGACCGTGGACTGCCCGAAGATCGGAGCTGCCATGGTTGCAACGAACAACGCAATGACGAGCCGCGAAAGGTTATTCATATCATCAGTATACGAGTTCCCGGAACGGCCTACCGCGCCACGATCGCGTTGCTCAGTTCCGAGCTGTCCCGCGGATCGCGCGGGTTGCCGGTCGTCGCGCTGACGACGTTGTACGTGGCGGTGATCCACTTGCCGCGAAGGTCGCCGGGCACGACGAGCTCGAGATCCTGACTCCCGCTCGCAATCGGGGCGATCATCACCGACTGTTCGGCCTGCGGTGTCGACCACACGCTCAGACGCGCGCTCGCGTACACCTCGATAGCGCGCGACTGTGCAACGGTGTCGCTGTCGATTCGTCCGCGCACGATGGTCGCGTTCTGCACCGGATCGTACGTCGCGCCGAACAGCACCGGAGCGTTCGGCACGTCCACGTCCTGATCGCGCTGCGCCGACGGCCCGTCGAGGTCGACATCGATGCCCTGCTGCAGATTGTCGAAGATGGAGTTCTTCGAGACGAACACGTCGCTGCGGCGCGTGCGCGCGATGGCCATGCCGTCGTTGTATGCGATGACGTTCCCGGTGATATCCGCGCCGCGCACCGACGTCAACGCCTCGGCCAGGTTCACGAAGATGCCGGCGCCGTTGCCCAGCGCCGATCCATCCGCGGCCACTCCGATGCGGTTGCGGCGGATGTCCTGATAGACGCCCTGCTCGATGAAGATGCCGGCGCGGCGATTGCCGCTGATGAGGTTATCGGCCACCGCGGCGTCATACGCGAACACGCCCAGCCCACGGTTGTTCGGCCTGGCGATTCGCCCGCGCGGATCGGTGCCGAGATAGTTCTCGAAGATGAGCGCGCGGTCCGCCGAAGCGCCGGGGACGCAATGATCGTTCATCACCGCCGGATCGCGGCGGATCAGGATGCCGTACCCCGGGAAATGATTCACCGCCAGGTTGCGGATCTCCGCCAGACAGTTCGGCTGCACGCGCAGTCCCGACTGCTCGCGCAGGAGCGCGCCGCTGATCTCGATCTCCGGACCGTCGGGATTCGTGTCGCCGGTAAAGAGCGTCTGTTTGCGGCCGTCGATCCTCAGCGTGGCGCCGGTGATCTCGGGCAGCGGCCTGGTGGGCAGGATCGTGAACCAGCCCTGGGCGGGCACGGGCGCCGGAATGTTGAACACGATCGCGCACGGCTTGTAGCCCGGACAGCCGTTGACTTCGTGGATGGCCTGGCGCAGCGATCCGGGGCCATCGTCCGCGACGCTGGTCACGAACGAATAGCGGAACATCACGGTCTGATGCGACGTGCGGATGACGTCCGTCTCCGCCGAGTGCAGGGCGAGCTCGAAGTGCATGTTCTCGCCATCGGTGCGTTGCGGCGCGAGGAACGCCACCTCGACCTTCAACGATTCGTTCTGCGCGAGCGAGGCTTCCGTACACGTCAGCGCGCCATTCACGACGGCGCAACTCGCCTGGCCATCGATCGGCGTGCCGCTGACGAGCGTGCCGCCGGCCGGCAGCGTGACCGTGAGCTGGACATCCGTGGCCGCGGTGGCGGCGCTGTTCTGCACGGACACGGAAAACTTGCCGGACTGGCCCGGCTCGAGTGGTGGTAGTGCGAACTCCGGCGAGAGCACGAGCGCCGGCTGCGCGAAGAGCGGAACTGCGAAGGCTGCGATCAGTGTGAAGAGGAGTCTGGGGATGAGGTTCGTCATGGGCTTTGTCATGGGATATGTCATTGGACGGGCAAGGCGTTGCTGAGTTCCGATGTATCTCCGGGATGCGATTGCCGGTGCGTCTGCGAAACGATGCCTCGCGGATCGGGGCGGACGAATCCGTCGAAGCGCACGGCGTTGTAGGTCGCGGTGATCCACTTTCCGCGCAGGTCGCCCGGCACCACGATCTCGAAATCCATGTGGGCGGACAAGAGCTGGCCGGCGCCGGCCAGCTGTTCGGCCTGCGGCGTGCCCCACCGGCTCAGGGCGGAGCTCGCGTAGACCTCGATGAAATTCGTGTGGGCGACGTGATTGCTGTCGATGCGTCCGCGCACGATGGTGACGTTGCGCACCGGATCGAACGTGGCGCTGAACAGCACCGGCGCGTTCGGCACGTCGGTGTCATCGCTGCGTTGCGCGCTCGGGCCATCGATGTCGACGTCGATCCCCTGCTGCAGATTGCCGAACATCGAGTTCTTGATGATCAGGATCTCTCCGCGTCGCGTGCGCGCGATGGCCATGCCGTCGTTGTGCGCGATCACGTTTTCGGTGACGTCCGCTCCGTTGACGTCGAGGAAGATGCCCGCGCTGTTGCCGAGCGGCGATCCATCCACGGCGACGCCGATCCGGTTCTGCAGGATCTCGGTGAACCCGCCGTTCACGTAGATGCCGGAGCGCCGGTTGCCGCTGATCAGGTTTCCGGCGATGGTCGAGGACGAGCCGAAGACGCCCAGGCCGCGGCCATTCGGTTTCGCGACCCGGCCGCGCGGATCGGTGCCGAGATAGTTCTCCACGATCTCGATGTTCGAGCCGAGACAAACATCGGAGTCGTGTCGCAGCGCCTCGATGCCAAAGCCGGGAAAGCCGTTCACTGCCAGATTGCGGATCTGCACGTCGCAGTTCGGCCGCACGCGAATACCCGGCAGCTCGTGCACGAACGCGCCGTTGATCTCGATCTCCGGACCGTCGGGATTCGTGTCGCCGGTGAAGAGCGTCTGCGTCCTGCCGTCGATCTTCAGCGACGCGCGGATCAGCGGCAGCGGCGTGCGCGGCTGGATGGTGAACCAGCCGTTCTCCGGCACCGGCGCCGGAATCCGGAACAGGATCGCGCACGGTTTCTTCACCGCGCAGAGCGCGTTCACGTCATGAATGGCCTGGCGGAGCGATCCGCTTCCCTCGTCGTTCACGTTGTCGACGACGAGTTGCCGGACCATCGTGATCGTGCCGAGGAGCTGGTTGTCCTCGGGCTCGAGATCCTGTTCCGCCAACGTCACCGCCATCTCGATGACCAAGTCCGCGCCATCCATCCGCGCCGGTGCGATGAACGTCACCTCCGTCGCCAGGTACTGGTTCTGTACGAGTGAAGGCGCCGTGCAGGTGACGAAGTCGCTCGTGGTCGTACAGACCTGATCCGGAAACGGAGACGCGGCGGCGACGAACGTGCCACCCGCGGGCAGCTTCACCGTCAACGTCGCGTTCGTCGCCGGCGTGGCCGCGCGGTTCTGCGCGTACACCGAAAACGTTCCGCTCGCGCCGGGCTCGATCTGTTGCAGGAAGATGCCGGACGTGAGCTGCAACGCCGGAAGCGCGACCGCTTCGAATGTGTGCGTCGCCACGTCGTTCGCAGCGTACGCATCGGGCGCGCCGTGATGAACGAGGCGCGCGGTGGTCGTGTACACGCCCGGTCCGGCGACGCGCACTCCGAAATGAAAATAGCCGCCGGGCTCGAAGTGCTCGGAAACCGTGCAGCGCACCGGGCCATCCGCCGCCGTGCAGGACACTGCCGGTCCTTCGTAGAGGTGCGTCACGACGCCCGGCACATCGACTTCGACGCCGATGCTGGTGCGATCGACCTCTCCCGCACCGGTCCATTGCACGAGGTAATACACGATCTGTCCGACGCCGATGCGATCGGCGGGCTCGGAAACCTCGCGCGTGCCCTCGATGGAAATCGCGAAATCGGCCGGCTGCGCAAACGCGGGAAGGGAGGCGAGAATGACCGCGAGCGCGATGGCCGCACGGCAAAGGTTATTCATAGCAGCACCATACGGCAGAGCCATCGGTCGTGCAAACGCGCGTTCTGCTAGAGTGTGCGCGCGAATTTGCCGGAGAGAACGGAGCGACATGGAATCGAGTCTGGAAATCGGGTTTCTGCGGGCGTCTGAAAAGGCGGCCATCGCCGCTGCGCGCACCATGGGGTACGGCAAGCGGAAGTATTCCGATCAGGTCGCGGTCGAAGCCATGCGCGAAGAGCTGAACAAGCTGAAGATGCGTGGCAGCGTCGTCATCGGCGAGGGCGAGCGCGACGAGGCGCCGATGCTCTACGTCGGCGAGCCGCTGGGCCGCGGCTGGGCCGAGGCGGAGATCTTCCCCGAGGTCGACATCGCGGTCGATCCGCTGGAAGGAACGAACCTCTGCGCGACCGGATCCGCGAACTCCATCGCCGTGATCGCCGCCTCCGAAAAAGGCGGACTGCTCAACGCGCCCGACATCTACATGGACAAGATCGTGGTCGGCCCGACCGCCGCGGACGCGGTCAGCCTGAACGCCTCGGTCGCCGACAACCTGAATGCGATGGCCCAGGCGTTCCAGCGCGACGTGAACGAGCTCACGATCATCGTGCTCGATCGCGAACGCCATCACGATCTGATCGCGCAGATCCGCGACGCGGGCGCGCGCATCAAGCTGATCACCGACGGCGACCTCTCCGCCGGCATCGCCGCCGCGGTTCGCGGCACGGGCGTGCACGCGGCCATGGGCGTCGGTGGCGCTCCCGAAGGCGTGCTCACCGCCGCCGCGATGCGCTGCCTCGGCGGCCGCATGCAGGGCCGCCTCAAGCCGCTCGAGAAATGGCAGGAAGCGCGGCTGCGGTCGATGGGCTTCAAGGACGACGAAAAGGTCTACGACACCATGGAGCTCGCCGCCGGCAACGACATCATCTTCAGCGCCAGCGGCGTGACCGACGGCGACCTGCTGCGCGGTGTCCGCTTCTTCGGCGGCGGGGTCCGCGTGTCCTCGCTGTTCATGTCGCTGAAGTCGAACGTGATCCGCTTCGTCGATACGATCTATCGCGAAGAGGGCAGCAAGCTCGCGGTGAGCTTCACCTGAGGATCGAGCGGAACGCCTTCGGCACCGGTGCCGTGAACACCAAGTGTTTGCGCGTCACCGGGTGATCGAAGCCGAGCAGCTTTGCGTGCAGGCCGAGGCGGCCGATCGGGTTCACTTCGCTGCCATACATCCGGTCGCCGAGGACCGGATGTCCGGCCTCCGAGAGATGCGCGCGGATCTGGTTTTTGCGGCCGGTCTCCAGCGTCACCTCGAGCATCGAGTATCGGCCGTTCGTCTCGATGGTGCGGTAGTGCGTGACGGCGTACTTTGCATCGGGATGAAGGTCGACGCTCACCATCTTCAAATCGCGCATCTCGCGCAGGTACGAGCGGAACGTTCCCTCCTCCGGATCCATCACGCCTTCGACGAGTGCGATGTACACGCGATCGACGGTGTGCGCGGCGAACTGCTCCTTCAATTGCTCGCGCGCGTAGGCGTTCTTCGCGAACACCAGCACGCCTGACGTTTCGCGATCGAGGCGGTGCACGACCTGGATCCGCTCCTCCCCTCGCTTCTGTCCGAGATAGACATTGAGGTACGCCTGCGCCGTCGTCTCGCGTTCGCGCTCCGTCGCGACGGTCAACAGGCCGTTCGCCTTCAACACCACGATCACGTCGTTGTCTTCGTGGAGAATGGCCAGTCCCTCGGGCAGATTGCGGTGCACGGCCTTGTCGGCGACGTCGACCGTATCGTCTTCCTCCAGCTCGCGCCGCGCGTTCTTCTCGATCTCGCCGTTCACGCGCACGCGCGCGGTCTGCAGCATCTGGCGCAGCGTGGTCCGGCTCGATTCCGGATACATCGCCGCCAGCGCGTCGAGAAGAACTTGTGGTTGCGGGACGACGTATCTCAAGAGAACACGCACGATACAATCGCGCGCCGGAGGAAGGAACCATGGAGTATCGAATCGTAGGCGACGTGATGCAGGCATTGCAGATCACGCTGAAGCAGGGCGAGGAAGTATTCGCCGAAGCCGGATCGATGCTGTACATGGCCAACGGCGTCGAGCTGCAGGCCAAGATGCAGGGCGGCGTGATGAAGGGACTGATGCGCAAGTTCCTGGCCGGCGAGTCGATGTTCATGAGCGTCTTCCGCTCGAACGTCGCCGAGGGGAAAATGGCGCTCGCCAATCCGATCGCCGGAAAGATCTTTCCGCTGGAGCTGCGCGGAAATACCGTTCTGGCCGAGCGCAACGCCTTCCTCTGCGGCATCGGCAACATCGATCTCTCCATCGCATTCACCAAGCGTTTCGGCGCGGGCCTGTTCGGCGGCGAAGGATTCATCCTGCAGAAGCTGACCGGGCACGGACTGGTCTTTCTCCATGCCGGCGGAAACGTGCTGGAGTTCGATCTCGGGCCGGGCGAGCAGATGCGCGTCGACACCGGCTGCATCGTCTCCATGGCCGATACGGTCCGTTATGACATCCAGTACGTCGGGGGGTTCAAGAACGCATTGTTCGGCGGAGAAGGATTGTTCTTTGCGGCGCTCACAGGTCCGGGGCATGTCGTACTGCAAACGCTTCCGTTCAGTCGTTTCGCCAATCGCATCACCGCGGCCGCGGGTGGAAGTCGCGGCGAGTCGCGCGGCCTTGGCGGGCTGGGCAATAACTTACTGGGTGACATCATTTCTGACTGACGGGCGGCAAGCCTGCTAGAATCTGCAAATCCAACGAGGGGGGTTTTGCAGATGATGCGATTGCCTGTGCGTTCGCGGCGATGGAACCTGTTCCTCGCCATTCTCGGTTCCATCTACGCCATCAGCGCGGTCGTTCTCCTGGTGTGGTACTCCCGCGAGGTGTGGGACGCGGAGGGAATGATCGACCGCTTGTTCCAGCTCGCATTGCTCGTATCGTCTGTGTGCGGAGTCTGTATTGCCGTGGGCGCGCGGAACAATCTTGGATCGCGCGGCCGCAATCCGTGGCACACGCCAGCAGTGCAACGCGCTACGGCGCGGACCTGACGTCGTACGCCGCTTCGTTCCACAGATAGCGCAGCGTGTTCGCATCGCGCACGCGCGTGCCGATGACGTAGCGCACGAACGTCAGCGCGCGGCGCAACGCCGAGCGCGGCGTCCCCTTCGCGGCCAGATGCGCGCGGTGTTCATCCTCGGATGCAAATGTCACCGACCGGAACGCATTGCCGAGGCGCACCACGCTCCCCTGCACCGTGATCTCTTCCCACTCGCCTTTGTTCGCGTGGCGCATGTAATGGCGGCGATGGAAGAGCCGCACTTCGCCGCTGCCTTCTTCGAGGCGGAGCGGTTTGCCCGCGTAATACGGCACCGCCCGGAACCGAAACCCGCGCGCCTTCGCATCCGACACCGCGTGTGCGATCTCCATCGCCAGCGCGTCGTCGATCGTTTCCCGCTCGCGTACGATCAGCAGCCAGTCCGCCGTGGCCGCATCGATGGCGCGATTGAGCTCCGCGCGATGCCGCGACAGTCGATCGCGCGGAGCGATATCGAGCACGAGCTGTTCGATGTGCGTGAAGCGCGTCGTGAGCGGCGCCAGATCCTCGGCATGAACGTGGCCGAGGGCGATGATCGAGAGACGCATGGTGAAGGCGAAATTGAAAATGAAAAATTGAAAATTGAAAATCGGAGTAGCGCGTCGGGAGTGCCGTGGTGCGATCAATTTTCAATTTTCAATTTTCAATTCCGCTACTCCCCCAGATGTTCGTGGATGCGGGCGACGCGCGTGGCGCGGCCCGTGTTCTCGTCTACTTCGACGAGCACGCCGGACAGGCGAATGTCGCGCTTGGCCACTTCGAGCTTCTTCGGAGTGTTCATCAGAAAGCGGTGCAGCGCTTCGTCGGGACGGAAGCCGATCACGGAATCGTACGCGCCGGTCATGCCCAGGTCCGTCAGATACGCGGTGCCGTTCGGCAGAATGCGCTCGTCCGCGGTCGGCACGTGCGTGTGCGTGCCGAATACGCCGGACACCCGTCCGTCGAGATAGCGCCCGAACGCCTGCTTCTCCGACGTCGCCTCGCCGTGAATGTCGACGATGATCACCTTCGCGGCGTCACCGAGCTCGGCCAGCTCCCGATCGGCGCAGTAGAACGGATTGTCGATCGGCGGCATGAATACATTCCCCATGAACTGCATCACCGCCACGTTCACGCCGCCCGCGGTCTGCCGCACCACTTTGCCCTTGCCGGGATTCCCGGCCGGATAGTTCGCCGGCCGCACCACGTGCGGATAGTGCTCGTAGTTGTCGACGAAATCCTTCTTGTCCCAGATGTGATTGCCGGAGGTATACGCGTTGATCGGGAGCTCCGAGAGCTCCTCCATGATCGCCTCGGTCACGCCGAAACCGCCCGCGGCGTTTTCGATGTTCACGATCGTGAAATCGACACGCTCGCGGTCGATGACCGTCTCCAGTTTCTGGTGCAGCGCGCGGCGGCCGGGCTGTCCGACCACGTCGCCGATGTAAAGAATATTGACCAATATAGATCCTTCGCTTTGCTCAGGATGACGCGGTGTACCGCGTCATTTCGCGTATTCCGTCGCCCGCATCTCGCGAATGACCGTGACTTTGATCTGACCCGGATACTGCAATTCCGACTCGATCTTGCGAGCCACGTCTTTCGAAAGCCAGATCGACTGCTCGTCCGTGATCTTCTCCGAGTTCACGATGATGCGAAGCTCGCGCCCTGCCTGAATGGCGAAGCTCTTCGACACGCCGTCCATCTGATTGGCAATCGACTCCAGACGCTCCAGACGGTGCACGTAGTTCTCGAGGATCTCGCGGCGTGCACCGGGGCGCGCGGCAGAAAGCGCGTCGGCGGCATTGACGAGCACGGCCTCGACCGTGGTCGGATCGTAATCGCCGTGATGGCACTCCATCGCGTGGATGATCTCGCGCTTCTCGCCGTACTTTTCGAGCACCTGGCGTCCGAGCTCGAGGTGCGTGCCTTCCATCTCGCGATCGATGGCCTTGCCGATGTCGTGCAACAGGCCGCCGCGCTTGGCGATGGTGTCGTTGACGCCGAGCTCCACCGCCATCAGCGCGGCGAGCTGTGCGACTTCGAGTGAGTGCACGAGCACGTTCTGTCCGTACGACGTGCGATAGCGGAGCCGGCCGAGGAGCTTGAGGACCTCGGGATGCACGTCGGTGATGCCGAGCGAGAACGCCGCGGCCTCCCCTTCTTCGAACAGCTTCTGATCGAGCTCCTGACGCACTTTCTCGACCAGCTCTTCGATGCGCGCGGGATGGATGCGTCCGTCCTGCATCAGCCGCTCGAGCGAGATGCGCGCGACTTCGCGGCGGATCGGATCGAAGCCGGAGAGGATCACTGCCTCCGGAGTGTCGTCGACGATGAGATCGACGCCTGTGGCCAGTTCGAGCGCGCGGATGTTGCGTCCTTCGCGGCCGATGATGCGGCCCTTCATGTCTTCGCTGGGGAGGTCGACGACGGAGACGGTGTTCTCGGCGACGTAGTCGGAAGCCATGCGCTGGATGGCCATGCCGAGGATCTTCTTCGCCTTCTGGTTCCCAAGCTCGGTGGCCTCGGTCTCGATGCGCTTCATGATGTGCGCGGCTTCGAGCTTTGCCTCGTTCTCGATGCCGCGGATCAACTCGCGCTTTGCTTCCTCGGCGGTGAGGCCGGCCACCTGTTCGAGACGGTGGCGCTGGGACTCGATCAACTCATCGAGCTCCGTCTCGCGCGCCTCGACGCGCTTCTCGCGGTCGTTGAGGCTCTTGTCGCGCTTCTCGACCTCGGCGATGCGGCTCTCGACCTGCTGCGTCTTCTTGTCGAGTCCTTCTTCCTTCTGCTGGAGCCGCTTTTCGACCGCCTTGATCTCATCGCGGCTCTGCTGCGACTTCCGGTCGAAGTCGGCGCGCATCTGGAGGAGCTTTTCCTTCGCCTCCAGATCGGCTTCCTTGACGCGGGCCGCGGCCTGCTTGCGGGCGTCTTCGAGGATCCGGTCCGCGGCGTGGCGCGACTCTTCCGCCTGCGCCGCGGTCCGCTTCCGGGAGATGGCGCCCCAGATGAGCGCCAGAACGACGGCGAGGACAATTCCTACGCCGATTGCAATCAGTATCTGTGTGAATTCCAAACCGCACCTCCACGTGGGAGGTTGCGTAGGCTGGGAGGAAAGATTTCGGGCCCCGCCTGAGCCGTGTGGTGATTCTTACCTGAACCTGTACGAGACAGGTGGGCGCCCTACTCGTGCCGTTTTGGCTACCTTCTGAGGTCCGGCTTCTGGCCGGACGAAGGTGTGCACGCGACCCGAGACGCGAGCTACCCGGGATAAGAAGTACGGTTCAAGTGCTAGATCGTGCATCACGAACTCTGCAGGGACTCCGAAACAACTGTACTGCAATCAGTTGCTCAGCCTATTACCTCACTGAGCCGTTCTGATATTTCCTCCGTTTTCTCGAGCCAGATTCCCGCGGCATCGTCCCGCTGGCGTCTGAATCGTGAAAACTCGTCGGCTATGTTCAAAGCCGCCAGGATTGCGATTTTCGCTGGGTCTACGGTAGCGACCTGCGAGGCTACTTCCCGCATCCTGGTGTCGACAAACTGCGCAAGCTCCGCTAAATAGTCCGGGTCACCATTTCCGCGAACGTTGTACGTCTGACCAAAGATCTCGACCGTGGTCGAGTCGTGTTTCGCGTCCATCGGAAAAAGTTACCTGAAACGGCGCGGATTATAGCAGAGAGATTTACAGCATCACTCCGCGCCGCTGAATGTCGTCCCCGGCCGCCAGTCGATGACGTTCCGCCCGTTGCTGCAGACCCACGCCACCGCGCTCATGTTCGGGTGCAACTCCCCTTTGCGGACTTCGACGCGGCTCCAGTCGCGAGCCGTGAACGGCGTGCCGTCGATGAGGTAGAAGCGCGACGGGTCGTCGCTGTTCTCGTGGACGAGCGTCACCGTCTCGGTCGTGTCCGCGGTGGTCTCGATCACCAGGACGGTCTTGCCGCTCTGGCGCTTGTAGGACTTCACCTTGCCCGTGTACGAAGTGAGCTGGTTGCGGTCGCAGGTGACGGCCGCGGGAGGCGCGAGACGTCCGCCGCGCGCTGGTGTCGCTTCGGCCGGCGCAGCCTCCTGAATGGCCTCGGTGGGCAATCCGGCGCCGGTCCACGCAGGATACCCGCCGACCAGCACCGCCACGCGCTCGAAACCGTGTTGCTTCGCGAGCAGCATCGCTGCCTCGAGGCTGGTCTCTTCCGCCTTGCACGTGCAATACGTGACGATGAGCTTGTCCTGCGGCAGCTCGCCGAAGCGTTGCGCGATCAGGCCGAGGGGAAGCCAGGCGGCGCCCTTGATGTGACCGAGCTCGTACGGGACGCTGCCGCGGACGTCGACGGCCACCGCCTCCCCTTTGTCCATCAGCGCTTTCAGTTCCGCGGGAGTGACGCGGGGGACATCCGCTTTGACGGCGATCGTGGCCGCGAGAAGAATCGAAGTCAGGAACATTCGGGATCGGTCTCCATAAAAAATCGAGCCGGGCTTCTCAGCCCGGCTCGAATGGTAACGCGAGGAGTGAGGATTACAGTCCGCGGTACGTGCCCGACAGCGAGGTCGCGCGCGCGTCCTGGCCCTGCGTGAACTTGTACATGCAGAAGTCGTCGGTGTAATCCATGAAGTTCTCGATCGGATCGTTGCCCGGATACTGCTTGCCGGCGCAGGAGTTGCGGCCGGTCGGGCAACCGAAGGCCGGCGAGCGCTCGGCGTTGGTGTCGGCGACGAAGTCGTTGTTCTTCGAGCAGCCGCCCTGGAACGTGTGGTAGAGGCCGAGCCAGTGGCCGACTTCATGGGTGGCCGTGTCGCCTTCGTTGTACGGCGAGAACGAACCGCCCGGAACGGTGCGGCCGTCGCAGACGACGCCGTCCATCTTCGGCTTGCTGGCATAGCTCGACGGGAAGGTCGCCCATCCCAGCTCGCCGGTGCTCGGCTGGTTGAAGTACATGTTCAGGGTGGAGGCGCCGCCGACGCGGAGCGCGTTCTTCATCGAGGTCTCGGCGGTCGTGCCGTAGCCGGCGCTGAAGTACGTGTTGTTCGCGGTGCGGGTGATGCCCGCGAGCACGAAGCGGAACTTGGTGTTGTAGCCGCCCGTCACGCCGCTGTACGAGTCGTTCAGCACGCGGATCTGGTTGGCGATCACGGTGTCGGAGATGTTGCCGGCGCCGGAGGTGTTGGTGATCACGTGCACGTAGACGCTGATCGTCGCCAGTGCTTCGGTGGAAAGGCCGCGATCGGAGCTGCCACGCAGGGCTGCCATTTCTTCGGCTGCCTGCTCGATGGCCAGCGCTTCTTCTTCCGTCGGCTGGACGGTGGCGCAACCGCGGATGGTCCGCTCGCCAAGGCCGAGCGCTTCGCGCTTCGATTCGAGAATGTCTTCCTGCGCGAACGCGCCAAGGGTCAGAACCAGGGACAGGGCAACGATGAGGCTACGATGCATTCAATCTCTCCTGTTAGTTTGCGAATGGGCGTCGCGCTATGCGACCGATCGTCGCGCTTGGCGACCGGACCGCTCTAGAGCAGCGTAGGTGCCACGCCGCGCATCGTCGTAAACTACTGATTCCATTGAAAACCGTGATTTTTGAGTGGGTCAGAAACTGGGCCCGTAACGGTTTGTTGACCCACATGGATGACCCACGCGCGCTATTTTTGACTCGGCGGACCATCCTGTTTCGAACGTTTGGGCAACCCTGGTGACGCGGCTCCGGTGCACGATTCACGCATCTTGTGTTTACGCCGTGTTACCGCCTAAAGTGATCGCAGTCGCACCGACTCTTTTCGATGGCTGCTCCGGCTCCTCTTCTCGACTGGCAGTTCCAGCTCCTCGACTTCAAACGGAGCAACCCGGCACCTACCCTCGTCCCACCCCCACCACCCGTAGAACCAGGCGAGAGTGAGGCGATGCGCGCGCTGCGCGCCTCTCTCGGAAACTCGGTCGCCGCCAAAGTCCGCAGCGGCGCCGAGCTCCTCCGCCGCGCCGCGAACAGCGGCACCACCGTCACGCTCCCCACCATGCTCTCCGCCATCGACACACTCCTCGGCGGCGGGTTGCGGCGCGGCAAGATGGTCGAGCTCGTGTCGCGCCGCGCATCGGGGCGCTTCTCCATCGTGATGTCCACACTCGTCGCCGCGACGAGCATGGGCGAAGCCGCCGCGCTGATCGATCTCGGCGATCACTTCGATCCGCAGCTCGCCGCGCAGAACGGCGCCGACCTGCGCCGCCTGCTCTGGATCCGCCCGCGCACGGTCAAGGAAGCGGTGATGAGCGCGGAGATGATCACCGCCACCGGCTTCCAGCTCGTGATCGTCGACGTCGGCCTGCACCCGGTCCGCGGACGCCGCGCTCCCGACGCCGCGTGGGTGCGCCTGGCACGCACCGCCGAATCGCAGAACACGGCCATGCTGGTGTCCTCGCCGTATCCGCTCACCGGCACCGCCAGCGAAGCGGTGCTGAAGGCATCGTTCAGCCGCGCCCGCTGGATCAACATTGGAGTTCCTCGGGGTTCCTCGGGTTCCTCGGGTTCCTCGGAGGGGGCTCCCCCGAGGGACCGAGGAACTCCGAGGCACTCCGAGGAACTTCATGCCCGGTCCCCTCGCCTGCTGGACGGCATCGACATGCACGTGACGCTCGAAAAGCATCGCCACATCAAGCCGGGCGCACAGGCAACGCAGCCGTTCGAGAGCGCTGACAAATGACGCGCATCGCCTGTTTCCACGTGCCGATGTTTCCGCTGGCCGCGCGGCTGCGCAGCGAGCCCGATCTGCTGCAGGAGGCGCTGGCGATCATCGAAGGCAATGCGCAGAACGCGCACGTGATCGCGGCCACGCGCCGCGCGCGCACGAAGGGAATCCGTCCGGGCATGTCGCTCGCGCAGGCGCGCGTGCTGGTCCCGAAGCTGATCGCACGCGCGCGCGACATGGAATGCGAGCGCACCGCGCAGGAGGCGCTGTTCGAAGTGGCGGAGACGTTTTCGCCGCGCGTCGAGGATGCCGGCGAAGGGATCGTGTACGTCGACATCACCGGCATGGAACGGCACTTCGACAGCGAGCTCACGCTGGCCAAAGCAGCGATCACCGCGGCGGAGAAGATGGGCTTCCCCGCGCGCGCCGGAATCGCGGCCAGCAAGCTGGCGGCGCGCGTCGCGGCCGAGCTGCCGCAGACGCCGACCATCGTCGCGGCAGGAACGGAATCGGAGTTTCTCGCGCCGCTTCCGCTGGCGCGGCTGACGCCGGAGCTCGATGCGGCCACGACGCTGCGGCGCTGGGGCATCGGCTCGATCGGCGAGCTGGCCGGCCTGCCGGAGAGCGAAGTGGCCAGCCGCCTCGGCGAGCTCGGACGCGAGCTGCATTACGCCGCGCGCGGCATCGATCCGCGTCCGCTCATTCCGCGTCCGCTGCCTCCCGACTTCCGCGAAGGGATGGAGCTGGAGTGGCCGCTGGTCGCGCTCGAGCCGTTCCTGTTCATCGCCAGCGCGGCACTGGACCGCCTCAGCCAGCGCATGGAAGTGCAGGGCTTCGCGTGCCAGCGCCTCGAGCTGACGCTGATGCTGGAGCCGGACGGTTTCCATGCGCGCGCGATCGATCTGCCCGCGCCGACGCGCGACGTGAAGACCATGCTCACGCTGCTGCGGCTCGACCTCGAGAAGACTCCTCCCGGTGCGCCGGTGACCGGCTTCTCGCTGGTCGCCCATCCCGACCGTCCGCGGCGCGCACAGCTCTCGCTCTTCGGACCAGCCGCGCTGTCGCCGGAGAAGCTCGCCACCACCATCGCGCGACTGGTTTCGCTTCTCGGCGAAGACCGCGTCGGCATGGCCGTGCCGGTGGACGGCCATCTTCCGGAACGCTACGACCTGGCCGGATACGCGCCGCCGCCTCCTCCGCAGACGCGCCTGAAACCGCAGCAGAGCCGCGGCCTGCTCGCGCCGCGCGTCCTGCGTCCGCCGGTTCCGGTGGAAGTGATCACGCGGCAATCGGATGGAGAGACGCAGATCGCGTCGATCGCCGGCGAAGGCGATCTGTGCGGCAGCGTGCGCATGTCGTCCGGACCGTGGCGCGTCGAGGATGGATGGTGGCAGGACGCACCCGCCGCGCGCGAATACTGGGACGTCGAGCTCGAGCGCGGCGGCATCTATCGCGTGTATCAGGCGGCGCCGTCATCGGATTGGTTCGTCGACGCGCGATACGACTGATACGCTTCGCGCGTCATGTCAGCCTCGCTCGTTGTGATGCTCATCGCCATCGCCGCAGGAATCGCGGTCGCGCTGCAGGGACAGTTCATGGCCATCATGAATCGCACCGTCGGCACGGCCACGAGCGTGGTGATCTCCTACGGCGCCGGCGCCATCGTGGCCGTGCTGTTCTGGATGGCCCGCCGCGATCCGCACGCGCCCGTTCGCGACATTCCCTGGTACGCATGGACCGCGGGCGCACTGGGGCTGGTGATCGTCGGCGGCATCGGCTTCGCCGCCCCGCGCCTCGGCCTCTCCCGCACCATCATCATCACCATCGCCGCCCAACTCGCCGCCGCGATGCTGATCGACCACTTCGGCCTCTTCAGCGCGCAGCGCCACGGAATGGACGTGACGCGCACGATCGGATTCGCGCTGACGATCGGCGGCGCGTGGTTGATCGTGAAGTAGCGTCTCAGCGATTGCCGCCGCGCCGCCGCCGCGCCGGCGGTCGTGAGCTCGATGGCGCCGGCGCCGATGACCGGGCTCCCGTCCCCCGAGGAACCGAGGAACCCCGAGGCACCGAGGAACCCCGAGGAACCGAGGAACTCGTGCTACCCGCTGACCGCCGTTCCGCCTTCGCCTTTGCGCGAGCGCGTTCCTCCGCCTTCCGCGCGCGAATCGCGGCGATGCGCTCGTGGATCGGGATCTCGAGTTTTTCAGCCGGCTTCTGCGCGTAATCGAAATCGGGCACGGTCACGCGCGGCAGCCGTCTGTTGATGGCGCGCTCGATGGCGCGCAGATCGCTCTCTTCATCCGGCGCGACGAACGTGATCGCGTCGCCGGTCATCTCCGCGCGCGCGGTGCGGCCGACGCGGTGGATGTAATCCTCCGGCACGTTGGGCACGTCGAAGTTCACCACGTGCGACAGCGCCTCGACGTCGATGCCGCGTGCGGCGATGTCCGTGGCCACCAGGATGCGGTACTTCCCGGCCTTGAATCCGTTCAGCGCCTCGGTGCGCTGCAGCTGGCTGCGATTCCCGTGTATGCGCGCCACGCTGACCTTCTTCCGCTCCAGCTGTTCGAACACGCGGTTCGCGCGATGCTTGGTGCGCGTGAACACGATCGCGTTCTGGATCTCCCCGCGCTCGAGCAGCGTTTCGAGCAGCGGCATCTTCAACTCCTGCGACACCGGAAAGACCGACTGCGTGATGCCCACCGCCGGCGCGGCCTTGCGCTCGATCGAGATCATGGCCGGGTTCTTCAGCATGTCCCGCGACAGCTCGACGATCGCCGGCGGCAGCGTCGCCGAGAAAAACAGCGTCTGGCGTTTCGTGGGGAGATGCCGCAGCACGCGGCGGATGTCGGGCAGGAAGCCCATGTCCAGCATCCGGTCCGCTTCGTCGAGCACCAGGATCTCCAGCGACTCGAGCTTCGCGTAGCCGTGCTGGAAATGATCGAGCAACCGTCCCGGCGTGGCCACGAGCACATCCACGCCGCTGCGGAACGCATGCTCCTGCGGCCCCATCCCGACGCCGCCGTAAATGGCCGCGCCGGAGAGCGGCGTGTGCACGGCGAGATCGCGCAGATGCTCGTCGATCTGCGCCGCGAGCTCGCGCGTCGGCGTCAGGATCAGCGCGCGCGTCGTGCCGCGCTTCTTTCCCATCAGCCGGTGCAGGATCGGCAGCAGAAACGCCGCGCTCTTGCCGCTGCCGGTGGCCGCGGCCGCCAGCACGTCCTTGCCGGTCATGGCCGGAGGAATCGCATCGCTTTGAATCGGTGTCGGGCGCAGGAAGCCCAGCTCTTTGACTCCCCGAAGCAGATCCGGGTGCAGTCCAAACGTGGAGAATGCCATTTGAAAACTCTACTTTCTCGCGGCGCGGCGCCGTGCGTCGATCGTGACCGTCATGGTCTCTGAATCGATCGTTCCGCAGGTCGTCGTGAGGCGCACCCAGTACTGCATCGTGCGCGCCGCCGGCGGCGTGGTGAACGTCGCGGCGTCGCTTCCGACGGGGTGCGCGGTGTCACCGCGGGCGCCTTCATACCACGCGAAGCGGGTTCCATGCGTGGCCGTGACGACGCTGAGCGTGGCCTGCTGATGCGGCGAAACGCGGACAGTACGGCTCTGCTGGTCGATGCGCGGCGCCGCGGTGACGTGGATGTCCACGCCGCCGTTCGTCATCCCGGCCTCGCACGACGCATCCGTCACCGACTCGACCGCAATCCTCGTGTCGGCTTCGAGCGTGAACAGACGCGTGGCCGTGTATCCATCCGAGACGGTCTGCATCACGCCATCGGACCAGCGCACGATGAACGGCGGAGTGCCCGTGAGCGTGGCTGTGACTTCGACCGGCACGCCGGCGCAGGCGTTCGGCATCGCGTCTACATCGGCTGCCGGCGCCGGCAGACTCGGCGCAATCGCGGAGGGCAGGGAAACACCGAACCCGTTCCATGTACGAATGCGCACGGCCGAGCCGTCGAGGCCCGGCAGCGGCACGATTGCCGTGGTCGCCTCGGATGGTGCGACGCCGATGGTGCGGAACGTTCCGTCCGGAAGCTGGAGCTCGATGGCGATGCCGAGAACGTGTGCCGCAGGTTGCCAGCGTACGCGGATTCGTTCGTCTTCGAGTCGCGTGGCACAGGTGATCTCCGGCGCCGATGGCGCAGCGTGGTGACCGCCGATCTCAGAGGGGAACACCAGCATCGCGCGAGGAACGTTGTCGTACGAGGAAAGCTGGCCGATGAAGCCTGCCAGCGCCGGCTGCGTGACGCTGGCTGCGATCGCCGCGCTCCTTCCCCGTTCCGTCGAGCCGAGGAGCATCTCGCGCCGGTCATGGATCCCGCCCCCGGGCGTGATCCGCGCCGTCACCAGGCCGTTTTGCCACCATGCAGCCACGAAGTCATTCCCATCGAACGCAATGGCAGCGTCGGTCATCGAGCCTTCGATGCGGAACGGTGTACCAACCTGTTCGGGAGCTTCGGCCGGAAGGAACGCAGCGCCCAGACCTTGATACTGCGCCCACATGACCAGCGCGTGCGTGGGAGCAGCGGCCACGGCGAGACGTCCCCAAACGGATTCAGCAATCGTGAATGGCGAAGAATCGACGTCGTCGAGCAAACGTCCGAGCACCGTCGTTTCATCGCCGCATGCTCCAGGCGTTCCGATGTAGCACACGCTGCGGTTCTTGACGTAGACGGCGAGCATCCGGCCGCCCAGCAGCGTCAGCAGAGGCTCTGGATAGGAGGTGTATCCGCTGCCGAGACCGTCCGAGAATTCTTCCCACTCTGCGAGCAGTCTCGTCTCACTGACGGTGCCTGTGCTCGAGAGAATTTCGCTGTAGAGCGAACGGTAGGAGCGGAGCACGACGTAGTGCGTTCCGTTCCATCGAACCGCGGCTTCGTACCCCGGCCCGATCCAAAGCGTTTCCCCGGTCGGCGCGCCATTCCGCGAGACCGTCCGGCCCTGGATCTTCTGATTGGCCGACCAGACCACGAGCCACTGCGGACCATTTCCATCGATGGAGATCGTCCGCTCCTCATACATCGCCGGCGTCGGTATTGTGGCGAGCACTACGCCCGCACCGTCCAGATAGTTTCCGGCCGCGTCCAGGCGCGACGCACGCACTGTATGGACGCCGTCCGAATCGTCGAACCATGCGGCGAGATATCCGCCCGGACCGGCCTCGATCGTCAGAACGTCCTGCGTCGTGAGCGTGCGGCCGATGCCGGCCGGTAAACGGAGTGCCATTCTCGCAACGTCTGTCCCATTCGATGCCAGAGCGGTCTGTCCTGCTTCGTCGCCGGAGATCCACTGGAGATCTCCGATTCGCTCGCCATTGGGCGCAATCCGGACCAGGGCCGGATCAATGACACGATGGTCTGGGTCTTTTGCGACAGAAATCCCGGCGATGTACTGAGAGTCGTCCCAGACCAGAGCAGCGGGCGAAATGTACTTGCGGTCAGGAGTACCGCCGAGCGTGTAAATGACACGGACGCTCTTCACTGTTCCATCCGGGCCGACCACGGCGCTTTTCAACTGCGCGTCTTCCCGATACTGCATGCTTCCGAAGATCACGATCGTGTCGCGGCCATCCGTGGCCACCGTCGCCTCATTCGTGTGCCGATCCGTGCTCATGCTGCCGAAGGGCCCGTCGAGCAGCACCGGCGCAGAGGTGATCGCGCTGCCATCGACGCGGAACGTCATCAGCCACGTTCCTGTAGAGCCTGTGAAAACGACGCCAAATCCGCCTGCCGCCGGGCCGCTCGCGATCGCGCTGGTCTCGGGCGGGCGGTCGTATGTCACCGCGCTGCCGACCGGCCTTCCCCTGAGGTCGAGACGCTGCACGGTGATCGCTCCCGCGGCAAGTCCGAATGCCAGAGCTCCATCGCCATTCGCGACCATGAAGGCACCGCCGGCCATCACTGGCGCGGTCGGCGTCGACGTCGGAGATCCATCGCGGGAAACGGTCGACACCCAGAGGTTTTGCCCGTCCCTCCACGCCGCGAGATACGCATTGCCTGTCCAGGCCAATCCGGCCGGCACTCCGGATCCGATCTGGCGCTGCGGTCCGGCCGGGCGCCCGCCGGCCACCTTCTGCGTGAACGTGTGTCGCTGCCCTGACACGTACGGACTCGATAAAACAAGAAAGTCGATACCGTCCGTGGCAACCTGGTGATCGTAGACCGACGCACGGCCATCGAACCGCAGGTCCGAGACCGGCCGGCCCTGAAACGCAAAGGCACTCGTTGCGAGAAGGGTCAGGAGGACTGCGGCGAGCTTCTGCATAAATTCGTATGCTGATATAGCATAGAGACGGCTCCACTTGTCGTGGATTCTTTGCCTCCCTTTCCCTTCCGAGGAAAAATCTCTCTGCCTTGCACGGACGAACACGCGACGCGAAAAACCACCGCCCCTACGCCGAGCTGCGCGCGGCGTCCGCGTTCTCCTTCCTCGACAGCGCCGCGCTCCCCGAGGACCTGATCTTCCTCGGCGCGCAACGCGACCTGCCTGCCATGGCGCTCGTCGACACCAACGGCGTCTACGGCGCGCCGCGCTTTTACGGTGCGGCGAAGAAGGCCGGCGTGCGCGCACTGGTTGGATCGGAAGTCGTTCTTGACGACGCCAATCGTCTGACCGTCCTCGTCGAGAACCGCACCGGCTATAAGAACCTCTGCCGCCTGCTCACCGCGGGCGCGCTCGCGTATCCGAAGGGCGAGGCGCGTTATTCATGGAAGTTGATCGAGCAGCACGCGGAGGGACTGCACTGCCTCACGCGCGACGACGAAGCGACGGTGCACAAGATCAGTGGCATCTTCAAGGGGCGCACGCACATCGAGCTGCAGCGCCATTTCCGCCGCGATGAAGAGCATCAGAACATTCGCCTGGTCGATCTCGCCCGAAGGCTGCATCTACCGATCGTAGCAACGAACGGCGTCCGCTATGGGCGTGCCGAGGACAAGGAACTGCACGACGTGCTCACGTGCATCCGCGAAGGACGCAACGTCGACAACGCCGGACGCCTGCTGGGACTGAACCGCGAGCGCCACATCAAGACCGCGGCCGAGATGACCCGTCTCTTCGCCGATCTGCCGCAGGCCATCGATGGGGCGTGGGAGCTCGCGAACACGCTCGACTTCACGCTCGCCGATCTCGGCTATCAGTTTCCCGACTACCCGCTGCCGCCCGGCGAGACCAACGATTCGTTTCTCCGCAAGATCACCTGGAACGCCGCCATGGCGCGCTTCCGGCCGCTCACCGCGAAGGCGCAGGCGCAGCTCGAAAAAGAGCTGAACATGATCGCCAAGCTCGAGCTGGCGGGCTACTTCCTGATCGTCTGGGACATCGTGCAGTACTGCCAGCGCGAGAACATCCTCGTGCAGGGGCGCGGCTCCGCGGCCAACAGCGCGGTCTGTTACGCACTCGGCATCACCGCCGTCGATCCGGTGCGGATGGAGTTGCTGTTCGAGCGCTTCCTCTCCGAAGAGCGCGGCGAATGGCCGGACATCGATCTCGACCTGCCGTCGGGCGATCAGCGCGAGAAAGTCATCCAGCACGTTTACGCGAAGTACGGCAAACACGGCGCGGCCATGACCGCCAACGTAATCACGTACCGCGACCGCTCCGCCGCGCGTGAAGTCGGCAAGGCGCTCGGCTTCTCGCTCGAACAGGCGGACAAGCTCTCGAAGACGGTCAGCACGTGGCACTTCGGCGAGATCCGTGAAAAGCTGGAGAACCTCCCCGTGCAGCTCGCACAGTCTGGTTTCGACGCCGCCGATCTGCGCGTGCAGCACTTCATGCGTCTCTACATGCAGATCCAGAATCTGCCGCGCCACCTCGGCCAGCACTCCGGCGGCATGGTGATCGCGAAGGGACGGCTCGATGAAGTGGTGCCGCTCGAGCCGGCGTCGATGCCGGGCCGCGTGGTCATCCAGTGGGACAAGGAAGACTGCGCCGATCTCGGGCTGATCAAAGTCGATCTCCTCGGCCTGGGCATGCTGGCCGCGCTCGAGGAAGCGATCCCGATCATCCGCACGTGCGAAGGGAAGGAAGTCGATCTCGCCCATCTGCCGCAGGACGATCCGCTCGTCTACAAGATGCTCAACGAGGCGGACACGATCGGCATGTTCCAGGTCGAGAGCCGCGCGCAGATGGCGTCGCTGCCGCGCAACGCGCCGAAGTGTTTCTACGACATCGTCGTGCAGGTGGCGATCATCCGCCCCGGACCGATCGTCGGCGGGATGATCAAGCCGTTCTTCGACCGCCGGCAGAAGAAGGTGCCGGTCGAATATCCGCATCCGTGTCTCGAGCCGATCCTCCGCCGCACGCTCGGCGTTCCCCTGTTCCAGGAGCAGCTCCTGCGCATCGCCATGGTGGCCGCGAATTTCACCGGCGGCGAGGCGGAGGAGTTGCGGCGCGCGATGGGATTCAAGCGCTCCATGGAACGGATGGAAGAGATCGAGCAGCGCCTGCGCGCGGGCATGACCCGGAACGGCATCGACGGGGAAGCGCAGGATCAGATCGTGAAATCGATCACCGCGTTCGCACTCTACGGTTTCCCCGAATCGCACGCGGCGAGCTTCGCGCTCATCGCCTATGCCAGCGCATACATCAAGGCGCGCCATCCCGCGGCGTTCTACATCGCGCTCCTCAATGGATGGCCGATGGGTTTCTATCATCCCGCGACGCTGATCAAGGACGCGCAACGCCACAACGTGAACGTGCTGCCGGTCGACGTCAACGCCTCGGGATGGAACTGTCGATGGGAAAACGGCGCGGTACGCCTGGGGATGAAGTTCGTGAAAGGGCTGCGCGCCGACTCCGCATTGCGCGTCGAAGCAGCGCAGCCCTTCCGATCCGCCGATGATCTCGCTCGCCGTGCACGGCTGCGCGACGATCAACTGACCAAGCTCGCCTACGCCGGCGCCATGGAGTCGTTCGGGCTGACGCGCCGGGCAGCGTTGTGGCAGGCGTCGTATGCGGCAAAACAAGCGGGCGAGTTGTTCGACGCTGATGCCGCGCACAGCGCATCACCGCTTCCCGAAATGTCGTCCGCCGAAAACACGATGGCCGATTACGGCGCGATGGAGCTCACCGCCGGCCGCCATCTCCTCGAACACTTCCGCCCGCAGTTGCGCAAAGACGGCGTACTCACCGCGATGCAGCTCAAACATGTCCCGAACGGCAGCCGCGTCGCCACCGCCGGCGCGGTGATCGTCCGCCAGCGTCCCGGCACCGCGAAAGGATTCGTCTTCCTCACGCTCGAAGACGAGACCGGCCTCTCGCAGGCGATCGTGAATCCTCAGCTCTTCGCCGACAACGACGTACGCACGACCATCCTCAACAACTCAGGCCTGATCGTCGAAGGAATCGTTCAGAACCAGGAAGGACAGCCATCCGTGCGCGCGGAGAAATTCTGGTCGCTCGACGGCGTCGCCCACGTGAGCAGCTACGACTTTCACTGACGCGGTACCGGCGCGCAATACGCTTCCGGCGTGACGTTCTCCACGATCGCCACAGGCGCACCGGGACGAATCACATACTCCGACGCACCGTAGCGATCGGCGCCCGGCTTCCAGTTGTACGTGTAGCCGAGGTGCGTCCACGGGTATCCGTGCGGGATCTCGTGGAGCTCGAACGATTGCGCGGCGATCCACGCATAGTGCGAAGGCGCCGTGTCCGACGGAAAGACGTTGCCGCAATGCTCCGGCGCCGGAGCGTTCGTCAACTGCGAACAGGGCGAGGTCGTGAAGACATTCGGATCGACGGCAGGGCGAAAGATGTCGGACGCTTTCGCGCGCAGGACCAGCACGCGCGGCACATGCGCGTCGGGAGGCAATCCAAGAAGTTGCCGCACGTGCATCACCACATCGCCGGTGAACCCGCGGCAGATGTCCTGCACTTCGGGAATGCCCGTCACCCACACACCGGAGCCGGTGATCGGCAACAGATCGCCGGCCTTCCCATCGAGCGAAGTCAGCGTCGCCACGATGACTTCACCATCGGCATCCGCGACGAGCGGACGCAGCGGACGCAGGTTCTTCGTTTCATAGACCGCGGAATCGAAGATGGCCTGCTCGTAGATGGCGAGCAGGTTGGTGTGCTCCGCCGTGACGCGAGGCGGCGGAATGCGCAGGTGGTACGGCTGTCCCGCTGCCGGAATCGCGACGAGAAAAAGAAAGAGCGATAACGCGATTCTTCTCATACGCCGGTGGGCTGGCCGAAGCAGAGCCGGTAGCCGTTGATGTCTTCGACGTCGAAGTCGCGGCAGCCATACTCCTGGTCGCAGATCGCGCGCGCGATCTTCACGCCCTTCGCCTGGAACTCGGAGTACAGCGCGTCGGCATCCTCGACCCAGATGTACGCGTCCCACGCCCCGTCTTCAGGATTGGCGAGACTGTTCGGACGCATCACCCCGGTCGTGTCGAGCTGGCTCAACATGATGATGATCCCGTTGCGCCGCACCATGCAGAAGCGCGGCGGATCGCCCCAGAATCGCTCGTAGTCGAATCCGAGGCTGTCGCGATAGTAGTTGGCGGTCGTGACGACGTCGTCGACGATGAAGTAGGGCGCGATCGTCCACATGCCATGATCGTACTCCGTCTCCTCAGCCCGCCGTACAATCGTCTCGATGACCTCGAACCCTCTGGCGCCGGTGCCGCTTGACGAAACTCCGCTCGAGACCGCTCCGCCGGCGCCGAAAAAGAGGTCGTGGGAAGAGCTGGCCGCTTATCTGATCGTCGGCGCGGCATTGCTGTTCGTGCTCATGCAGCATCTCGTCGGCGCGCTCATCGTCGGGCTCACCCTGTACCTCGTCCTCGATCGCGTGTCGGCGCGCTTCCACGGTCGTATGTCGCATGGCGCGGTGCGTCCGCTGGCGTTGCTCGTGGTCACGACCACGGCCGCGCTGCTGGTCATCGCTGCGGTGATGCTGATGGCCATGATGCTCCGCCGCGGCGCCGGCAACGTGCCCGAGATGATGGAGCAGATGGCCGACATCCTCGGATCGGTGCGGCTGTGGCTGGGCGGACTGGGACGGCAGTTCATCCCCGAGGTCATGACCGATGCGGAAGAATTCCAGCGCGTGGCGCAGGCGTGGCTGAAAACGCACGCCCAGACTCTGCGCGCGGGCGGGCTCTGGCTCGGCATCGGCCTGGTGCACGTCATCATGGGCGCATTGCTGGCCATCCTGGTTTTCTTCCGCCACGTCACCCATCACGATGACGAAAAACGCGGACCGCTGGCCCGCCATCTCATCGACAAGGTCGATCGCGTCGCGCATGCATTCGGCCGCGTTGCGACCGCGCAGGTCAAGATCTCGGCCGTCAACACCACCCTCACCGCGCTCTACCTGCTCGTGGCGCTGCCGCTGTTCGGCATCCGCGTTCCGTTCGCGACCACGCTGGTGGTGATCACGTTCCTCTGCGGCCTGATCCCGGTCCTCGGCAACCTGATCTCCAACACCGTCATCACCATCCTCTCGATGGGCGTGTCGATCGGGACGGCCGTTGCGTCGCTGGCCTACCTGGTGATCATTCACAAGCTCGAGTACCTCATCAATTCGCGGATCGTCGGCGGCGAGACCGACTCGCAGGCGTGGGAAATCCTGCTGGCCATCATCATCGGCGAGTCGGCCTTCGGCGTCGGCGGCGTGGTCCTCGCGCCGATCGTGTATGCCTTCGTCAAGCGCGAGCTGCGCGACCGCGGGCTGGTGTGAGAAGCGGTTCCTCGGAGTTCCTCGGGTTCCTCGGAGGCGAGGTCCCCTCCACCCCGAGGAACTCCGAGGAACCGAGGAACCCGAGGAACCGGCATAATGTTCAGGAGAGGTCCAGGAATGCTTCGATTGCGATGGGCGGTCGGGTTGTGTGCAGCAGCCGTGCTGGCCGGCGACGCGTATGCGCGCGTCATCGCCGGCACCGTGTATGACGATCCCGCCGCGCTGGCGGTGCGCGCGAACTTCGTTCCCGCCGCGGGCGTGACGGTGAAGCTGTATCGCGACGACGGCGACGGCGCTCCTTCCGCCGGAGACGCCATCGTCGCCACCGAGACCACCAATGCATCGGGAGCCTACGTCTTCCCCGAAGCGCAGGCCGCGAATTACTGGATCGCCGTCGACTCGCGCAGCCTCGCGCCGAATGGCGCGTGGGCGGAGCAGACTTTCGGTCCCGTCGGATCCCTGTGCGTGCGCATCAACGGCACGACGCGCGCGACGCACTTCGAAGGCGCGTGCGTCGGAGGGCGTACTGCTGCCGCGGACGATGCCTCATCGCTGGCGACGTCCGAGCACGTCGCGCTCGTGTCATCGACCGACACCGGCAGCGGCGTCGATTTCGCGTTCAGTTTCAACGTCGTCACCTCGATCGCGGACGGCGATCGCGTGCAAGGCACGCTGCGCCAGTTCCTCACCAACGCCAACGCCGTACCCGGCCCGAGCCGCATGCGCTTCGTCCCCGTCACACCCGCGCCGGAGCAGCGCCGTCCGACCATGGGCGTGCCGCTGCGCTGGTGGACCATTGAGCTCACCGCGCCGCTTCCCGAGTTGCGCGACGACCACACGGTCATCGACGGCACTGCCTACAACCTGCTCTCCCCCGCCTCGGTCGTCGACGCACATCCGGGCCGCCTCGGGGAAAGCCCGACCGTCCGCCCGCAGGACCGCACCGTGCCGCTCATCGAAAAGCCGGAGCTCGAGCTGACGGTGACGGGCGAGAGCGGGATCGTCTGCGCGGGACGCTGCGCCATCCGCTCGCTGGCGATGCACGGCGCGGCGGATGACGTGATCGTACGCGCCGATGCGCGCATCGAGCACGTACTGATCGGCGCGTTGCCCGATGGCACGTCCGCCGACCTCGCCAGCACCGGAGTGCGCATCGAAAAAGGGACCACCATCGCGCGCCATCTCCTCGTCTCGATGAAGACCGCCGCGGGAGTGATCGTCGGCCCGGATGCGAAGCTCGACGCCGAGCGGGTGGAAGTGAATCGTTGCGGCGATCCGGCCAGCGGCGGCGGGATCGTGCTGCTCTCCAGTGAATCGTCGGTCCGGCACTCCGTCATCGCCGCGAATCAGGGAGCGGGCATCATCATCGGATCGCTCGATGGCAAGACGCCGGGCAACGCGAACACCATCGACAACTCCACCATCAGCAGCAACCAGGTCGGCGTCGTGTTCGGCCCCGGCTCGTCGCGCAACGCCGTCACGCACAACGACATCATGTGGAACCGCTTCGGCGGCGTCACCAGCGCGCCGTTCATGGAGGCGGAGCCGCCGCGCGAGAATCGCGTCAGCGCGAATCGCTTCGACGAAAACGGCCTGCGTCCGATCATCCTCGACCTCACCACCGAGAACCCGAACGCGCTCTCCGCGAGCGCGGGCTCGTGCGAACGCATTCCGAACGCCGCGAACAACGGCATCTCCGCGCCGCGCCTGACCGACGTGCGCGTGCAGGTCGAAGAGAAGACCGCGCGCGTGACGGTGCGGGGTCAGGCCTGCCCGGGGCAGACCGTCGAGATTTACCAGTCCTTCGTCACCTCCGGCGTTCGCGACAAAGTGCCCGACCTTCCCCGCATCCGCAGCGAGAAAATCGAGCGCGAGACCATCACCAATCAGGAGCGCGAGATCGTTCTCCCCTCCGTCGGCGAGTTCAACTATCTCGGCGCGACGAACACCGGCGCGGACGGCAGGTTCGAAGCCACGTTCCCGCTGCCGGTCGTGACCGGCAGCGATGATCCGTCGCGCAGTCTGGAGGAAACGAACGTCTGGGCCAGCGACGTGCTGCAAGGCGCGGCGCCTGCCGATCGGGCGTTCTCGGCCGTGGCCATCGACGCGGCCGGCAATACGTCGGAGATGGGCGTGCGGCGGCAGGTGGACTAAGCGCGGTCGATTTTCGCCGCGAGGACGAAGTCGCTCCGCGTCAGCCCATCGACCGCGTGCGTCCAGATCGTCACGCGCACCTTGCCCCACGCGAGGTGGATGTCGGGATGGTGCCCCTCCTCCTCGGCAATCGCGCCGATGCGATTCGTGAACGCGAGCGCGGCGGCGAAATCGGGAAACGCGAACTCCTTCTCGAGATGATGTTCGCCGATCACCTGCCAGCCTCCGCCGAGACTGTCCTCGAGCGCGCGCAGAGCGTCGCCCTGAAGGGGCGGAACGCCGCCACGGCAGGGGACGCATTTCTCGGCTGCCAGCGACTGGCTGGCCACTCCGCGCTTCACGTATGCGGCGAACGCGGCCGGATCGACGGAGTGGCGGAACGCCTCCTTCCCGTCCACGTGAATGACGGGCACATCGTTGGTGTAACGCTCTCGCAGGACAGGATCCTGATCGATGTCGACTTCGCTGAGCTGCACCGGCACTCCCGAGGCCAGGATCGCGGCTTTCGCGGTTTCGCAGAGATGACAGTTGGGGCGGCTGTAGAGCGTCACGGCGACCATGGTCCAAAGGATACGCGCGTGGCAGTCCATTTGCTTTCAGCCACCACGGAGGTTTTGGTGCCCGAGCAGCAAACGCAGCAACAGCAGTTGGTTCCGGCCAAGAAGATCCTGGTTGTCGACGACGATGACGCCATCCGCAACATGGTCGAGCGCGTTCTTCGGCGCGAACATTTCGAGGTCGAGAGCGCACGCGACGGATTCGAAGCGATCGAGAAGCTCTCCCGCAACGACTACGCGACCGTCCTCCTCGATCTGATGATGCCCCGCGTCGACGGAATCGGCGTCTTGCGCTTCCTCGAGACGGAGCAGAAAACGCTCGCGCCGCGCGTGATCGTCATGACCGCGAACCTGCAGAATGCGGGCGAGACCATGGCCAAGCCGGTCTTCCGCATTCTGGCCAAGCCGTTCGACATCCAGCAGCTCGTCTCGCACGTGCGTGAGTGCCACGCCGGCTGAACGGACTCAGCGCACGGCCTTGCGAAAGAGCCGCGTCACTCCCCTCACCGCGCGATAGACGTACCACCACGGCAGCGTCAGCGCGTGACGCGCACCGAAACGCCGCCGGATGAACTCGGCAGGCGGAAACGCAAGCTGCCACAGACGCTGCACGCGCGCGCGCCACGGCAGCGCTCGCAGGCTGGCCGCCATCACCCCACCGTGCGTGATCTCGCGATCGAGGAACACCCGCGACGGTTCCGCGCGCGTCCGTTCTTGGTGCGTCAGAAACTCGCTCGCGGGATGGTGCGGCTCGCGCGACAGCCAGGCATCGGCCGCCGCGATCGAGCGTTCGCACACGCCGACGACGCGTCCTTCCGCAGCGAGCCGCCAGAAACGCTCGTGCTCGGCACGCGACATCCGCCTGCGCAACAGATCGATGTCAACGAGCCAGATCAGCCGGTCGCTGTCGTGGTGATGCGCGATGCGGTGAATGCAGGCAAAGAGGAGCGCGTCGACGGAGGACAGTCCGCGCGCATGCGGCCCCAGCCGCGGCAGAGGAAGCGAGCGCGCGCGCAGTTCGTCGTAGCGCAGCACGGCATCGAATGCCGGCACGTTCGTCGCCGACCAGTGAACGTCGTACACCATGCCCGGCGCGCGCGTGAATACCGCCTGTCGCAGGCCGTGCTCGTCTCCGCTGTCGACGTTTTCCTCGAAGCCGAGGGCCAGCATGGCCTCGCGCACCTGTGGCACATCGGCGTGCGCGATCAGCAGGTCGTTATCGCTGCGCGGGCGCAGTTCCGGCTCGGGATAGAGGTCGTACGCGAGAGCGGTTCCTTTGACGATCAGCGCCTCGACGCCGCGCGCCGCGAGTGCCGCGAGCACTTCGCCGAGGTCGCTCGTGCGCAGCGGCTCGCACGCGGCCGCGCGCATCGCCTCGTTCCGCAACTGCGGTACGCGCGCATTCGCGTACACGAGCGGCGCCACACCGTGCGCGACCAATGCGTCGACCTCGCCGGATGTCAGCGCATCGGGCCAGTCTGATGGCTCGCCGCGCAGCGCGCGTGTGAGTGGCTCTCGCAGGCGCGGCGGCAGCGGAAACTCGGCGACGAAATCCACGCCCGCAGAGTACCGGCTTCGGCAGGGCGCTTGCTATCGAAGGATGCAGATGTCATCGCTCCTCACCCTCGCAGCCGTCATTCTCGCGCTCGCGCTCGCCCTCGCCCTCGGACTGGCCCTCGCCTACGTCCCGATGCGCCTGCTCCTCGGACAAATGGCGCGGAACGTCCGCCACTTCATCCAACGCCAGCGCGACCGCCGCCGCGAAGCGCGCGGCACCCCGGACCGCCGGCACTTGTAACGCGCGTGCTACGATCTCAGCGATGGCACGCGAAACTCGTGACTTATTGAATGAGGCGCTGGAACTGCCGCTCGATGAGCGTGCAAGGATTGCGGCCGAATTGCTCGAGAGCCTTCAGGAAGCCGAAGCCGAGGTTGAAGAGGCATGGGCGACCGAGATTCGGAAGCGGGTCGCTGCTGCTCGCGCCGGCGAACTCGCAAGCACTGACTGGCGAACCGTCCTCGATCGCGTGGAAAGAGAAGTGCTTGGTCGTTGAAGCCTCTCAAGGTCGGCCAGTCGGCGGAAGCTGAGTACCACGAGGCGCTCACCTGGTATCGAGAACGGGACGCACGTGTCGCCGACCGATTCGCGGCCGAGACCAGACGCGCGCTCGAGCTCATCGAGGCCTTTCCGCAGATCGGTGGCCGCGTCCCGGGCATGGATGACGACGATGTGCGCCGGATGCCAATCCACACATTCCCGTACCACGTCGTGTTCGTGAATTTTCCGGATCAGCTCGAGGTCATCGCCTTCGCCCATAACCGTCGCCAACCGGCGTACTTCATCGAACGCTTACACAAGACGTGACGCGCTAACCGCGCGCTGTTGCGCGCTACAGCGCAGCCTCGATGGCCTTCTTCAGCTCCTCGTCGCCCTGCATGATCGCGCCGTACTTCTTCCACACGATCTTGCCGTTGCGGTCGACGAGCACGGATGTCGGGAGCACGACCGTCTGGAGCAGCGCGGTGATCTTTCCGTCCGCGTCGAGCACGATCGGATAGGTCATCTTCGGCTGCTCGGCGACGAAGTCGCGGACCGATTCCACGCCGCTCTCATCGACGCTCACGCCGATCACTTCCAGTCCGCGCGGCGTGTAGTGCTCGTGGAGCTGCTGCAGTTCCGGGATCTCGTAACGGCACGGGCCGCACCACGTCGCCCAGACGTTGAGCAGCACGACCTTGTCGCGCTTCGCGGCCAGAGCGAACCTCGAGCCGTCGAGATTCACCGCCGCGTATTCGGGCATGGTCGATCCGACATCGGTACTGGCCTGCTCCGACTCGGTCTGCGTGCGCGTCTCCGTCTGCGTCGCGGCGGTGCTGTCGGCGCCACGGGTCGTGACGGTCTGCTCGCGTTTGCACGCAATCACCGCGAACAACACCAGCGCCACGGCAACTCGTTTTTTCATCTGCATCGATCCCCAAACAAAAACGCCCCGCGACGATCGCGGGGCGGATGAACTTTCGGAATGCGGTGGAGTTACTTCTTCTCCTCGTCCGTCTTGCCCTTCTTGATGACCTCGGGCTCGGCCGTCGCTTCCGCGGCGGCGGCATCGACGACCGCGTCGGCCTTCGCATGCGTGACACCGACCACCACGCGCTCGGGATCATCCGAAACCTTCACGCCCTCGGGGAGCTGCAGGTCCTTGACGCGGACGTACTCGTGATGGGCGAGTCTGGTGACGTCGACGTCGATCGAGTCAGGAATCGCATTCGGCAGGCACTCGATGTGGAGCTCGCGCACCTGGAAGTCGAGCAGTCCGCCTTCCTTGACGCCGATGGCGGTGCCGATGAGGTGCACCGGGACCGTGACCCGGACCACTTCGTCCATGACCACGCGCACGAAATCGATGTGCTTCATCTTGCGCGAGATCGGGTCGATGGTCAGTTCCTTGATCATCGCGTGCCGCTGCTGATCGCTGCCCGCCATCTTGAGCAGGAACACCGACCGGATGCCGTGCTCGCTCTTCTGAATGAGCTCCGAGACTGCCTTCCGGTCGACCGTGATCGCCACCGGGTCGCGGTGACCACCGTAAACCACCGCCGGGACTTTCCCATCGCGGCGAAGCTTCTTCGCTACTTCCTTGCCGGTGACCTCGCGGCGCGTGACTTCCAAACTGACCTCAGCCATGTGCTGACTCCTGTTCTGACTAGTAAGCGAAACCGCTAAATGGTTGGAAAGAAGCGGTTATTCCCGAAGAAGCGGTTCCTCGGGTTCCTCGGAGGGCCTCGGAGTTCCTCGGGTCCCTGGAAACCCCTCCGAGGAACCCCGAGGAACCGAGGAACCCCGAGGAACCCGTGCCAATCAATCACATCTCGAAGAGGCTGCTCACCGAGTCCTCGTTGTGAATCCGCTTGATGGCCTCGGCCAGAAGACTCCCGATCGAGAGCGTCTTCAGCTTGGCGCACTCGGCCTGTTTGTCCTCGGTGGGGATGCTGTTCGTGGTGATGACCGTGGCCAGTTGCGAGCTGTTGATGCGCCCGATGGCGGGGCCGGACAGCACCGCGTGCGTACAGGCCGCGGAGATCGATTTCGCACCCTTGTCGAACAGCGCCTGCGCGGAGTGGATCAGGGTTCCGGCGGTGTCGATGATGTCGTCGACGACGAAGACGTTCCGCCCCTCGACCTCGCCGATGATGTGCATGACCTCGGTCTGGTTGGTGGCGAAGCGGCGTTTGTCGATGATGGCCAGCGAGGCGCCGAGCCTCTTCGCGTACGCACGGGCCCGCTCCACGCCGCCGGCATCGGGCGAGACGATGGTCAGGTCCTCGAGCTCGAGCTGCTTGAGATGGCCGACGATCACCGGCGCCGCGAAGAGGTGATCGACCGGGATGTTGAAGAAGCCCTGGATCTGCGCGGCGTGCAGGTCGAGCGTGAGCACGCGATCGGCGCCCGCGGCGCTGATCAGATCGGCGGCGAGCTTGGCGGTGATCGGCACGCGCGGCTTGTCCTTGCGGTCCTGCCGCGCGTAGCCGTAGTACGGGATCACGGCCGTGACGCGCTTCGCCGAGGAGCGCTTGAAGGCGTCCAGCATGATCAGCAGTTCCATCAGGTGATCGTTCACTGACGGAGGACAGGTGGGCTGGATGATGAACACGTCCGCACCGCGAACGTTCTCGTCGATCTGCACGTAATGCTCGCCGTCCGAGAAGCTGTAGAGCGTCACGTGACCCGGTTCCACACCGACGTGCGCACAGATCTCGTTTGTCAGCGCGGGATGGGAGCGACCGGAAAAAATCTTCAGCGGTGGCAAGGCGGGCGCGATTATACCGACTTACACTCCGCGCGCATGACGTTCCTCGGCATCGTCATTCCGGCGCTGCTGATCGCGCTCGCGCTGCGGCGTTGGTTCGCTCCATTGCCGTGGCGCGTGATCGCGATCTCGCTCGCGCTGACATTGGCGTTTCTGCACGGCGCGGTCTTCACGAAGAACGTGCCGGTGCCGCTCGATGAAGTCATGCGCGGCGATCCGTACCGCGGCATCGTCGGCGCCGTGAGCCCGCGCAATCCGCTCACGAACGACACCGTCAAACAGATCCTTCCGTGGATGCAACTCGCGCGCGAAGAGCTGCGCCACGGCCGCGCGCCGCTGTGGAATCCGTATCAGTTCTCCGGCTATCCCCTGCTCGGCAACGGCCAGTCCGCACCGTTCGCGCCGATTTTTCTGGCGACGCTGTTCGTGCCGCTCCCCCATCAGCTCGTGGCCATGGCGGGATTGAAGATCTTTCTCGCGCTCGTTTTCGGCTGGCTCTTTCTTCGCGATGAAGGCGTGTCGGAATGGGCTGCGCTCTTCGGCAGCGCGGTGTTCGCGTTTTCGGTCTTCCAGACCATCTACCTCTACTACCCGCTGACCACCGTCACCTCGCTCCTGCCCGCGGCGGCATTTGCGGTGCGCGGATGCGCGCGGATGAGTTCCTCGGTTCCTCGGAGTTCCTCGGAGTTCCTCGGAGAGGTGGCCCCGAGGAACGCCGAGGAACGCCGAGGAACGCCGAGGAACTACCTCACCCTCACCGCGATCATCACGGCGGCGGTCGCGAGCGGCGGACATCCGGAGAGCGCGCTGCACATCGGACTCGCGTGCGCGATCGTGTTGCTGCTCGAGCGAAGGAGCCTGCTGCGGCCGATCGCCGCGGCGTTGCTCGGACTCGCACTAGCGGCGCCGGCGTGGGTGCCGGTGGTCGAACAGGCACTGCGCAGCACGCGCGCCGCCGCGCTCGGGTCCGAACCACACGCGACGATCCGCCCGGCCGCCGCGTGGCTGCTGCTCAATCCGGACGGCTTCGGCAATCCATCGCGCGGCAACTGGCAGTGGATCTACAACTACGCCGTGGTCGCGCCGATGTACCTCGGCCTGTTGCCGCTCGCGCTCGCGGCGGCGGCGCGCAAACGGCGCGAGCTGATGCTGATCGCCATCGCGCTGCTGCTGTTTTTCGTGGCGATGAACTGGACGTTCATCGGCCGCGCGTTCAACGCCATCCCTCCGATGAGTCTCATCGCGCAGGACCGGCTCCGCTTCGTCGTTCTGTTCTTCGTGGCCATCGTGGCGGCGCGCGTGGTCGATCGCATGCCGCGGATCGCCGTGGCGATTCCAGCGATTGCATTGCTCGCGGCGGCGACCTGGTTGCTGCACGCGCGCTGGGGCATCGCGCTCGGACCGCAGTCGACGGCCGGCGTCATCGCGCTGGCGGCGTTTCTGATCGTCGCGCTCAGCAAGCCGCGATGGGCGCCAATCGCCGCGCTCATCGCCATCGTGTGCGAGCTGTTCACGTTCAACGCCGGTTTCAACGTGCCGGTCAGCCGCGCCTACTTCCGGCCACCTATTCCGATGCTGACGGCGTTGCGCGAGCTGACGCGTGGCGAGCCTGCACGCATCGTCGGTCACGACTGGACGCTGCTCCCGAACGCCGCCGCGCAGTACGGCGTGGAGGACGTGCGCGGAAGCGATCCGATGGCTTCGAACAGTTACGCGCGTTTCTTCGAGCGCATCGCGGTGAACGATCCGTCCAGCGACGTGAAGCGCGTGCAGGACGCCGATCATCCCGCGCTCGCGTTTCTCGGCGTGCGCTGGCTGCTCACCGGTCCGGCGTTCACGCCATCCGACGCCTGGCGTCTGCGCTACGAAGGTCCGGACGGAAAGATCTACGAGTCCGCGCGCTGGCAGCGCCGCTTCTTCGCACCGCATGGCGACGCGAGGATCGGCGCGATCGTGCAGGAATCGCCCACACGCATGCGCGTCGAGGTCGATGCGCCGGACGGCGCGTTCATCGCGTCGAGCCAGTCGGCGGAGTGGCGCGTGCACGGCGCGACACGCACGGTGCGTCTGCACGACGCCTTCCTCGGCTTCCACGTCCCGCCCGGACGGCGCACCATCACCCTCACCTACGCGCCGCGCTCGTTCTACGCATCGCTGGCGTGTACATTGATGTCATGCAGCCTCCTGCTCCTCCTTCGTCGCCGAAGCCAACGCCCGTATCGACCGTAAGATCGCCACGTCCGTTTCGCAGGTTCGTCTGGATCGTGCTGCTGATCGCGTTCGCGTTCGTGCTCGGATACGGGCCGAAAGAGTGGGAGCGGCGCCGGCTCGCGGAGCGGCTGGAACAGACCGAGCTCGATCTTCGCCTCGCGAACCTGCATCGCCAGCTGGGCATGGTCAACTTCGAAGTGCAGCAGAACAACTTCGCCGGCGCGGCCACGCATGCGGTCCTGTTCTTCGAAGGCTGCCGCGCTGTGGCGAATGATGAGAAGCTCGACGACCAGCCGCGCACGCGCCTCGCGCTCCAGACCTACGCCTCGACCTCGGATACCGTGCTCGGAGGGCTCGGGACCGCCGATCCGGCCGTGAAGCAGCGGCTGGCGTCGCTCTACCACACCATGAACGGCGTCCTCGAGCGGAAGCAATAACGCCCCCTCAGTCCCCTCTCCCCGCTCCGCGGGGAGAGGGCTAGGGTGAGGGGCGCACGTTACGCAAGATTCGCCCCTCACCCCAACCCTCTCCCCGCTTCGCGGGGAGAGGGGGCACAACACATGCTCGCACGCTCCGCGTGGAGATCCGTTCCTCGGTCGCATTGCGCGTCACGGCCATCGTCTTCGGCGTGTTGATCGCGCTGCGTTTTCTCTGGCTTGCGCGCTCGATCTTCATCGTCACTTTTCTCGGCGTGCTGCTCGGACTGGCGATGGCGCGCGCGGTCGATCATCTGGAGCGCGTACGCATCAAGCGCGGACTCGGCGCGCCGCTGGTGCTGCTGCTCTTCGTGGGCGTGGTGATCGGCATCTTCGCGCTGATCGGCCCCTCGATCCGGCAGCAGTCGCGCGAGCTCAGCAAGGAACTGCCGAAGGCGATGCGCACGATCGAGAGCGCCGTGAACCGCACGCCGGTGAAGTCGCTCGTTTCCGCACCGCAACCGCAGGGGCAACCGCAACAACGTCAGCAGGGGCAGCAGCAGGGCGGTCTCACCGATCGCATCGCCCAGGAGCTTCGCGGCGCCACGAAGTTTCTCTTTCCGGTCGTCTCTTCTTTCGTCGGCGCTGTGGGCGGCTTGGTGATCGTGCTGTTCATCGCCATGTACATCGCCGCGGCGCCCGGCCTCTATCGCGAAGGCATCGTGCATCTCATCCCGCACCGCAGCCGCGATCGCGTGGAACAGTGGCTGACGACGCTCGGCGACACGCTGCGCCAGTGGCTCGTGGCGCGGTTGATCGCCATGGTCTTGATCGGCCTGATCACCGGCGCCGGTCTGGCCGCTCTCGGCGTCAAAGGCGCCGCCGCGCTGGCTGTCCTGGCCGGACTGCTCGAGTTCGTTCCGTTCTTCGGCCCGATCGTCAGCGCCATTCCGGCCATCGGCGTCGCGCTGGTGGACTCGCCGTCGAAGGCGCTCTGGGTGGCCGGCCTCTACCTGCTCATCCAGCAGCTCGAAGGTAACGTCATCACGCCGGTCCTGCTGAAGAAACGGCTGGATGTGCCGCCGGTCATGACCGTGGTCGCGGTGGCGGCGCTGGGGATGGTCTTCGGCGTGCTCGGCATGCTCATCGCCGAGCCGCTCCTCGCGGCCGTGCTCGTCACGACGAAGATGCTCTACGTGACCGATGTGGTCGGCGATGAGGTTCACGTCGGCAAGGAGAGGTGATTGGCCCCCGTTTCTTGCAAGGCGTCTCTGCCATGAAGCAAAGAATTGTTTTTGCCATTCTGTTCACCCTGCTCGTCGCTGCCGCGTGCAGCCGCGAAAAAATGACCGGCAGTGAAAATGAGCCGGTGACGCCGCCGGCCGAGACCAACACCGACGGCACCGCCTCCGCCACCGCCACGCATCCCGCGTCGCCCGGCGGCACCGCGCTCGTTCCGGACGTCACATCGGGCACGACCGTGCTGATCGTCCTGGAAGACAACAGTCTCGCGCTCCCCGGCCAGCCGATTCCGCCGGGGCCGGCCGTGCTCACCGTCGAGAACCGCGGCAGCGCCGTGCACAATCTCTTCGTCGAAGGCGAAGGCATCAATCGCGCCGCAGGCGACAACATCGATCCGGGCGGCTCGACGACCGTCGATGTGCTCTTCAAGCCCGGCACGTACACGTTCTACTGCCCGGTGCTGAACCATCGCGAAAACGGAGAGCAGGCCACCATCACGATCGCGGCTCCGTAAAAGCGGCGTTCCGTATACTGTCGTGTCGTGAAGCCGCAATGCGCGCTCCGGATCGGTGTGGTCGGCAATCGACACATTGATCCGGCTGTGCGCGCGGAAGCGAAAGCGGCCCTCGCCACCGTCTGGACGACGCTCCTGGAGAGCATCGAGGACGTCCACGCGGAAACGCGGTCGCTCTTCTCGAACGACTTGCCTCGCGTGGCCGTGCTGTCGTCGCTGGCCGCGGGCGGCGATCAGATCGGGGCACAGGCGGCATTCGACGTCGAGCCGCCGCTCGCTGCGAAGTTCAGCATCGAGCTCGAGCTCATCCTCCCGTTCCGCGAGGAGCATTACCCCGCTCAGAACGAATTCACGGCGGATGACGTGACGGAGTTCGAACGGCTCCAGACCGCGGCAACGCACGTCGTCCGCCTCGACGGCGACTACAGTACGGAAGAGACGCGCGCGGAGGCCTACCAGCGCACACGCGATCTGCTGATCCAGAACTCCGATCTGATCGTCGCCATTTACGATCCGTTCGCGACGCCCGGCAAGGCCGGCACGGTCGAGACCGTGCGTCGCGCCGTGGAAGGCCACACGCCCGTGATCGCGGTGCTGTTGCACGGCGGGGAGGCGCGGATTGCCATCCTCGCCCACACGGCGGATCTCGCAGCAGCTCGCGATACCCGGTGGCAGAGGTCATCGGCGATCGATAGCGAAGTCTGGCGGAGGCAGGCCTTCGAGCGCGTCCGGGAGCAACTGATCCTGCCGGAGGCACTGCAGGGAAACAAGAGGGCATTGCGCATCGCCGTCGAGCGCCTCGAAGTACTGGGCGGCTCCCGCGCTCTCCCCCGCCTATGCCGATCCGCGGACATTCTGTCGCGCGTATGGGAGGGCCTGCAGACATTCGCCCGCATGGCCGCGGATCGTGCAAAGCGCGACCATTGGGATCCGCCCGAGTCGACGGATGCGACCTTCAGTCTCTCGCCGTACGACACGTTTTTCACCGAGGCGGACCGGCTCAGCCGCACGGCGATGAGCACGTATCGCGGAGCATTCGTGATTTCGTATCTCCTGGCCGGATTCGCGGTCGCGGCGGCAGTGGCAATGCTCGCCGCGACGGCGCTCTGGGAGGAAGACGTGCCCACGTTTCTGATCGTCATCCTGGGCGGCGCAAAGCTCACCATTCTCGGTCTGCTGGTCTTGATCGAATCGACCAATCATCACGGGCGCCATCACGAGATTGCCGCGGACTTCCGTTATCTCGCCGAGCTGCTCCGGCCGATGCAATGGCTTGCACCGATCGGCGCGTATCCGCCTCCGGTCGAGCTCCCGCTGCACGCGTCCGCTCACAATCACGGCCGCACGTGGATCACCTGGCTGGCGCGCGCGATCACGCGCACCGCGCCCTCGGTGGTACCGGTCGATGGACGGAAAACGGTGTTGCTCGATGCCGATGCGGCCGCGGATGCGCTGGATGCGGCACGCAAGGAATGGATCGCGGGGCAGGCGCAATACCACGGCCTGCGCGCGCGCGCGATGCACGATCTCGAGTCAGGCCTCGAGAACTACGCGCGCGGTCTCTTATGGGCGGTCATTCTCCTGGCCTTCGGCGCAATGACGCTCGAAGTGCTGATGAAGCAGCACCTCCTTCCGCACGGTGCGCATACCTATGCAGCGGTCATGGGTGCCGCCGCCGCGATTCTCCCGGCGTTCATGGCCGCCTTCCACGGCCTCGCGTTCCAATCGGAGGCCAAGCGGCTCGCGGTGCGCTACGGCGCGATGCATGAGGCACTCGTCGCGCAGTACACCCAGATCGGCCGCGACGTCGACGATCTGCGGCGCACGAAACCGGCCGATGCGGTGAGCAGGGTGAGGACCGTGCTGCGCAACATCGCCGCCGACACGATCCGCGAAGCGAGTGACTGGAAAGTGTTCTATCCCGTCCACGCCATCCACGCCGGCTGAGCGCTACAGCAGTCCCTTCAGCCGCTCGTATCCGGCGCGGCTGACGGGGATGCGCGTCCCGTCCTTGAGCACGGCCACGCGGCTGTCTTTCGCATACGGCTCGACGCGCGCCAGGCTTTCGAGATTGACGATGTAGCTGCGGTGTACGCGGATGAAGCGCGCCGGATCGAGCAGCGCTTCGAGGTCGCCGAGCGTCTGCTGTTTGACGTGCCGCTGCCCGCGGGACCAGACGTGCACGTAGTCGTCCTGCGCTTCGATGTAGTCGATACGCTGCACCGGTACGACGTCGATGGTGGCGCCGTCGCGGAATGCGATCCGCTGCAGCGGCTTGCGGATCGACGACGTCGCACTGGCCGTATTCGCCGGTCCCGAACCCCGCACCATCTCCTCCGCGTGCGCGATGACCTCGGCGAAGCGCGCCGCCGTGAACGGCTTGAGCAGGTAATCGATGGCGTGCACCTCGAACGCGCGGATGGCGTATTCGTCGTACGCGGTCACGAACACCACCCGCGGCTTCGTTTCCAGCAGATCGAGCACCTCGAATCCGTCCAGCTTCGGCATCTGGATGTCAAGGAAGAGCAGGTCCGGCCGATGCTCCGACACTGCTTTCACGGCCTCGTATCCGTTCGCGCATTCCGCGGCCACGACGAACTGCGGATAGTCGGCCAGGTACTCGCGCACGATCGCGCGCGCCGGCGCTTCGTCGTCGACGATGACCACGCGGATCATGCCGGCAACACCAGCTCCACGCGGAAGCGCGCGGGCTCGTTCACGATCTCCATCCGTGCCGCCGGACCATAGAACATTTCCACGCGGCGGCGCGTATTCGCGAGGCCGATGTTCTCGCCCTGCTGCGGCACGCGGTCCGGATCGCAGGCGTTGTCGACGCTGATGCGCACCGCTCCCCCGTCGCGCAGCGCCGCGATCTGCAACGTCCCGCCGTCGAGCAGTTGTCCGATGCCGTGCTTGACGGCGTTTTCGACCAGTGGCTGCAGCAGCAGCGGCGGCACGCGATAGGCGCGCACGCTCTCATCGATGTCCTGCGCCAGCTCGAGCCGCGGTCCGAAGCGGATGCGCTCGATGGCCAGATAGCTCGACGCCAGCTCGAGCTCTTCGGAGAGCGTGATCGATTCCGCGTTTCCGGTTCGCAGCGTCTTGCGCAGGTACTCGGCCAGCAGCGTGGTGAGCGTGCGTGCCGAGGCGGGATTGGAGCCGCAGAGAGAACTGATCGAATTGAGGCTGTTGAACAGGAAATGCGGATCGAGTTGCGCCTTCAGCACCTTCAGCTCCGCTTCGCGCGCCAGCATGCGCACTTCGATCTCCTGCTTCTCGATCCGCGCGCTGCGCTCGACGGCCACCAGCAGGTAGTGAAACGCCACCGCGAGCAAGTACAGCAGCGCGCCGGCCACGAACAGCGCCGGCATGCGCTGCTCGATGATCGCCACGTCGCCGCCCTGTTGTTGCGCGGAGAACCGGAACAGCATCAGCCACACCGCGCTGAGCACCATCGCCGCGATGGTGTGCGACACGAGCATCGCCCACACATTCGCGCTCTCCATCGGCATCGCGCGCACCGGATACCACGCCGCCAGGCACATGAACGCGTACACGATCGTCGGCGGCAGCGTGAGCAGCACCGCCGCCGGAATCCCGCGCCGGCCCGGCTCCATCACCAGCAACGCCAGCAGGACCGCCAGCAGAAGCCAGGTGAAGAGATAGAGCGCGAGCCGGCGGCGGTTGGCGAGGACGGGATGCATGCGTCAGTTCTTGACCTCGATCGCGCCCATCACCGCCGTTCCGCGCACGCGCAGCACCGGGGCGTTCTCAGTGCCGGCCGCGGTGGCGTTGTTCTCGAATGCGCCCATGACCGGCAACACGTCGCCGATGATGCGCCAGCCGGCCGGGACCTGGATCTCGACGCCTCCCATGATCGCCAGCGCGTCGATCATCGCCTCTTCGCCCGGCTTGATCTGCACGTTGCGAAGATCGACTTCCACGCCGCCCATGATCGCACTGGCATCGCCGCCGCGGAACTCGCGGCTGTTGCTGTGCCAGTGCACGCCGCCCATGAACGCGAAGGCGTGCACCATCGCGTCGCTGTTGGCGATTTCCGGCCGCACGGAGCGGCGCGAGAGCGCGTCCCAGATCAGTTTCGCGCCCCACGCCGCGAACGCCAGCGGGATCAGATCTCCGAGATCGATGTCGTAGTTCGCGATGTTCGACACCAGCAGCACCGTTCCGATCACGATCAGCAGCACCGGTCCGATGCGGTTCGTGGTGCGGCCGGCGAACTTCACCAGCCCGATGGCGATCAGTACGACCGGCCACCACTGCGTGAAGTCTTCCGACTCGAGCACGTTGAGGTTGTCGAGCGTCCAGAGCGTGCCCAGGGCCAGGATGGCCAGGCCGATGATCAGGCGCGGGGTGATGGGAAAGCGATTGGTCATCGTTTCACTCATTGCCGTTCTCCTTCTTCGCTGGCGCGGGCGTGTCGACGAGCGCGTGAACGATCACGCCCAGGCCGACCACGGCGATGGCGAGCGGCAAGGCACCGCGCGCGGTCAGTCCGAAGTAGTTCTGCATGGCCACCAGCAGCCAGACGCCGACCGCGATCAGGACGTAGCCGCTGCCGCTCTTGCGCTGGCGCAGCGCGTCGATCTCGCTCGAAACGCCGAGGAAGATCAGCAGCACGGGCCAGTACTGCACGATCTCCCGTACGTCCCAGCGATCCAGCACGTCCGTGAATCCGACCACGCCGACCACCAGCAGCACGATCCCGAACGCCAGCTTGCCCAATGGGATTTTGTTGTCCATCCGTTCTCTCCTTGCTCCTGCGGCCAAAGTACGGCGCGCGGCGATGCACGTCTCGCGAACGTCGGTGAACGGAGGACGCTGACCGGCGGATGGAGAAACCGCGTCACTGCGCCTAGTGGAGCCCCCCGTCGAGCCGGGCGTGTTAATCTCTCCCGGCGTCCAACTACCAAATAACCCTCGAGGATCCCCTATGCGTCTGAAGTTTTTTGCTGCGATCGCAGTCGTGCTGTGCGCCGGTGTTACCGAAGCTGGTCTTTCGAAAGCGGCCCAGGAGTGGCGCCGCGGACCCGAGAAGTTCCTCATCTCGGACGAGGAAGGAAAGGCCTGGAAGGCAGTGTCGTCCGATGCGGAGGCGGCCGAGTTCATCGATCTCTTCTGGGCGCGCCGCGATCCGACGCCGGGCACGCCGCGCAATGAATTCCGCGAAGAGTTCCTCAACCGCGTCGCTGTAGCGGACGCGGCGTTCGAGGAGAAGCGCATGCGC
>CAMPKJ010000001.1 GCA_946887105.1 uncultured Acidobacteriota bacterium | reverse complement strand
TCAAAGAAAAGGCCGCGGGAGACGCCGCCCTTTGAGACTTTGCGACTTTGCGCCTTTGCGACTCCCCCTCACCGCATCCCCGCGTGGATGGCCAGAAACTTCCGCGCATCCAGGCTCGCGCCGCCGACCAGGAAGCCGTCGATCGTGCCGTGCTCGACCAGGTCCGCCACGTTGTCCGGCGTCACGCTGCCACCATAGAGGATCGGCGCGTTGGCGAATCGCGCCGGCCAGAAACGCTCCAGCGCGCTGCGGATCTCGACCAGCGTTTCGGCGACCATCGTGCCGCTGGCAACGCGGCCGGTGCCGATCGCCCAGATCGGCTCATACGCGACGACGACTTCGTCGGCGTCTTCGAGATTGTCGACCGCGGCGGTCTTGAGCTGATCGGCCAGAAACCGCGCCACGCCGCCGATGTCGCGCACGCGCAGGTCTTCGCCGATGCAGAGGATCGGCCGCAATCCCACCTCGATGGCCAGGGCGAGCTTGCGGGCGATCAGCGCGTCGCTCTCGTGAAAGAGATTGCGGCGTTCGGAGTGGCCGAGGATCACCGAATCGGCGCCGCACTCGCGGAGCATCGAAGGAGAGACTTCGCCCGTGAATGCGCCCGACTTCTGATCGCTGCAGTTCTGCGCCGCCACGGACACGCCACCGCATTGCACGACGTGGCGGAGGAACGGGAACGGCGGCGCCACGACCATCTGCACGTCGCGAGGATCGGCGCCGCAGATATTCGCCAGGTACGACTCGATTCCCTCCGGCGGGAGGTTCATCTTCCAGTTCGCGATCAGATACATGCCCATCGGTTCATGCAGTGTACCGGTTCTTCCCCTGCCGTTTCGACTGGTACAGCCGTTCGTCGGCGCGGCGAATGAGATCGTTGGCGGTTGCATCCTCACCGTGAAACTCGGCGATGCCGATGGAGATGGAGCAGCGGATGGCCGCGTCCTCGTCCGCGGGTATGGCCAGCGCACGCACGCGCCGCAATACGCGCTCCGCCACCGCCACCGCACCAGTGGCATCCGTGTGCGGCAGGATGATCGCGAACTCATCGCCGCCGAAGCGCGCCAGGATGTCAGTCGGCCGCAGCGTCTCGCGCACCACGCCGCAGAGCTCGGAGAGCACGACGTCGCCGATCACGTGGCCGTAGTTGTCGTTGATCTGCTTGAACTCGTCGATGTCGAACAGCAGCAGCGCCACCGGGATGTTGAACGTCCGCGCGCGCTCAATTTCCTGCGGCAGATGACGGCGGAAGTAGCGCTTGTTCCAGATGCCGGTGAGGTCGTCGGTGTCGGCGAGGTTGGCGATCTTCGCGCGTGCCTCGATGGTGTCGAGCAGCATCGAGACCTGCGTCGCGAAAATGGCCAGCACCTGCCGTTCCGATTCGCTGAACGCGGCCTCGCCGCGGAACGCCATCAGCAATCCGGCCGTGCGCGTGCCCTGCTGCAGGATCGCGTGGGCCTGATGTTCGATGTCAATTGCGCGGTCCTGGTCCGGCAGGTCGTGCTGCTCGGATTTGACGATCACTTCCGTCGTCGCGAAGGAGAGTGGGATGACGTCTTCGAGCGTGCGACGGATGCGCGCCACCAGCGGATCGCCGATCAGCGGCTCGGCGCTCTGGCGCGTGGCGAGGTAGAGATCGAGGTTCTGCTCGAGCATCACCGCCACGCCGACGTCGAACGGCAGGCAGCGCAGGAGCGTCGGGAACGCGCGCGAGAACAGATCGCCCACCGACTCGCTGCGCACCCCCCGCGAAGTGAGCTCCTGGATGAGCACGAGCAGATCGCGCACCTGCCGGTGCTCGGCGCGCAGTCGCGCCAGCTCGGCGCTCATGCTTTCGTCAGACATTGCGAAGAGAGTTCCTCGGAGTGCCTCGGAGTGCCTCGGGTTCCTCGGGAGTCTGGCTCACGCCGAGGAACTCCGAGGAACCGAGGAACCCGAGGAACTCCCTCTTATACTAGCCCGCGTGTTGACCGAGGCGGAGGCGATTCCGTACGAAGCGGCGCTGCTCCGCGGCGAGCGGCTGCTCGTGCTCGCGCCGCATCCGGATGATGAAGTGATCGGATGCGGAGGGATCGTCGCCCAGCATCTGCGCGAGCATCGTGCCGTGCGCATCGTCATCGCCACCGATGGCGCCGAAGGCGGAGATGCCGCCGCGCGCGAGGAAGAATCGCGGCGCGGAATCGCCGCGCTGGGTCCGGCGGAAGTGGTGTTCCTCGGATTTCGCGACCGCACCCTGAGCGACGCCGCGGGTGCGCGCATCCGCGAACAGCTCGTCGATTTCCGGCCCGATCTCGTGCTCGTGCCCAGTCCTCTCGAAATCCATCCCGATCACGTCGCGCTGTCGCGCGTCTTCTGCGACACGATCCAGCGCGATGACACGCTGTTCGCCGATCTGGCGGTGACGCGCGTCGCGTTCTATGAAGTGAGCGCGCCGTTGCCGCGTCCGAATGCACTGGTCGACATCAGCGACGTCGCGGAGACGAAGTACGCCGCGATCGCGGAGCATGCGTCGCAACTCGCGGTGCGCGACTACGTCGGCTACGCGCGCGGGCTGAACGCCTATCGCGCGATGACGCTGCCCGCGGGCACCGCGTTCGCCGAGGCGTATCTCGTCGTCGATCTGCCTTCGCTGCGGACCACGCCGTTCAGCGCGATCGTGACCTCCCGGGCGATCGAAGTCACCCGGGAAACGTTGCCGGTCAGCGTCGTGATCCGCACGAAAGACCGCCCGGCACTGCTCGCAGAAGCAATCGCGTCGGTGCGTGCGACCGCCTATCCGTGCGAGATCGTGGTGGTCAACGACGGCGGAGCCAGGCCGGACGCCGGCGACGTGACGCTGATCGAACATGAGACCTCGCGCGGACGCTCGGAAGCGGCCAACGCCGGCGCACGCGCGGCATCGCATGCGTTCATCGCGTTTCTCGATGACGACGATCTCTTCTATCCCGAACATCTGTTCACGCTCGCGAACGCCGCGAAATCGGCGCACGCGGCGTGGTACACCGACGCGGTCTCGGCGTTCCTCCGTCCAGGCGAGAACGGCGCGTATGAAACGCACGCGCGCCTCCGTCTCTATGCACAGGACTACGACCGCGAGCTGCTCCTGCTCGACAACTACATCCCGCTCCCGGCGCTGCTGATCCCGCGCGACACGTTTCTCGACCTGGGCGGCTTCGATCCGGCGTTCGACCTGTTCGAGGACTGGGAGTTTCTGATCCGGCTTTCGCAGCGCGGCAGTTTTCTGCGCGTGCCGCGCGTGACGTGTGAGATCCGACATTTCGAAGGCGGCTCGTCCGTCGTCCTGGCAGCGCCGGAGGGCTCCCCGCGCTTCCGCGCGGCGAAGCTGCAGGTGTGGAAAAAGCACGCCGCGCTGATCGACAACGACGTCATCGCGGACGTTCTCGAACGGCAGAAGAAACGGAGCGGCGCGCTCTACTCGGACCTCATCGAGGCGAAAGGGCAGGCTGACGCGGCGAAGATCGAGATCGCGCGCGCAACGCGCGAGAGCATCGAGTCGCTGAACCTGATCAACGGCTACTCGCTGCGCGTGCGCGAGCTGGACGGCGCGCTGCAGGCGGCGCAGACCGCCGCCGCGGGCGCCGCGCACACGGCCTACATCGAGATCCAGGACCTGGTCTCGCGCATCGAGGCGAAGACGGTGCAGATCGAGCACCTCACCCGCGAGAATCAGGACCTCCGCGCATCGAACACCGAAGCCGCGCGCGCACTCGAGCAGCTCCGCGCGGAAATCGATCGCCTGAATGGTCTGCTGGCGATGATCTATCGCTCGAAGACGTGGAAGGTACACACCACCCTCGAGAAGTTGCGAGGACGCGGTTGAGCCGTGTGCTCCTGGTCTGCCCCGAGCCCCTCGGGCACGGTCAGCCCGCCGGCGTCGGCATCCGCTTTCTCGAGATCGCGCGCGTGTTGCGCGACGACGGTCATGCGGTCACGACCCTCGCGCCCGATTCCGGCCTGAGCGTCGAGAGCCTCATCGCGCAAAGCGCGGCGCATGACCTCGCGGTCGTGCAGGGTCACGTGGCGAATGCGTGGTTCGAGCACGCGCAGCCGATTCCGACCGTCGTCGATCTGTACGATCCGTTCATCGTCGAGAACCTGCACTACTACGCGGAACGCGGCGACGAAGTGTTCCGTCACGATCACGCCACGCTGGTGGGGTCGCTGGCGCGCGGCGACTATTACCTCTGCGCGTCGGAGGCGCAGCGGCTGTTCTATCTCGGCCTGCTGCTGGCGGTTGGGCGCCTCAATCCGATCCTTTTCGAAGAAGACCCGCGGCTCGACTCGCTGATCGGCATCGCCCCGTTCGGAGTGCAGCCGCCGCGGCCGGAGAAATCGCGCGATCTGTCCTCGCCTGCGATCCTGTTCGGCGGCATCTACGATTGGTACGACCCGATCGCCGCCATCGACGCCGTGGCCATCGTGCGCCGGACCTTTCCCGGCGCGACGCTCACGTTCACCACCCATCCCAATCCCGACACCACGCCGCAGGGGAAACTCGCGGAGGCGATGCAGCACGCGCGGGCGAACGGATACGACTTCGTGCGATTCGAACCGTGGGCGCCATACGAACAGCGCGGCGCATTTTTCGAGCGATTCGCGCTGGCTCTGCTCACGTTTCCGCGCTCGATCGAGACCGACCTGTCGATGCGCACGCGCGTCTATGACTACCTCTGGTGCGGGCTGCCGATCGTGAGCAGTCCGGCGCCGGGGACGGACGAGTTGTTGTTGCGGTATGGCGCGGGGCGCGTGGTCACGGACGCCAGATTTGCGGATGCGATCATCGAGATCCTGGGTGATGAGACAACCCCTCATCCGCCTGCGGCACCTTCTCCCCTCACGAGGGGAGAAGGCCACCCTTCGGATGAGGGGTCGCTCTCTATCTACGCATCCGTGGTCGACGGCGCGCGCCGCTTCGTGCTCGAGCATCAATGGGACCGCACGCTCGCGCCTCTGCGCGAGTACTGCCGCAATCCGCGCGTCGAGAAAACGAAGGACGCGTTCGTCTCGCGGCCGGCGCTCGCCCCGCGTCCGCCGTCCATCCTCGACCGCCTGAAACGGCGGCTGCGCGCATGAGCACGACCGAAGTCATCATCGTGAACTGGAACAACCGCCGCGAGACGCTGGAATGCGTCGCGGCGGTGGAAGCGCAACTCGGCGACGTGCAAGGTGCGTCGATCACGGTCGTCGACAACGGCTCCACCGACGGCTCGGCAACGGCGATCACCGCGCGCCATCCGCTCGTGAAGCTGTTCGCGCTGCCGGAGAACCGCGGCTTCACCGGTGGTCTGGCAGCAGCGTTGCGCGGATCGACGGCGACGAACGTGATTTTTCTCAACAATGACGCGGTTCCGCAGCCGGGCTGGCTGGCGGCGTTCGTGCGCGCCATCGACTCGGCACCGCCGGACGTGCTTTCGATCGGCGGCAAGATCGTCGATCCGACCGGCACGATCATCGATTTCATCGGCGGGATGATGACGTTCGACGGACACGCGTTCCAGAACGGCTTCCGCCAGCCGCTCGGCTCGCGTGATGAACCGGAAGCCGGCGACGAGCTGCTGTTCGCGTGCGGCGGAAACATGATCTCGCGCCGCGAGCCGATGATGGAGCTGGGCGCGTTCGACGACGATTTCTTCGCCTATCTCGAGGACGTCGACTTCGGCTGGCGCTCGTGGATCGCCGGCTATCGCGTGCTGTTCGAGCCGGCCGCGCTGGTGCGCCATGCCTCGAGCACGACCAGCAACCGTCTCGGCGATTTCGAGCGCGGCGTGCTCTTCGAGCGCAACGCGCTGCAGACGGCCATCAAGAACTACGAGAACCTCGCCGAAGCGGGCGCGCCGGTGTTCTTCACGTACCTGCACCGGCTGCATCACTACGCGACCACGCGCAACCCGGAGGCGAAGGAGCTCGGACGCCCTTTCGCCACGCCCGCGGCCGCGGCATCGCGGCGGCTGAAGGTGCTGCGCAAGATCACGCGCCGTCCATTTCTGGTCGCCATCGACGATCCACTGACGACGATGCAGTTCCGCGCGTTCGACTGGATCGTGAAGCACCAGGCCAGGCTCGCGCAGAAACGCCACGACGTGCAGAGCCGCCGCAAGCGCAGCGACCGCGAGATCTTCGAGCGCTTCCCGCTGCATTTCGTCCCCACCTACCCCGGCGACGATGCACTGATGCGCAGTCCCCTCTTCCGCCTCCTGCGGCCGCAGCTGCCGTCGTTGGACAAAGAGTTGGGCGATATCATCCGGACGTGAAGTCCACCTTCCGCAGGTTTCTGGTGCAGGGTGTGTTCTGGCGGCAGTTTCTGCGCTGGGCCGTGCTGAACATGCCGCTGTGGATCGAGCCGAGCATCCTGGCGACGTGGTCGGTGATCTTTCTGCTGTGGGGACCGGGCCGCCGCGGCGTGATGCTGAACCTGAAGTCGATCCTGCCGCGGTCGACGTCCATCGGAAACTTCTTCCGCACGTACCGCGTGTTCTGGAACTTCGCGAACGTGATCGCGGACAACGTGCGCTTCAAGGAGCTGCGCGTCGGTCCGGACTGGGAGTTCGTCGGCTCCGAGAACTTCGAGGACCTGCAGTCGCGCGAAGGCGGCGCAATCATCCTCACCGCGCACATGGGCAGCTACGATCTCGGCGCGCACCTGTTCGCCGAAATCTCGCGCCGGCAGCTGGTGATGGTGCGCGCGCCGGAAACGGATCCGGACACGCGGCGCTACGAAGAAGAGCTGCACGATCGCACCGTGACCGACGCGCTGAAGATCGGCTTCAGCACGCGCGCGAACGAGCTGGCGCTCGATCTCCTGCACGCGCTGCAGCGCGGCGAGATCATCGCCATCCAGGGCGATCGCGTGACGCCGGGAATCTCGACGCTGCCATCCAGGCTGTTCGGCAAGCGCACGCTATTCCCCGCAGGACCGTTCGCACTGGCGATGGCGGCGCGCGTGCCCGTCTATCCGCTCTTCATCATGCGAATGGGACGGCGGCGCTATCGGCTCGTGGTCGGCAAGCCATTCGAGGTGCAGCGCACGCGCGATCGCGCCGAGTCGTTCGACCGCGCGCTGACGGAGTGGGCGCGCGACCTCGAAGAGGTCGTACGCGGCGCGTGGTTCCAGTGGTTCACGTTTCAGCCGTTCGCGCACGAGGCCTTTGCTGATGAGGTACCAGCGTGAGACTCGTGCGCGGCCGCGCCGACGCGCGCTGGCTCCCCTCCCGGCACAATTTCGCTCTTTTTCGCCTGGGAGCATTTTTCCGTTTGCGCCGAGCCGAGCCCGAGCACCGCGACGGGATCATGGTCATCGACCGCCATCAGAGTGCGACGGAAACGTGGCTGGTGATGTGCTGGCTGATCGCGACGCTGGCGTGCTACCTCGCGGTCACGCTGTTCGCGCAGTGGCATGTCGCGATCGCGATCGCCACTTCGCTGCCGCTGGCGTTCGCGTTGCTCGAAGTTCCGGCCGTGATTTCGGCACTGACGATCGCGCCGTTCACGCAGAACGGAATCCGCGCCAACGGATTCGCGGTGATGCTGTCGTTCACCGCGGCATCGGTCCATTTCGCGACACGACCAACGTGGATCCGCTTCGTGGCCTGGCAGTTCCTGGCACTGCTCGCGCTGAACGCCATCGCCTCGGTCATCGTGTTCGCATTGCGCGACGCGATCGCGCGGCTGGAGCGAGGTGTGACATCCGAAACGTGATTCTCGGCTTCGCGATCGCCGCTCCGCTTGCGCTGATCCTGCTGTGGCCGTACTCGCCGCTGGCAGGCATCGGCGTGCTGGCGCTCTCGCACCTGCTGCTGCTCTATCCGACGCTGCAGCCGAATGCGCAGTGGCTCGGGCCGGTCATCACGCGCTTCGCGACCGGCCGGAACGAAGTGTGGCTGACCATCGACGACGGTCCGTGCGATGACACGAGCGCCGTGCTGGAGCTCTTCGCGCGGCATGACGTGCAGGCGACGTTCTTCGTCAAAGGCGTGCTCGCCGAGCGGCGTCCGGAGCTTGCGCGCGCGATCGCGGAACGCGGTCACTCGATTGCCAATCACTCGCAAACGCACCCCTCGGGGACGTTCTGGTGCCTCCTGCCAAAGCGCGTGAATGCGGAGATCGAGCGCTGCAACGCCGCGCTGACCGCGATCACCGGAATCACACCGCGCTGGTTCCGCGCACCGGTCGGGCACAAGAACCCGGCCGTGCATCCCGCACTGGAGCGGCGCGGCATGCGCCTGATCGGCTGGACCGCGCGCGGCTTCGACGGCGTGATCGGCGATCCGCGGCAGATCCTCGATGGGATCCTTCCTCGGCTCGCGCCGGGCGCGATCATCGTGCTGCACCAGGGACGCGCGCACTCGCTGCGCGTGCTCGAGCACGTGATCGTGGCGGTGAAAGAGCGCGGCTACGCGTTCGTCATTCCGGACGACGCGCAACTGCGCGCCGCCTGAACACGAACAGATAGCTGTTGTACGGCATCTTTCCCCACAGCGGACGCACCTCCGCGTCGAAGCCGGCGAACGGCGCTTCGATCTCCGCGCGCGCCGGAAAGTTCAATCGTTCCGCCTTCATCCAGCGGAACACGCGCGCCAGTCCGTCCACGATCGCGGTGAGGCGATGCCGCCACGAGCCGTCACGAATCCCCTGCCGGATCACGATCACGTCTCCCGCGCGCGCTGCGTTCGCGAGGATGATCTGCTGCGACGCCGGGTCGAAGTAATGGAGGATGTCGAGGAGCACGACATCGTGTCCCTGCGGCAACGGTGCGCGCGCGTCGCCTGCGATGAACTCGATGCCGTCGTACCGCTGCGCCGCCTTGCGGGCCAAATCGATCTTGCGCCGGTCGAAATCGATTCCGACCATCGGCCCGGCGTGTCCGTGCTCGCGCAGATACAGCGGCAACAGGCCGACGCCGCATCCGAGGTCGACGAGCGGCGCGGTGCGTCCATGCAAGGCATCGCGCGCCGCGGAGTACGCGAGATCGGTGCGCACTTTCCACCGCACGTAACCCTGCAGCGCGCGTCCCTCGTACAACGAAGCGAGCCGCTCCGCGATCAGACGATCATTCACCGCGCGCAGTGTAGTGTTCGATCAGGTTGAGCAGGTCCGGCAGATTGAACGGCTTGGGCAGGATTGCGGCCACACCCATCTGCAGCAAGGCCTGCGGATCGACGCGTACGTGCGCGGAGACGACGATGATCGGCACTCGCCCGAGGTGGCCGGTTTCCTGGAGACGTTGCAGGAAATCCCAGCCGTTGACGTCCGGCATGGCCAGATCGAGCAGGATCACGTCGGGATGATGGATGGTCATGGCGCGCTGCCCTTCCGCGCCATCGCCGGCCAGCAGCACCTGAAATCCGTGTTGGCGCAGTGCGGCGGCGAGCATGCCGCGGATGGGCAGGTCGTCATCGATGACCAGCACTCGTTTGCGGTCCACGTCCCCGAGGCGCTTCGACTTGTCCTTCCGTTCCTGCTCCAGATTCATGGCCTTTGCTCGATGGATGAGAACGCCTTGCAGAACTTACGCCCGGCTCAAAACAGGTCGCTGTCACCCCATGTGTAATACAGATTTTCGCGCATGCGCGAGGTCGCGCCGGGAAATGTGAACGGCACGCACATCAGCGAGAGATCGTCCGGCTGCGGGCGGGTCTCGAACCCGAGACCGATCAGCGTGTCGTCGAACCATTGCGGGCGCGGCGGAAACCACCCCTCGATCATCGTGACCGGATGTGAGGGAACCACATGACGAAGCATCACTTCCACCGCGTCGGGAAATTCGGGATCGACGAGCGCGTCCCCGAAACTGAATCGCGACTCGTTGATGCGGCAGACCATCCAACCGACCAGCCGCCGCCACTTTCTCACGGCGATCACGAGATACGGGACGTCCGGCCGCTCGAGATAGCGCCAGCGCACGTACGCCGCGTTACGCGCGACGCAAAAGCGATAGGCGCCGCTCACACGCGCGAAGAGCTCGTCGAATTCCGGACCGGTCTCGCGCACCAGCTCGAGCGAATAACCGCGCACCCAGCGCTCGGCGCGCCGGATCGGCGGCAGCGGCGGAGCGACGCGATACGTGACGGATTCCACGCGATCGCTGCGCAGAAATCGCAGCGAGAACTTCTGGATGTTCGCGACGTTGAAGCCGTAGTTGAACGCCACGCGTCCTTCGCAAAAGCGGTCGTAGAAATGCAGCGCCGTCTGTCCGAGCACGCTGGTCGGGCCGCGTCCGATGTGGCGGATGGACTGGTCGGTCATCGTGTCGCCGATCTGATGCGCGATGAGATCGCGTCCGTCCACGCGGAACGGCACGGCATATCCCGCGTAGTGGCCGACCAGCTGCGCGCCCGCAAACGCGAGCGTGATGCGCTCGTTGCCGAACGGATCCTGCCTGTATTTCCAGCGGAAGTGCTCGACGCCGCGCGGCGCGTGCGGAAAGTAGCGGTTGAACAGGCCGAGGATGGCGCGCTCGTCTCCGTCGCGGTAGGCGCGGATGATCAAGCCACCGGGGATGTCAGCGGGCATGCGTCGGCTCGACCGATCGGATCGTGCGCACGTTCAGCGGCGGACCGGAGCGGCGTTTGGCGAGAATACGGATCGAGCCCGTGCTGACGATCAGCGGATCGGGCAGGACGTGCAGCAGCGCGCGTGCGACCGGCGCGAGGATGGGATGATGCGCTGCGATCCAGTGGCGCAGGAACTTGTGATCGCGATACTCGAAGTCGGGTCCGATGTCGGCGATCTCGAATCCGGAGCGTTCGAGCAGCTCGATGAGCGCGGAGCGCGAATAGAGGATCAGATGGGTGCGGAAGTTCTGCGACATCCGCTTGTGCTCCGAAAACAGATAGATCAGTCCCTCGGTATCGAACGTCGATAGAAACAGGATTCCTCCGGGCTTGAGCAGGTCCTTGATCCGCCCGAGGGCGTCGTGCGGATCGGCCATGTTCTCGAAGACGTGAAAGAGCGTGATGGCGTCGAACGCGGGACCGGTGTTGACGAACGAAGCGAGCGAGGCGCAGTAGACCTCCAGTCCGCGCGCGCGTGCGTGACGCGCCGTCGCGGAAACGGGATCGATTCCGACGTACTCGTACTCCGTCGCCGCCGTGGCGCCGAAGGTGCCGTCGCGCACTCCGACTTCGAGCACGCGCGCGCGCGAGGTGAGCTGTTTCCGCAACCACGTAAAACGCCGAAGACTGGTGCGCTCGCGCGCGGGCGGCGAATGCGCTTCGTACGACGGCGGCGCGGGCGGCTCGTGCGCGCGCAGAACGCGCCGCGTGGAGTGTGGTCCTTCCTCGTCCGTGAACTGGTTCAGGTACCGGCATTTGCAACGCCGGCACGCCCGCACGACGTTGTTGGGGATCTGCGCGCAGCTCCACACCTCCGACGAGAAGCAGACCGGGCAACGCCGCGCCGCGCGATAGGCGTTCTGGCGATTTGCCCAGCGGATCGACAGCGCGGAGCCGATGCCGCCGAAAGCTCCGAAGACACGGCCGCGCGCCGTACCGCCATCGACGACGAGATGCTCGACGCGGAAGCCGTACTTGTTCGCGAGAAACGCGATCTCCAGCTCGCACCCGCGGCCTGACAGCCGCGACTCCGCGAGGATGAGCTTCGCGGCGGACGATGAAAACCCCGCCAGATGGATGGTGCGGTCGGGCAGCATCGGCACGAGCAGCCAGCGCAGCGGAGCCGGACCGCGGTAGCCGCGACGCGTGCTCGCGAACACGACGTCGGTCGCCCCCGATTCGACCATCGCGATGGCGTCGCCGATTGCGCTGACCGGATAGGGCAGCTCCGCGTCCGCGATGACGATCACGCTCCCCTTGGCATCACTGACGCCGCGCCGCACCGCCGCGCCGTAGCGATCGCCCTCGGGCGTGAGCACTTCGTACGTGAGGCCGGTCGTATCGAGGTACGCCGCCACGGCCTGCGCCGCCGGACTCGAGCCCGGCTGACTCAGCGGGATCACGACGCTCACGCCCGTCGCGCTCATGCGGTGATTTTATATGTACCGAGGACCTCGGCCGTCCGGCGAGTGACCACGCGCAGGTAGAGATCGCCACGCAGCGAAGCGAGAACGTCGCGCGGAACATCCACTTCGCGAGTCGACGGGAAGTGTCCCGCAGCGGTGGCGAACGTCGCCAGCGGCGAGGCCTCGATGACGAGATCGTCAGAGTCGAGCAGCAGCGGCAATCGCAAAGGCTGTGCTTCGATCGTGGGCAGCGGCCGCTCCAGTCGCTTCAGCGTACGCGCGATGAACGGGCCGTTCCACTTCTCGAGATAGCGCACCTCGGATTCCGCGTAATGCGCGGCGGCTTCGCTCGCGATTTGCGCGGCGCTCTGGTTGAACAGATGGCGGCAGCGCGCGGCGGGAACGTACACGATGCGCCGCCGCAGCGCCGCCATGCGCCGCAGGAAATCGGATTCCTCGAAATAGAGCGAAAAGCGCTCGTCGAATCCGTCGACGCGATCGAATTCAGCTGCACGAATGGCCATCACGGCGCCGGAGAGCATGCGCGTGTCCGTGGTCTGCTGCCGCGACCAGAACGCGACGCGTTTCCGGAAGCGTCTGCGGTCGCGCTGCTCGCGCCATACCGGCGATCGGCTGGCCAGCACTTCGTCGAGCTTCTCGGGCGCGGTGTTGAGATCGCCGGGCGGCAGCATCCATTGATGTCCTGGGTCCCAGAAAAACGCCGGTCCCGCGACGGCGGCGCGCTCGAGCGCTTCGTGCAGATGGGCGATGGCGTCGGCTGCGAACGTGACGTCGGGATTCGAAACGATGATGGTCTGGCCTGCACAGGCCGGACGTCCGAGGTTGATGCCGCCGGCGTAGCCGCGATTCGTGTCGGAGACGATGAGCGTGTCGGCGAGCCCGCGCAGCGCGTTCGCCTCGGCGGCATCGCAACTGTTGTCGACCACGACCACCTGCAACGGGTCGGCGGTCGACTCGCGGGCGGTGCGGATCGCCTCCGCGGCGAGCGCGGCGGAGCGATAGTTGACGATCAGCAGGGAGATCATCGCGGCGCGGCGACTTCGACGCGCGCTGGTTCGAGCTCCCATCGATGATCGACGGCGATCATGCCGACCTCGAACCGCTCGCCGGTCATCGAGAATGCCGGACGGACGTCGCGCCGGTCGAAGACCGTCATGGCATGCTCGTCGCCGACGTAAGCGATGATCGAATACTCGCCGCGCAGCAGCGGGAGGTCGAGCAGCTTCACGGTCACGTCGTACTCGGAGCGTCCGGAAAGCGGCGGCAGTCCGTCCGCGTGCGTGCCGACCGTGAAGCACTGCAGGTCGTCCGCCTCGCGATGGATGCCGACCAGGACGTGCACCGGCTGCTGCGGCTGGTCGGACTCGATCCGCAAACGCAGCTGGACGTCTTCACCGCGTGCGAAACGATCGCGCGGCAAGCCCGCGGAATCACACACCACGATCTCGCGCAGGCGCACCGGCGTGGACGTCTCGGTCGCGTGCGACGTCGTTGCAGGACGCTGGCGATCGCGCTCGCGCAGAAACGTCTCGTAATCGTGTACGACGTCGAGCGAAGGACCGTATTGCATCACGCGTCCCTGATCGAGCCACAGCGCGCGGCCGCAGATGGAGCTGATGTAGTACAGCGCGTGCGAGCAGAAGAGGATGGTCTTCCTCTCCTGCTGAAACTCGCGGATCTTCTCGATGCACTTCTTCTGAAAGTGCCCGTCGCCGACCGCCAGCGCCTCGTCGATGATGAGGATGTCGGGGTTCACGTTCACCGCGACGGAGAACGCCAGACGCATGTACATGCCCGACGAGTACGTCTTCACGGGGCGGTCGAGAAACGAGCCGAGCTCCGAGAATTCGAGGATGGCCGGAAGCCGCTCGCGGATTTCCGCTTTCGATAATCCGAGGATGGCGGCGTTGAGGGCGGCGTTATCGCGGCCGGTGAACTCGGGGTGAAAGCCTGTCCCGAGCTCGAGGATCGAGGCAATGGTTCCGTGGATCTCGAGCGAACCTGAGCTCGGCCGCGTGACGCCGCACAGGAGCTTGAGCAGCGTACTTTTGCCGGCGCCGTTCTGGCCGACGATGCCGATGGTCTCGCCCTTCTCCACCGCGAACGAAACACCGTCCAGCGCGGGAAAGACGTCGTGGCGCGGGCGGCGCGTGAAGATCTCCAGCAGACGGTCGGCCGGACGACGATAGACGTCGTAACGCTTCGACAGATCGATGGCCTGTACGGCGATCTCCATTCGCGACATTCTACGAAGTTGCGTTCAGACGCGTCCAAAAAGCAAAGCGGCGGGCCGGAGCCCGCCGCTTGCAGAAGAGACTACGTGTGAGGTTTACGGAACCAGCGGCGTAGCGGCCACGTACTCCGGATCCGCTGTGCCCTTATCGACGATCGATGCGAAGGCCCAGACGTTTCCGCCCGTCGTTTCGACCTTCACCGAGCCGGTCTCGAGGAGACCGAGATCGACGCGGCCGACCACGCTCTGATTCGGATTGAGCGTGTACTGCTGCAGGATCTGCTCCGGACCGGTGGTCGGAATGAGCTTCACCACGACCGCCGCTGGCGTGCTGGAAACGTTCACCACGCCGACGTTGGTGTAGTACTTCGAATCGCTGCGAATGCCCGCCACGAGCGCCGGCTTGCCGGGTTTGACGTTGGCGCGCGCCGAGGCGAAACCACCGATGCCCTGTCCGAACGTCTTGCCGATGCCCTTGTCGTTGTAGGTACGCGCGAACGCCATTGGGTACAGCGTCGGCGGGAACGGACTGACCACCGTCACGCGCAGGATGCCGGTCGAATCGCCGACGTTGCCGAGCACACCCTGCTTGAGGATGTCGGTGTACTGCACGAATTCGCGCGGGTGAATCTGCACGCCTTTTGCCTCGGCAACCTTCGCGCCGGTCTGATCGTGATACGCCAGATCGACCATCACGGACGCCGCATCGGGATTGAAGATCGTGACGTCGCTGCGCCACTCGCCGACATGGCCGACACCCGGAATGACGAGATTGGCATTGTCGGCCGGACTGAGATCGCTCGCGCGTGCGGCCTGGAAGTACACCGGGTCGTTGCTGGCGTTGTCGATGTACGAGGCATACGCGATCAGCCACTGTCCGGACGGCACGTCGATCTCGAGGCTGAACGGATCTTCCTGCGAGAGGGTCGGCACCGCTTTGGCGTGCGTGACCGGGAACTGATCGAGCTGGAACGGCTGCAGAAGCAGCGGGAACTGTCCGACCTGCGTCTGCGTGTCGTCGAAGACCTTGACCGTCACGTTGACCGGCTGAGCGTTCGGGTTCACGAATCCGAGGTTGGTGCGGAAACGCGGACCGTTACGGAGACCGGCCATGTAGTACTTGCCGGTGCCGAACGCACTGCTGCCGCCCGCGGCCGCATCGATGCGGATGGCCGGGATGAACTGACCGTACGTGCCGTTGTCGGTCTGGTTGTACGTGCGCGTCCAGATCTGCGGCGCGAACTTCGAGCGGACCGTGATGATCACCGGGCCGAAGTCATCACCGTTGCTGAAGACCTTCAGGAAGTCCACGTACGTCTGCGTGGAGTTGCGGATCTCCAGCGTCGCGGGGATGTCGCGCAGCAGCGCGTGCATCTGCAGCGGATGCTGCGGCGAGACCTCGGGGTCGGGCGTGTAAATCTGGACGTCCGTGCGCCACGGACCGCCATGTGTGACGACCGGCAGGAGGAACTTGAACTCCGGAACGTCGGTGACCACGATTCCGGGGATACCGACGGCCTGGCCCGTTTCCGCCGATGGGAGATCTTCGGCGTTGCGTGCCTTGACCGAGACGGAGAACACACCAGCCTTCGTGAACGTGTGCTGGATCGAGACTGACTGGCCGACGACGTCCTTCTGCGACGTCGTGTCCTTCGTGCCGTCACCGAAGTCCCACGACCAACCGGTGGCGTTGACGCTGTTCACGACGTTGACGGAGAAGGTGACCGGCTGGCCGATCGAGCCGTCGGTCGGGAACTGCGAGAACGCCAGCTGCGGAACGACCTTGGCCGGGATCTTGGGACCGACGGTGATGGTCCTTTGAACCGTGATTCCGTTCGGCTTGGACGTGTTGTAGATCTTCAGGCTGACGTCGTACGTGCCGTTGGCTGCGTACGTGTGCGTAGACCGTTTGGCAATGGCAGTGGTGTTGTCGCCGAAGTTCCACTCGAACTTGTCGCAATCCTGCTGCGTGTAGCCGAAAAACGTCGAATCGAACGTGATCGCTTCGCCCGCGGTGCAATTGGTGGTGTTGATGAACGAGCAACCGCTGCTCGGGCCGTCGTACGTGAGCGTGATATTGATGGCAGACGGACCGCCGGAACACGAGGGGTTGGTGTTTCCGGGCACGATCGTAATGGATCCGTTATGGATCGAAGTGCTGCCGAACTGGTTCGAGATCCTGACCGTCACCGGGTACGTGCCGGCGTCGGAGTACGTGTACGACGGCCGGTCTTCGGACGAAGTGCCGCCATCGCCGAACGTCCACTGCACGTTATCGCAGCTCTGGATCGACGTGCCGTCCCGGCGAGCGGTGAAGAGGATCGCACTGCCCGCGCGGCACGACGAGCCGCTGGTGCAATTCGTCGTGAACGTGGCGTTCGACGGTGCGGTACACGTCGGCGTGACGACCGTACCGACCTTGATCGGCGTCGTGGTGGAGTTGCCCGTGGTATTGGAGGAGTTCTTGACCGTCAATTTGACGGTGTAGGTACCGTTGCTGGTGTAGGCATGCGTCGCTTCCATTCCGGTCGCCGACGTACCGTCGCCGAAGCTCCACACGAACTCGTCACACTCCTGCAGGGTGTAGTGGAAGAGCGAAGCGTTGAACGTGATCGGCTGACCAACCGGGCAATCGGTCACACACGAAGCGACGATCGTGATGTTGATGGCCTGGGGCGGCGGTCCGCACTCGGTCGGCAGCACGTTGAAGTCTTCGGACTTGGAGACACCGAACACGGTCTCCGTCACGGTGACGGTGTGCAGCCCTTGTTCCGTCAGCCTGAACGTCGAAAGCGGATTTCCGGTGCCGGTCTTGACGGTCGTGTTGCCGCGCTTGACCACCCACGAGAGCTGCCAGGAAGCAGCGTCGGACGCAGGCGTCGAGGTCGCGGAGATCGAGCAGTCATTGCCCTGGTTCGTGCAGTTCGACCGCACGATCGTGATGGCAGGGAGCTTGACATTGACGAACGTGCTGAACGTGGCAAAGGCCGGATCCGCAACACCGGCGGTAGCGACACTGAGCTCCAGCGTGATCTTGCCGCCGTTTGCTGCTTCGAGAAGTGCCAGGTCGACCGGGAACGCAGGGATGTTCCCTGACTTGTTCATCACGTCGCTGACCTTCTGGGTCTCCGCACCGGCTGCCGTGGTGAGAGTCCACGTATACGTCCACTGCGTTGCGGAAAGGAGGGCCGTATCGGACGTGTATTGCGCCACCGCGTCATAGGTAACCGTCGTGCCGGTACGGACCGGCGCCGTGATCGACGCCAGGAACGGCAGGACCGTATAGGTGCGGGCGGGAAGCGACGTCACGAACGGATCGGCGATGACGAATGGCGCGTCCTCTTTTCCGTAGTAGCCCTTGTACGCAACGGTGTGCTGGCCGAGGACCAAGCCAACCGGAATGTCGGCGTCCGGTGTGGCGGGGGTCACCACCGCAGGTCCCACGCGCGGCGTGATCGTCCATTCGGCATAGTGGCCCTCTACCGAGCCATCCGATCCATCGACGAACTTGTCGCCGTGCACGATCTTCAAGCCGTCGGCGGTGACCAGCTGACCGGTCGACTCGACAGCGATGCGCGCCGCCGGAACCTTCAGGTTGACGGGGACCGAATCGCTGGTGCTCGAGTCTCCGTCGACGCTGACGACCACGTTCTTGGGCGTCGTGACTTTGGCAGTCGTGTTCAGGCCTGTGTATTGATGCGTGATCGGTTCGCCGGTGACGCCGCTGCGGATGTTGTTCAGTCCTCCGGCCGCGGGATTGTCGAAGATCCACTGGATGATCTGCGCGCCGGTCGATGAGCTCGTGGCCTTGAACCTGATCGGATCGCCGGGGAACGGTCCGGTTTGCGCTAGCGGCGCATTGGGATTAGGAGTACCAAAGCCCGCGAGCATGGATGCGCTGAGGCCATTTCCCTCCAGCTCGTAAACGTCGCCCATGCCGTTGACGTGGTAGAAGAGATACGTCTTTCCGTCGGTGTGCTTATACAGATAGACGTGGTTTTCATTCGTGCGATTTTGAACGCCCGGGTTTGCATACCCGGCCGGGGCGGCGTGGTAGTACTTGCGGAAGAAGTCGTCGGTGTCGAGCTTACGCAGACCGTTCCCTTCTACCTTGAAAAGCTGCATGTCGAACGACGAATTGGCGTAACCGGCGATGGCGACGTAGCCTCCCGTGGCGTGAATCGCGGCCGGCGCATACGCGCCCCCATACGCACCGGTGATGACGGACTCCGTATATCCCGATCCCGAAGGCTTGAGCTTGCGGATGACCAGGTTGTTCATCGGCGAGCGCTGTTTGTCGTCGGACTCGATGGCCCAGAGCACCCCGCTGTCGTCGAACGCCATGTCTTTGATGATCGGTGCGCTGGTCGGCTCCACTGTCATCATCGGCTCGCGGTTCGCGATGAAGGCGTCGTAATCGTAGAGCCGGAGGACGCCGGCCTGATCGAGGAGCGCCAGAACTCGCGCATCGTCATCCTTCGCCCAACTCACGATTCTCGATGACGGTTTGCGTTTGCTGACAACAGTCGGTGCAGCTGGATTGGTGGCGTTGAAGTGAACGTAATCGAGCTTGGCTTTATCCGTGAAGAAGACGTGGTATTTGGAGCTTGCGGGAGCCGAGGGACCGGCCTTCAGAGTGAACAGGAGATACGGGGTCACCTGTTCGTTGACGTCGCCAAAGACCTGGTGGCTGGTGGCCATGTGCGCGGAGTTGATTTCGCCAGTGTCCTTGACCAGTCCCCAGCCAAACACACCCTCGGAGACGTACGCGTAGCCGCGATCGTCGAAGTCGAAATCCATCAGGCGGTCGGTCCCGTCGGCGAGAGGAACCAGCCACGAGGCATTCTTGTGCTCGGGATAGAAGTAGGCGTCGAAACGCGCGATTCTCTCGAACGGGTTTCTTTTTCCCCATTGACAGCAGGATGAGTTCGGGGCGGGGATCTCGTTCGCGGCGATCATGGGCGCCTTCAACGTTCCGTCGAAGAACGTGGCCAGCGTGTACGCGGCGAACGTCTCGCCCATCTGCATGTAGACGCGGGCGGGAGCGGTTCCCCGTGCCGGCACGACGCGCACTTTATGGGCGCGCAGCGTGCGCATGCCGGCGTTCTGCGCGATGCCCGTGGTGCTCGAGTCGACGAGCCGGCCGACGAACTTCGACAACGGGCCGTCGTATTGGTACGTGGGCTTGTTGGCGTTTTCGCCACTGCACGCTTCGCAGTACTTCGTACCGGTACCGCTCGCGTCGCACAGTGCTAAGGGCTGGCCGACCTTCGAAGGCATCGGATAGTTCTGGGCCAGCGAAGGAAGGCACGTCAAAAGAAAAGCCAGCGTGAAGACGCTTTTCCACACCAATTTCAAATCACACCCCCGGAAACGTGTCGGAACGATAGAGAACGCAGTTATTGTAAGCGTACAGATTGCGTACCGCAAAGATTTTTTTTGCTGGACCGAGCGCTGTCAAGCGTAAATCGACACCACCAAAAAAATGAGGCGGGCTGGAAATCCAGCCCGCCTCACGGCTACATCGTGTTGCTTGGGTTTACGGGGTGACGTCAGCAGCCGGACCCGGGAGGATGGCTCCAACCGGAGTCGGGGTCGTGGCGTTACCAGGCGGCGGAAGAGCGACGTTGGAGTAGCTGGTGACCGGAGCGATCGGCGAGCAGCCGTTGCCGAGCCACGCGGCGTCGAAGTCGACCGAGTAACGGTCTTCGGCGCGCATGGAGACGACAACCCAGTTCTGGGTCGCGAAATCCTGATCCGGATCAGCCGGGTTGTGCAGGTTGAGGTACGTCCAACCGGCGGTGGTGGTGGAAATGATCGCCTGCGGGAAGACCTCAGAGCCCACTTCAACCGGCTGCAGCGAGGTTTCCGGCGTGGTCGAAACACCCGCGCCGATCACCGGCGAGATGTCGCCCGGCTCAGGCGCGTTGCCTTCGCCGTTCTCGTGCTCGTCGAACACGACCGATTCCGCAACAACCAGGGTTCCGTTCTCTTCGACCGTGGCGCAATCGGTGCCTTCGTTGACACCTTCACGCCAGATCTTGTACGAGGTCTGGAAGTCGCCCGTGCCGCCGTTGATCCAGCGTGCAGCGAACGTCGACGGCAGCGGCTGGCGGCGGTCGACCACGTCACCAAGCGTCTGGTAACGGCTGTAGAACGTACGATCAAAGTTGGTCGGGTTGATGCCGACGTTGCCGTCGAGCTCCGGGACCGCACGGATGTGGACCATCGGGTTGCCCTGGGCAAAGTCCTGCGCGCTGTTGACCTGCTGGTAGTCGCCGATCAGCACGTTGTCGAAACGGATTTCCGTAGCGAAGTACGAGTCACCGTCCGTCGGGAGCGAGGTGGTGCAGAGGTTGACGACGTCGATCGTCGCGTAACCAACCGCATTCTCATGCACGCCGCCAACGTTGTCGCAGGCCGGGAAGTCATCGTCACCCGGGACGCCCGCAACCGTACCTTCGGTGAAGGCGGTCTGCATGCGGGTCTGGTAGAAGTCACCAAGCGCGCCGGTCAGGGTCGCGCAACCACCGACGAGCATGCCCGAGCCAGGCTCGAGCTCGTCGAAGTCACCCGTGCCCGTACCAGTCGAGGTGACGGTACCGGTGCCGAGCTCCTTCGGACCCGAAGCCGGAGCGATGAGGCCTTGCGGCTCGCGCCAGATCAGGTCGAAGAGGTTGATGCTCTGAACGTCGAAACCGGTCAGGTAGATGTTGAAGTCGATGACCGGGTACGAGTAATCCGTCCAAAGCACGACGTGGGCGATCGCCGGGTACTGCGACGTGTTCGTGATCGTGAACAGCGTCGTCTCGCCGAGCGGATCTTCCGCGACTTCGAAGTACGGCAGCAGCAGCGTGGCAGCCGGAGCGACCGAGATGTCGCAGCTGTCGTCGTTGTTCGTCGTCGCCGGCGAGCCGGAGAGGAACGTCGCTTCTGCGACGACGCTCCGCTGCGGCGCGGCGAACAACGACCCTGCCACCACGAACGTGGCCAACAGAGCCCAAACAGTAAGTTTCTTCATTTCTATCTCCTACACTTCCTTGATTGATGAATACGAACGAAGGTTGGCTCACCCAATCCAGACGATACGATCACCTCCGTATTCAGATTTGTCATTTGAAAAAAATGTGTGCCAGTTGTCGAGCTGCTACAACGTAAGACGAAATATTCGGATTGTCAATACGCCATATGCCGTTCCGACATATTGGCGTGCGGTTGATTCGGCGGAATATACCGCTCCTTCCGAGCCAGCGCAAGGCATTTCCCCCTGCTATTGCGCCGGTCCGCGGTTCAGGAACACCTGGATGCTCCCGTCTTTCGCCGCCATCGCCGTCGTCGATTGCGCCTCGTACATCAGGATGACGTCCGGACGATCGTCTCCGTTGACATCCGCTACGCCGAGATCGTAGTTGCGCTGCGGGGCGACCACCAGACCCTCGAGCGCCGCGCGTTCGAAACCGCCCTTTCCATCGCCGAGAAGCAGGACCGCTTCACGCGGCCTGTCGCGCGTGAACATCAGATCCTCGTTGCCGTCGCCGTCGAAGTCCCCGTGATTCAGGCCGGCGATCGAGCTGCCCGACTCGTAGCGCATGACGGGAGTCCGTTTGGCCTTGCCGTCGACGAAGCTGACTCGATCGATGGACACCACCCCCATGAGCGGAGGAGGAGGAAGAAGGTCCGGGTTGATTCTCCCCGGCCAGCGGCGAACCGAGCTCACCACCATGTCATCCAGCGTCCGGGAACTGAACGGCGCGGCCGTCACCGCGTGGTATGTGGCACGCTGCGGGAACACCAGCGCTTCCGGATCGGTGAATGCCGTGTATTTGGCCGGCTCCGCCCCGCTGAGATAGAGGTTGTGGATGGAGTTGTAGTACATCGAGGAACCGATGAAATCAGGGAGCTTGTCGCCGTTGAAGTTGCCGGTCGCAAGCCAGTCGCCGCTGACGCGGTACTGCCGGTCCGAAAGGTTCGCTCCTTCCCACTTCCGTCCCTTGTCGCGATTCAGATAGGCGCGCAGGCTGGAGTAGCTGTCATCGCGCAGATCGGCGCCGCGCGCCAGCGGCCCTTCCCATAACGCGACGACGTCCGTCCATCCGTCCGCATCCACGTCCGTGGCCAGAATCCGGCGCGACGCGAACCTGTCCTCGCGATGGGCAATCGTGAAGCCGCCCTTGCCGTCACCCAGCAGAATCAGAAGACCCTTGAGATGGATGGCGAAGGCCACATCCATCTTTTTGTCTTTGTTGAAGTCCGCGGCAGCCACGCCACCGTAATCGATGCGCCCGGGCCACTTCACGTCCGCCCACTGCTTCCATCCGCCCTTGCCGTCGCCGAGAAAAATCGACGGAGTGCCGGAGTCGCTGCCGCGCTGCGACGGCACCACGAGATCGACGAACTTGTCGCCGTTCATGTCGGCCACCGCCAGATGATTTCTCCACGAGCCGCTGGTTGGCAGACCGGCCGACGAGGCTTCGAACTTCAGCTTCTTCGAAGATTTCGGGGGATCGAGCGGCTCGAAGTCATCGCGGATCTTGGCCAGGTACGCGAGCGTCTCGTTCGAGAAGGTGTCGTACTTGGCGCGTTCGGCACGCTCTGCCGCGGTGCTGCGCTTCGGCTTCGGGATCCACACCCACACCCACTTGTCGTTCTCCTGATACATCTCGTCGTAGAAGTTCAGGTTCGGGTGAGGGCGGACAAAACCGGGCCGCGTTGCGGGCCGCACGCCCTTCTTGTCAAACTTGCGGATCTTGTACTCGCGGCCGAAGCGGATCCAGATCTTGTCCGGATCGGGGTCGAGGCCGGGATCTTCCGTCGTCGAGATGCGCGCGAGGCGCTCCTCGGGCGTTTCCGGACGAATCCAGCGCGGCATGCCGCCGTCCGGAATCTTCTGTGTGCTCGTGGCAGCGGCCTCGTTCTTTGATGCTTCCTGAGCTTTCGCTGCATCCTGAGCGGCTCCCGGCAAGGCCGTGAGGAGGAACAGGACAGACAAAACACTAGCGGGGATCCTGCGAACAGACATTTCTTTCTCCTGAAAAGTGGCTAGATGACGTCGACCAGCGAAGGCTGGGCGCGGCGGAAGAACAGCAGTCCGCCGGAACACAGCACGGCCGCCGTCGTCAGTAAGAAGACGATCGAGGCGACGTCAGGTAACGGGGCGGCGAGCATTGCGCTGCGAAACAAACCGAGCAGCGGCGTCATCGGATTCCAGAAGAAGAACTTCTCGAACCGGCCAGCCACGGGATAGAGGATGGGGCTGAGGTAGAACGCGATCGCCAGGACGAAGCCCAGAACCTGGGTGACGTCGTGGAAAAACACGTACGTGGTCGCCAGGAAGAGGCCGAGGCCGACCTGCAACAGGAACTGGAGAACGAGCGCGACCGGAAGAATCCAGAGGTTGCGCATCGGCATCCGCTGCGCGATGAGCGCCGCGATGAAGATCGCCAGCGCCACGCACTGGAAGATCATGGCCGTGGCGTTCGGGACGATCACCAGCAGCTCGCTCCGCAGCGGCAGACGCCGGACGATGGCCGAGTTCTCGACGATCGCGGTCGTCGACCGTCCCAATCCCTCGCTGAGGCCGAGCCACGGCAGCAGTCCGGCGATGAGGAAGTAGATATATTGATCGCCCGTGCCGCCGGCGCGCCCGCCCGGGATCATGAAGGTGAAGACGAACCAGTAGAGGACGACCAGGCTGAGCGGCTGCAGGACAGCCCAGGCCAAGCCGAGCGCCGAACCGGTGAACCGGGCCGTCAGGTCTCGTTTGATGAGCTCGCGCAGCAGATGAAGGCTTGTGTACGTGACCGGATCCTCGGGAGGGCTTGACAGGCGAGGTCAACGCCCGCATCTTGCTAAAGCCGGGACGTTATTGTTTAATAGCATAAAAGTCAACGCAACCATCATGACCAGGCCAGCACAACTCGAGCTCGTAGGACGCAAGATCAGGCAACTCCGCCGCCAGCGGAAGCTGACGCAGGTGGAGCTCGCCGAGAAGATCGGCATCCACCAGTCGGACCTCTCCCGCATGGAGCAGGGAGAGTACAAAGTTGGCCTCGACACACTGCTCAAGATCCTGCAGTGCTTCGATCTCAGCATCGGCGATTTCTTCGACGAGAACAATCGCGCCAATACGGTTCTGGACAAGTACCGTTCGCTGAGCCCGATCGCGCAGAAGGAAGTGGAGAGCTTCATCGAGTTCAAGCGCGCGCAGGAAAGCGGCGATGCGGACTTCGACGGGGTGGAGGGGGGAGACGCCGATGCTTGATCAGCATGCGGTTCGTGTAGAGGAGCTGCGCCAGGCCGCACTCCGCCAAGTCCGTTCCGGCGATTACGCCGAGGCGCTCGCGCTGTACGACGAGGCACTGGCCATGGCCACGGACGAAGAAGTCCGCGAGCTCATCACCATCAACAAAGCGGACGCGATGATTGCGCTCGAGCGCACCGGCCCGGAAGTGAACGAGCTTCCGAGCGTCATCATGCGCCGTCGCAACTTCCGCCACGTCTATCTGGCAGCGTACGCGCTGCAGTACAAGCATCGCCTCGAGAACGACCTGAAGCGGGCTCTCTTCTACGGACAGCTCGCGCTGCGCACTGCCGAGGAAGCGAACGAGCCTGCGTGGCGCCGCATCGTCCTCCTGGAGCTCGGCAACATCTACGAGCTCGACTCGCAGATCGCCATCGCCATCCAGTGCTTCGAAGAGTCGCTCGGAATCGGCGATGAATCGAAGGAAAACCGCGACAAAGACCTCAGCCACGCGTACGCCATCGAGAACCTCGGCTACTGCAAGCTGCTCGAGGGAAAGATCGAAGACGGCCTCGCCTACGTGCACGAGGCTCTGGAGATGCTCAACGATCCGATCGGCCGCGCGGAAGCGTACGTCGACCTCTGCTACGGCTACGTCTCGCAGGGCGATTTCACGCGCGCGAAGCAGTACGGCCTGGCCGGACTGGAGATCGCCAAGGAGCCGCGGCAGATTCGCAACGCGCACTATCTTCTCGGCGAAGCCTGCTACAAGTCTTCGGATCCCGAGGGTGCCGATTACCACTTCACGGAGCTCGCGAAGTTCTATCCGCAGTTCCGCAATCTGAAGAACCTGCTGTATGCGATCGATCTGCGGTCGATGGTGAATTTCAAACTATGAAGAAACTGGTGTTGATCCTCGCGCTGCTGCTGTTGCCGCTATCGGCGGCTGCAGCCGAGGTATCGGACATGATTCTCAGCCCGACCGGCGCGCTGTACACGATCGCGTCCGAGGTTCCCGCGGCCGATTCGGAAAGCAAGGCCTCGAAGCATCTCGTGCTGACAGAGCGTCGCGGCGAAGAGATCCGGCGCGAAATCGTTCCCGCGTCCATGGAGAGCGGCAGCCACATCAACGGTCTCCTCGGCTACGATCCCGAATCCGGAACGATGTTCGTGTTCTGGGTGCAGCACTTCGGCTTCCTCTACAACCAGCTCCTCTTCTGCGCGCGCGACAGCGACGGCACCTGGTCGGAAGCGACCGCATTCGGGTCGCCGTATAACTACCGCGAGAATCTCCGCGTGGCCGTGACTCGCAAGGTCAGCGATGACAACGGTGAGCAGTCCGCCGCGCTCTCGATTCACGCCACGTGGTGGGAGCTCAGCACGAGCACCGGCATCTCCAGCGCGCAATACTGGATGCTGCCGATCGAAAAAGGCCGCGTCGTCGATGCCACGGAAGTCGATCTGCGCGAGTTCATCGATCCGTTCGCCGCTCCGGCACCTGGTCCCGAGGACGTCGATCCCAGCGTCTACAAACACCCGCAGATCATCAGCTCCCCGCAGCAAGACAGCGTTTCGCTCGTGTTCGGCGATCCTGCGACGAGAAGCTTCCGCCGCGTGCGTTTCACGCCGTCGCGCGGCGCCCGCGCCGATGGACGCCTGCGCGTTCCGGTCGGCAAGGGCGAAGGCGGATTCGGCGCTCCGAAGTTCAGGGTCGGCGCGGACGCCCGGATCGACTCCGTATTCGGAAACGGCAACCGCGCCGCGTTCTACACGGTTGCCGAACAGCGCCTCGAGTACGTGATCCTGAGCGAAGGCAAGTGGAGCGACCGGCTGGTCATCGCTCTCGACGAGCAAGTCTCGAAGAGTGCGGCCGTCGGAGCGCTCCAGCGGATGTTCACGGACCAATAATCCAATCGATCTCGAACCATCACGGGAAAGCCGGCGCGTTGCGCCGGCTTTTTGTTTTGCGCGATGCGTCCGGGCTCAGATGCGCGGCTTCGAGTGCTTCACCGAGGTGATGATCCCGACGCCGACCAGCAGCAGCGCGCCGATGCCGATCCAGAACGGGGGAACGTCGAATCTGTAGGCGATGAGCGCCAGGGCGATGATCACGATCAGCCAGCCGATGAACGACAGATTGAACCAGTTCACGGGGTACCTCCGCCGTCGAACTCAGCAAAGACGCTGCCCGAACGCAAAAAAGCCCGGCGCCGTGAGGCGCCGGGCTTTTTCTCAGCGGTTCCGGATCTCTTACAGCTGGTAGACGAAGAACGCGATCAGCAGCGCGTAGATGACCAGCGACTCGATGAGCGCAAGACCGATGATCATGGCCAGACGGATCGGGCCGGCTGCACCGGGGTTGCGAGCGATGCCTTCGCAGGCCGCAACGATGGCGCGCGACTGGCCGATGGCACCCGCGGCGGCAGCGATGCCGAGCACGAACGCAGCGCCGATGACGCCCCAGCGCACGCCGGTGGTGGCGGTCGTGGCCGCGTCCGCACCGCCCTCCTGCGCGAAGACCGAAACGGTCATGAGCGCCAGGATGACGAACATAAAGATGAGCTTCTTGTTCACTCGATTCTCCTCCTTTGAAATTGCAAATGAATTTGCGTCTTGAATGTCGGATCTAGTGTTCTTCAGCCGCGACGGCGCCGCCGATGTACACCATCGTCAGCATGATGAAGACGAATGTCTGCAGGAACGCGCCGAAGATGCCCAGGCCCATCATCGGCCAGGGCAGCACGAACGGCAGCATGCCCATGAAGATGCCGGTGGCGGTGTGCTCACCGAAGATGTTGCCGAAGAGGCGCATGCCCAGCGAAAGGATGCGCGCGAAGTGGCCGATCAGCTCGATCGGCAGCATCAGCGGCGCCAGCAGCGGCATCGGTCCCATGAAGTGCTTCAGGTAATGCCCGAGGCCCTGCGTCTTGATGCCCTGGTAGTTGTAGTAGAGAAACGCGGTCAGTCCCAGTCCGAAGGTCGTGTTCGGATTGCCGGTCGGCGGCTGCAGGAAGAAGAACAGACCGAAGATGTTCGACACGAAGATGAAGCAGGCGAAGCCGCCGATGATGTAGAGGAACTTGTGCGACGCGCCGTGGCCGACGATGTCTTCGAGCAGCGCCTTCAGGCCGGAGACGATGATCTCCAGGAACTGCTGAAAACCGCCCGGATTGTCCTTGCTGAACTTGCGCGAAGCCAGCGGGAAGACGATGGCGCTGATCAGCAGCACCAGCAGTGCCATGATCACGTGATCGGGGACGGCGAAACCAAGGATCGGCTTGGCGATCGCATTGAACGGCTCGTACAGGATTGAGTGTTCGTGTTCCATTGAATCTTCGAGCTACCTCTCAGCCGGCGAGAGACCTGTACAGCGAGTACAGAGCTTCGCCGCAGATTCCCACCACGATGATCGAGAATCCCAGCAACACACTTAACGCATTGAAACGAGCAATGATGATCGTGACCGTGAGCGCCACCCCGAGGAGAGCGAAGCGCGCCAGAGTGCGCACGGTCAGCCTCCGAGCGTGCAGGTGTGCCGAAGGTTGGAGCAGAACATCAACTACCTCCTCCAACCAAAGGAAGCTGATCATAGTGACGGCTGCACTGCAAGTCAACCCGAGAAAACCGCGAAAACCGCCCGAAATCGCGCAGAAAACGGCGAATACGGCCGCCGCCGCCAGCGCCGTCCGCTTGATGCGCCGCAGAACGTCACGCGGCGTCTCCCGGTCATACCAGGCCGGCTCCTCGGTCATTCGCGAAGGCCGATGCGGAAGAGATTGATGAACGCCGCCACCACGCCGAAGATGGTGAAGATGATCGTCAGCCACGGCCAGGTGCCGAAGAGCTTGTCCATCCCCCACCCCCACAGCGCGCCCAGGCCGATGGCGATCGGAAACATCCAGGCGAGGGCGGACGCCTCGAACATCTGACGGTATTCGCGTCTGTCCTTATCGTCCGGCATTGGCGATCCGCTTCGCGACGCCGGCGCCCGAGAGCTTCGCCTGATCGATCAACGGAGAGGGCAGGATTCCCAGGATCAGCGTGATCGCCAGACAGGCCACCGCGACGAACTTCAGCGCGAATCCGCCGGCGAGCTCCGCTTCCTGGCCGTCGCGGAAGTACATGGCCATGACCAGGCGCAGGTAGTACACCATCGAGACGGCCGACATCAGCACCGCAATGACGGCCAGCCAGCCGTACCCGGCGCCGACCGCCGCGTAGAAGAGAAAGTACTTGCCGATGAATCCCGACGTCGGCGGGATGCCGCCGAGAGAGAGCAGGAACACGACCATGGCCAGCGCCTGGAACGGCGCGCGGCGATGCAGCCCTTCGAAGTCTTCCACCCGCTCGCCGGCATATTCGTGGCGCTCGAGCATCAGCACCACGGCCCAGATGCCGAGCGAGGCGAAGACGTAGACCACCGAATACACCAGCACGCCGCGCAATCCCATCTCGCTGACCGAGAGGATGCCCAGCAGCACGTAGCCCGCGTGTCCGATCGACGAGTACGCGAGCATGCGCTTGACGTTGTCCTGGGTGATTGCGGCGAGATTGCCGACCAGCATCGACAGCGCCGCGATCGTCGCCAGAACGGTCTGCCAGTCGAGACGGAAGTGATGCATTGCCACGTAGAAGATGCGCGCGAAGATCGCAAATGCGGCAGCTTTCGATGCGGTGGAGAGAAATGCCGTAATGGGAGTCGGCGCGCCTTCATAAACGTCGGGCGTCCAGACATGGAACGGCGCCGCCGCAACCTTGAAGCAGAGCCCCGCTCCCAGCAGCATGATGCCGAACATCAACGCGTCGTTCGTGACCAGCGTGGACATGGCGTCCGCGATGTCGCGCAGATTCAATGAGCTCGTGACGCCGTAGATCAGCGAAATGCCGTACAGCAGGATGGCCGAGCTGACCGCGCCGAGCACGAAGTACTTCATCGCCGCTTCGGTCGATTTCTGCTCGTTCTTGAAATACCCGGCCAGGATGTAGCTGGAGAGCGACATCAGCTCCAGGCCGACGTAAATGGTCGCCAGACTGGTCCCCGACACCATGAACATCATCCCGCACAGCGCGAACGCGAGCAGCGAGTAATACTCCCACACTGCGTAAGGCGAGCGGCGCAGGTAGCCGTCCGACAACAGGGCGACCATGGCGATGGTCACAATGAGCAGCAACTTGAAAAAGATCGAGAACGCGTCGAGCGCGAACATCCGCCCGAACGCCACCGTCTGATCGACGTTCTGGACCAGATAGGAACAGACGAACACCGACACGGCCGTAATGCCCAGCAGTATCAGCATCGACACCTTCGCCGTACCGGGCTGGTTCCGGAAGCCGGACACCGGCGCGATCAACAACAGGCACGCGCCAATGGCGATGATGATCTCCGGAAGCAGGTACAGCGTGTCGCCCCACGTCATTTCGCGGCGACCTCGTGATGATCGGCAGCGGGAGCGGCCGGCGTGGCGGGATACGTCAACTGTTCCCTCGTGAAGTACTCCGGATCGACCTTCTGCACGACGTAATCGACGGGGTGCTTCATGATGTCGAAGAGCGGCTTCGGATAGACGCCGATCCACACCATCAGCGCGATGAGCGCGAGCATCATCCCGAGCTCGCGGCGATTGACGTCCGGCACGGCCGCATTCGCGGGATTATCGAGAGGCCCCCAGAATACGCGTTGATACAGCCATAAGAGATAAGCAGCGCCGAGCACGATGCCGACGGCGGCGATGACCGCGTAGGTGATCGTGCCGTAGGCGGTCGAGTTCGCGACGCCGAGCAGGATCGTGAACTCCCCGATGAATCCATTGAGTGCCGGCAGTCCCATCGACGACAACGCCGCGATGAGGAACAGCGCCGCGTACATCGGTATCTGCTTCGCCAGTCCGCCGTAGTCCGCGATCATGCGCGTGTGGCGGCGTTCGTAGATCATGCCCACGAGCAGGAAGAGCGCGCCGGTCGAGATGCCGTGATTGATCATCTGGATGACCGAGCCATTGAGGCCGGCCGGATTGAGCGCGAACATCCCCAGCATCACGTAGCCGAGGTGCGAGACCGATGAATAAGCGACCAGCTTCTTCATGTCTTTCTGCACCAGCGACACGAGCGCGCCGTACACGATCCCGATCAGCGACAGCACCACGATCGGCAGGAGCAGCTCTTTCGTCGCGTCAGGCAGGATCGGCAATGCGAAGCGCACGAATCCGTACGTGCCCATTTTCAGCAGCACCGCGGCCAGGATGATCGAGCCGGCGGTGGGCGCCTCGACGTGTGCGTCGGGCAGCCAGGTATGGAACGGGAACATCGGCACTTTGATGGCGAAGCCGAAGAAGAAGCCGAGGAAGATCCAGAACTGCAGCGTGGGCGGAATGAGATGGCCGATCTTGTGGAACTGCAGCACGCTGAACGTGCCTTCGTTGCCGAGTCCGGCGATGTTCAGGAACGAAATGCCGCCGTCGTTGAAGAAATACAACGCCAGGATCGACAGCAGCATCAGCACCGATCCGGCCAGCGTATAGAGGAAGAACTTGATGGCCGCGTACAGTTTCCGCGAGCCGCCCCAGATGCCGATGATGAAGTACATCGGCACGAGCATGATTTCCCAGAACACGTAGAAGAGGAAGAAGTCCAGCGCGCAGAACGTGCCGATCATGCCGGTCTGCAGCATGAGCAGCAGCGTGTAGTACTCCTTCTGGCGGTGATGAATCGCGCTGTACGACGAGACCACGGCGATGATGCCGAAAAACGTGGTCATGAGGATGAGCAGCATCGAAATGCCGTCGATGCCGAAGTCGTACTTCACACCGAGAGAGGGAATCCACTCGTAGATCTCGCGGAACTGCCACAGACCGTCGCCCGTGCCGGCGCGATTGAAGTTCGGCCAGAGATAGAGCGAGACCAGGAAATCGATGACCGCCGTGGCCGTGGCGGCGATGCGGATCGCGCGCCCGTTTTCCTTGTTCACGAAGAACAGGATCACCAGCGCGCCGGCCAGCGGGATGTACGTGATGATGTTGAGAATGCCCACTCTCTTCTCCCTTACGGCTTCATGAACAGGTACACCATGGCGATCAGGACAATGCCGCCGCCCATGACCAGTGCGTAGTTCTGAACGAGGCCGCTCTGCGCGCGGCGCAACATCATCGAACCGCCTTTCGCCGTGGCTGCCACGCCATTGACGATCCCGTCCACGACGTACTTATCGAACAGCGACGATCCGTGCGCGAAACCGAAGACCGTCAGGTGGCGGGTGCCATTGACGATCCCGTCGACGATCCACGTATCGAACCACCACAGTGCGCGACTGAACGCCAGCGTTCCGGCGATGACGGTCTTGTTATAGAGCTCATCGACCCACCACTTGTTCTCGAGCAGGCGATGGATCCGCGCGTACTTGCCGGCCAGGCGCGTGGGAGTCGCCCAATGCGCGTCGAGCGCATAGAAGCGTCGAGCGAAGAACCAACCCAGGACTGCTACTCCGATGGACACGGCCATCAGAATCCATTCCACCGAATGCGGTGCTTCGTGGAAATGAAACGCCGCTCCCTCGATCGGCAACAGCACCGGCGCGAGCCAGCGCTGGAACAGCGTCGGATGCGGACCGCCGATCGCCGCCGGCCAGCCCACCCATCCGCCGATGATCGACAGCAACGCCAGAACGCTCAATACGCCGGTCATGCTCCACGGCGACTCGTGGGGGTCGTGTGAATGGGCATGATGGCCGTGCGCCTTGTCGGCATGCGCATCGCCCTGATCGAGGTGCGGATGCGACGGAATCAGATCGTGTCCGGCGTGTTTCGGCTCCGACTCCTCGATCCCCTGCACGTGCGCGCCGCGGTACGTGCCGTGGAAGGTCATGTAATAGAGCCGGAACATGTAGAACGCGGTCATGCCCGCGGTGATCACGCCCAGGATCCCGTCCACGACGTACTTATCGAACAGCGACGATCCGTGCGCGAAACCGAAGACCGTCAGGTGGCGGGTGCCATTGACGATCCCGTCGACGATCCACGTATCGAACCACCACAGTGCGCGACTGAACGCCAGCGTTCCGGCGATGACGGTCTTGTTATAGAGCTCATCGACCCACCACTTGTTCTCGAGCAGGCGATGGATCCGCGCGTACTTGCCGGCCAGGCGCGTGGGAGTCGCCCAATGCGCGTCGAGCGCATAGAAGCGTCGAGCGAAGAACCAACCCAGGACTGCTACTCCGATGGACACGGCCATCAGAATCCATTCCACCGAATGCGGTGCTTCGTGGAAATGAAACGCCGCTCCCTCGATCGGCAACAGCACCGGCGCGAGCCAGCGCTGGAACAGCGTCGGATGCGGACCGCCGATCGCCGCCGGCCAGCCCACCCATCCGCCGATGATCGACAGCAACGCCAGAACGCTCAATACGCCGGTCATGCTCCACGGCGACTCGTGGGGGTCGTGTGAATGGGCATGATGGCCGTGCGCCTTGTCGGCATGCGCATCGCCCTGATCGAGGTGCGGATGCGACGGAATCAGATCGTGTCCGGCGTGTTTCGGCTCCGACTCCTCGATCCCCTGCACGTGCGCGCCGCGGTACGTGCCGTGGAAGGTCATGTAATAGAGCCGGAACATGTAGAACGCGGTCATGCCCGCGGTGATCACGCCCAGGATCCAGATCAGCTTGTGATGGCTGAATGCATTGGCGAGGATCTCGTCTTTGGAGAAAAAGCCGGCCAGCGGCGGGATGCCGGCGATGGCGATGGTCGCAATCAGCATCGTCAGATGCGTGCGGGGCATGTACTTCTTCAGCCCGCCCATCTTGCGCATGTCCTGCTCGCCGCCGCAGCCGTGAATGACCGAGCCGGCGCCGAGGAAGAGACAGGCCTTGAAGAACGCGTGGGTCATGACGTGGAAAATCGCCGCCGTGAATGCGCCGACCCCCGCGCCGATGAACATGTAGCCGAGCTGCGAGACCGTCGAATACGCGAGCACTTTCTTGATGTCGTTCTGCACCAGGGCGATGGACGCGGCGAAGATCGCCGTGATGGCGCCTACGATCGCGACGACCAGCATCGCGTCCTCGCCGATCCGGAACAGCACGTTCGAGCGGACCACCATGTAGACGCCGGCCGTGACCATCGTGGCCGCATGGATCAGCGCGGACACAGGCGTCGGACCGGCCATTGCGTCCGGCAGCCACACATAGAGGGGAACCTGCGCGGACTTGCCGCACGCGCCGACGAACAGCAGCAGGCAGATGGCCGTGGCGATGCCGGCGTATTGCGTCTGACCGCCCGCGGCGGCCAGGGCGAAGACTTTGGCGTAGTCCGCGCTGCCGAATGTATTGAAGATCAGGAAAATGCCGAGGATGAAGCCGAAGTCGCCGATGCGGTTCGTAATGAACGCTTTCTTGCCGGCGTCGGCGGCGAAGTTCTTGTCGTAATAGAAGCCGATCAGCAGGTACGAGCAGAGTCCCACGCCTTCCCAGCCGACGAACATGACGATGTAGTTCGCGCCGAGCACGAGCAGCAGCATCATGAACATGAACAGGTTGAGATACGTGAAGAAGCGCGTGTAGCCCTTCTCGTGCGACATGTAGCCGGTGGCGTAGACATGGATCAGAAATCCGATCCAGGTCACGATCATCAGCATGGTGCAGGAGAGCGGATCGATGCGGAACGCGAGATCGATCGAGAAGTTCGCGATCCTGCTTCCGACCGCGCCGATTCCGGCCGGAATCCATTCGTAATACGAGAACTGCAGCGGCTCCGTATGGCCGCGGAACGGCAATACGACGAAAAACGTGGCGATCAGCGCCGAGAACGCCGTCGAGCCGAGCGCAAAGACGTTCGTGATGGTTTTGTTCTTCGGCGCGTGCGGATTCGCGAACGCGCGCACGCCGTTGATCAGCGCGCCGAGCGCGGGCAGCAGGACCACCGCCAGTAGCGCTTTATCCATTCAACGTCCTCGCTTCATCGACGTTCACGGTGCCGCGCAGCCGGTACAGCTGAATGATGATCGCCAGTCCGACCGCGGCTTCACCCGCGGCGATGCAGATCACGAAGATGGTGAAAACCTGGCCCTCGAGGTTGCCGACATGATGCGAGAACGCCACGAGGTTGATGTTCACCGCGTTGAGCATCAACTCGATGCACATCAGCACCGTAATCATGTTGCGGCGCACGATCACCCCGATCAGGCCGACCGCGAACAGCGTTCCGGAGAGCATCAGATATTGAGCGGTGCTAGGCACTCATGGACTCCTTCACTTCCTTCTCCGTCTCCGCGCGATCGAGGATGTACTGCGGCGTCGCTTCCTCTTCCTCGGCGGTGAGCTCGCGCTTGCCGATCACGATGGCTCCGATCATGGCCACGAGCAGGAACAGCGAGGCCACTTCGAACGGCACCAGATAGTCGGTGTACAGCGCCATCGCCACCGCCTCGGCATTGCGATTCTCGCGATCGCGCGTCCGCCGCACGAGCTTGTTCGGATCGCTCGGGTGCGCGGTGATGTACGACTCCCTGACCGTGGTCAGCTTCTGGTCGGCATCGACGGCAGGCTCGTGATACGCGCCCGTGCGCACCAGCGAAATCATCAACACCAGGATCGCCAGTCCGACGCCGATGCCGCCGAGCCACGCCGGCGACAGGACTTTCTCCTCCGGCAGATGGCGATAGTTGATGAGCATGACCACGAACAGGAACAGCACCATGATGCCGCCGGCATAGACGAGCACCTGCACCGCGGCGACGAATTCGGCGGACTTCAGGACGAACAGCACCGCCACACAAAGAAAGGTCAGCAGAAGGAACAGCGCCGAGTGCACGGGATTGCGCATCGCCACCACGAGAATCGACGCACCGACCGCGATCGTGCCGATCACGAGAAAGACGAGAAGAGGAAGCTGTGAAGTGACGCTGTCCATAGGTCAGGCATTCAGAAGCTTCTGGTCGTCATCCGAGCCAGGCAGCTTCGGCTTCGCCTCCTCTTCCGGCAGGCCGGTGTACCGCGGACGATCGTCCCAGTACTCCAGCTGCTGCATGTTGAAGTAGAGATCGTTGCGGTCGTAGCTGGCCAGCTCGTACGTCTTCGTGGTCAGCCAGATCGATTTGGGCTTGGTGGGGCACGCCTCCTCGCAGAGCGCGCAGAACATGCACCGCTTCACGTCGATGTCGTAGCGGTCGAGGACTTTGACTTTCTTCTTCTTTCCCGCTTCTTCGATCATCTCGTCGTGGACGTCGATGTAGATGATGTCGATCGGACACGCCACCGCGCACAGCTTGCACGCGATGCAGCGGTCATACGAGAACTTGAACATGCCGCGGAAGCGATCCGCCGGCTCCATGCGCTCCTCGGGATACCGCACCGTGACCTTCGGTTTGAAGAGCTCGCGCAGCGTCGTCTTCAGGCCCTCGAGCAGATCGAGGAGCAGGAACTTATCCGACCATCGCGGCTTCGGATACTCAACCAGCATGAGCCACCTTCTGCGTCGTTGTCTTGGGCGCGCGTTTCGGACGGAACAGATAGAACGCCGCCGCGGCGATCGTGCCGAGACCGATCCAGTACATCAGCCGCTCCTGGCCTGCCAGGATGAAGAGGCCGGTCACGAAGATGTTCGCCAGCGCCAGCGGGATCATGAACTTCCAGCCGAGGTCCATCAGCTGATCGAAGCGGAACCGCGGGAACGTGGCGCGGAACCAGACGTACATCAGCAGGAAGAGCATCACTTTGGTGAAGAAGATCGCCGCGCCGAGGATGCCGCCGAAGATACCCATGCCGCGCAGCACTTCGGTGGTCAGTCCGAGGTCGAACATGCCCAGCGTCCAGCCGCCGAAGAACAGCGTCACGATCAGGCAGGAGTTGACGATCATCATCGAATATTCGGCCAGCATGAAGAACGCGAACTTCATCGCCGAATACTCGGTGTGATAGCCGGCCACGAGCTCCGACTCCGCCTCCGGCAAATCGAACGGCGTGCGGTTGTTCTCCGCGTTCATCGACACGAGGAAGATGAAGCAGGCCACGATCTGCGGGAGGAAGTTCCAGGCGTTGATTTCCTGGTAGCGGACGATGGTCACCAGGTCGAGCGAGCCGGTGATCATCAGCACGCCGACGATCGACAGTCCGAACGGCACTTCGTACGAGACCATCTGCGCGGCAGAGCGCAGTCCGCCCATCAGCGAGTACTTGTTGTTCGATGCCCAGCCGCCGAGGATGATTCCGTAGACGGCGGTGGAAGTGAGGGCCAGGATCAGCAGCAGTCCGACATTGACGCGCGTGACGGTGAACGTCGGCGGCGGTCCGTACGGAATCAGGCAGAAGACGATGAATGCCGGCAGCAGCGGCAGGATCGGCCCGAGGAAGTACGCGATCTTCTCGGAGCGCGCGGGAACGATGTCTTCCTTGAGCAGGAACTTGATCGGGTCGGCGATGATCTGCAGCAGGCCCCACGGCCCGACGCGGTTCGGTCCGAGGCGCGCCTGGAAGAGACCGAGCAGCCGGCGCTCCACCCAGTTCATCGCCGCGACGATCGCCTGCACGATGATGAACGCGATGATGAACTTCACCAGCGGCCAGACGAGGTAGGTCAGCAGCGCTTTGTTCATCGGGTCGCCTCCCGTGGAGCGAGTCGCAAAGTCGCAAAGTCGCAAAGTCTCAAAGGGACGATGCGCGCGACCATCTTTGCGACCTTTGAGACTTTGAGACTTTGAGACTTTGCGACTTCAAAGCTCATCGATCCACCTCTCCGAGGACGATGTCGATCGTTCCGATCAGCGCCACGAGATCGGACACCAGGTGTCCCTTGCACATCGCCGGCAGCGCCTGCAGATTGACGAAGCTCGGCGGGCGCACGTGGCAGCGGTACGCGTTCTGGGTCTTGCCGTCGGAAACGATGTAGTAGCCGATCTCACCTTTCGGCGATTCGATCGAGTGATAGACCTCGCCTTCCGGCGGCCGGACCACTTTCGAGATCTTCGCTTTGATGTCGCCGGCGGGCGTTTGTTTGATCAGCGGGATGCATTGTTTGAGGATCGAGTTCGACTGCCGCATTTCCGCGACGCGCACCAGATAGCGATCGTACGTGTCGCCGTTCTTGCCGATCGGGATCTCGAACGCGAGCTCGGGATAGCACTCGTATGGCTGCGCGCGGCGCAGGTCCCACTGCACGCCCGAGCCGCGCAGAGGCGGGCCGGTGATGCCCCACTCGATCGCTTCCTCGGGCGACAGCACGCCGATGCCGACGGTGCGCTTCTTCCAGATGCGATTGTTGGTCAGCAGCGATTCGTATTCGTCCATGGCTGGATCGAACTTGTCGCAGAAGGCCTCGAGATCGTCGAGCCAGCCCGCGGGAAGATCGTCCGGCATGCCGCCGATGCGCATGCAGTTCAGCGTCAGGCGCGCGCCGCAGTAGCTCTCGAAGAGATCGAGGATCTGTTCGCGCTCGCGGAAGGTGTAGAAGAACGGCGTCATCGCGCCGATGTCGATCGCGTGCGTGGCCAGCCAGAGAAGGTGCGACGAGATGCGCTGCAATTCGGAGAGCATCACGCGCATGAGCTGGGCGCGTTTCGGGATCTGCTTCGTCACGCCGAGGAGCTTCTCGACCGTTTCGACGAAGCCGAGATTGTTCGTGGCGGCGGCGACGTAATCCATCCGGTCCGTGTGCGGGATGCACTGCGGATAGGCCATGTGCTCGAAGAGCTTTTCGGTGCCGCGATGGAGGTAGCCGATGATCGGTTTCGCATCGATGATGCGCTCGCCGTCGATCTTCAGCAGCACGCGCAACACGCCGTGCGTCGACGGGTGCTGAGGGCCGAAGTTGACCTCCATCTCGTGGACGTCAAACATTCGCGTCCTCCTCTGCTGCATCTTCGGCGGGCGCGGGCGCCGCCGCTACGGGCTTGGGCGCGGGTTTCGGCGCTGCCGGTGCGGCCGGTTTCGCCCCACCGCCAATTTGCGCGGCAGGCCACGTTCCGTACCGCTTCCACTCGCCCTTATAGACGTTCACGTCCTTCACATCTTTGCCCGTCGATCCCGCCTTCGGACCGCCGCCCTCCGGGAACACTTCCGGATAGATGCGCGCGCCGGTGTCGATGCCGCGCACCGGAAAGTCCTTGCGCAGCGGGTGGCCGTTGAAGCCTTCCCACATCAGGATGCGTTCGAGATTGGGATGGCCCGAGAACGTGATGCCGAGCATGTCCCACGTCTCGCGCTCGTGCCAGTTGGCGGTCTTCCAGACGGACGTGACGGAGGGAACCGGTTCGTCCTCATCGGTTGCGACGCGAATGCGCACGCGCGCGCTTTTCTGAAACGAGTAGAGCGTGTACGTGACGCCGAATCGCGGGCCGGCGTGATTGGGGAACTTCGAGTAATCGACGCCGCAGAGGTCGACGAGATAGACGTAGCCGTCGGCCTTGAACGCGCGGCAGACCTCGACGATGCGGTCGCGATCGGCGAAGAGCGTGATCTCGCCAACCTGTTCTCTCGCGCCGGTGATGGCCTCACCGGCTCGCGAAACGGCGGAGGCGACGAGCGGATCGTTCTTGATCTCGTCGACGCTGCGGGATGCAGGCGCAGCAGGTGGCCCAGCCGGCGCTGGCGCGGGAGGAGGAGAGCTCGGCGGAGTGATCTCTGACATGATTTCGCGAGTTCCTTACGTGCCGGAGTACGACTTCCCCGCTTCCTTCATCAGCAGTTCCAGCATGTCGAGCGTCTCCGACTCGCCGGGAACACAGAGAGAGATGTCGTCGGTCTCACCGGTGGCGAGCGCGTTTGCGTAGCCCTCGCAGTCCCATCCGCACGCGCCGCAGTCGGTCTGCGCCATCGCGGCGAACAGCTTCGTCTCGAACTTGCCGCCCATCTCGTTCGCGAGCTGCATGCGCTCGGAGAGCATGAGGTCTTCGCGATGGAACGGAGCAGCCGGCGAAGCGCCGTCGGTGGCATCGCCCGGCGCCACTTCGGGAGCGGCGGCCTGTTCGATCTCGGCCTGAGTGACTTCACCTTCCGCGGCCGGTGCCGCAGCCACAGGCGCCGGCGCAGCCTTGGGAGCGGCAGGAGGAGCCGGCACGCGCTTGACGCCGGAGATGGGCGCCTGCTTGAGCGCCGCCTGTTCGGCACGCAGCGCCGGACCTTCATGCGCCGGACGGAGCGAGTCGCGTACCGCTTCGCGCGCGAAGTCGTACGCCTCGCCACCCTTCCGGAGGATGTGCATCTTCTCGATCTTCTTCTGCAGCTCCATCAGTCCCCAGATCAGCGCCTCGGGGCGAGGGGGACATCCGGGAATGTAGACGTCGACCGGAATGAGACGATCGACGCCCTGCGTCACGGCGTACGTGTCATACGGGCCGCCGCAGGTGGCGCACGAACCCATGGCGATCACCCACTTCGGATCGGGCATCTGGTCCCAGAGCCGGCGGACGATCGGAGCCATTTTCTCGGTGACGGTGCCGGAGACGATCATCAGATCGGCTTGCCGCGGCGTGGCGCGGAAGACCTCGGCACCGAAGCGGGCCATGTCGTGGCGCGGATCGAGCACAGCCATCATCTCGATGGCGCAGCAGGCCAGGCCGAACTGCATCGGCCAAAGAGAAGATTTACGGGCCCAGTTGAAGAATTTGTCGACGGTCGAGGTGAGAACGTTCGACTCGAAACGTGCCTCGATCAGACCCATGTAAGGACCTTCCTCTTCCAGGCATAGAAATAACCGATCAGGAGAATCGCAAGGAAGATTGCCATCTCGACAGCTCCGAACCAGCCGAGCTGTTTGAACCGGATTGCCCACGGGAAGAGGAACACCGTTTCCACGTCGAAAACGATGAAGAGCACCGCGATCAGGAAGTAGCGGACCGAAAAGCGGTGATCAAAGGCCAGGGAGGTCGCAGCCACGCCGCATTCGTACGGCTCGAGCTTCACCTTGTTCGCCTTCGACGCCCGGACCAGCGGCGCGAGGAAGAACAGGGTCAGCACGGGCACCGAGATAACGATGAGCGCGGCGACGAGGAGCACCGAATAGTTAGCCATCTTTTTCTCGCTGAGGTTTCCGACCGGCCGCAATTGTAGACTGCCGCTTCGCAGAGTCAACGGCTATCGCGGCTCAAAAAAGCACCCGCTGAAACAACCAATTCTCGAAACTAACACCCTTCGCCTGAACCAGAACGCGCAAATCTTCACCCATTCCATCGGGGAGGACCAGCCGCCGCGCCTCATCCCGCGCTTCGATCAGCGCCATCCCCTCCTCGGCCGAGGCGACCTCGAGCTCGTGCACCGGCCTGAACAACGGGTGCTCGGTGATGCCGATCGAGAGGAGAAACTTCGCAAGCCGGTCGAAGAAAAGCGTTCGCGCGCCCTGACGCTCGCCCGCGCGCTCCAGGTCGGAGAAGTTGATGTGTGCGGTGAGATCCTGCCCGCCGGGATCCGAGAGCAGGTCGCGATGCACGCGATGATTTGCGTACGCGGCCGCGGTTCCGAATCGCCGTACACGCGAATGGAAGAGCTTGTCACCGGGAAAACCGTAGTCGAGCGTGACGATCAATCCCCGCGACACGAAGCGCGCGACGTCTTCGTGGAACGCCTCCCACTCCACCGCGATGTCCGCGAACTGCCCCTCGGACAGCTCGATTCCGCGCGAGGTGAAGTAGTCGTCGTAGACCGGCGACGCCTCGTGCTCGCTCCAGTCGAGTGTGTCATCGCGCTCGGCGACATACAGCTCGTGCAGATGCTCGCCGCGTTTCACGAGGCGCGCGAACGGGATCGCGTCGTAGAGCTCGCTCGAGAAGATGAGGTGCGTGCCGTCGCGCGGGACCTCATCCAGTGTGCGGACGAACTCGCCCCTCACCCCAGCCCTCTCCCCGCTCTGCGGGGAGAGGGTGGCCGAAGGCCGGGTGAGAGGCATCTCTCGCGACACCCTCCCCAGCGCGCGATCCACTCCAAAAAATCTCGCCCTCTCATCATCTATAGATGCAGCGACAGACCGGACCAGCTCGCCATCGCCGCAGCCGATGTCCACGAATGAGCACACCTCGCCCTCGCAACGACCCATGAATTCGCGGAAGAGCCTGGCGATCGCGAACGAAAAAACCGGGCTCAACGAGGGTGCAGTGACGTAATCGCCGCGCTTTCCGACCGGGTTTTCGCGCCGCGCGTAGTACCCGAATTCGGGGTGATACAGCGCCAGCTCCATGAAATCGCGAAACGATAACGGCCCGTAATGCAATAGGTTACGAAGCTCATCGCGTAAGGTCCGGCCGGCCGCCATGCGCGCGCCATCCTACACCGAAAGAAAGGCCTGACCCCGCCTTCGATCCTTTACTTCCGTAGTTATTTGCGGTGTGGCAGGGCCGTTGCGAAATGGTCGGCAGAAACAAGGAGAGACCAGATCATGAAACAGTTCATCGCAAGCCTGCTCATCGCCCTCCTGGCCACGTCCGCGTTTGCGGATGTCGCCAGCGAACGGGACAAGACCAAGAAGGGCGCCGTCATCGGCGGCGTCGCCGGCGCCATCGCCGGAGCGATCATTCACAACAACCGCGGCTCGGGCAACGCCAAGCGCGGAGCCGTCGTCGGCGGCGTCGTTGGTGCCGCGACCGGTGCCATCGTCGGCGCGATGATGGACAAACAGGAGCGCGAGCTGCGCCAGATCGAAGGCATCGACGTCGCCCGAACGGACGAAGACGAGCTCAAGGTCACCATGCGCAACGAGATCCTGTTCGACTTCAACTCGTCCAGCCTCCGCTCGGCCTCGCGTGACGAGCTCCGTGAGATGGCAGACGTGTTCAACCGCTACGGCGACACCACCATCGTCGTGGCCGGCCACACCGACTCGGTCGGCTCGGAAGCGTACAACCAGCGCCTCTCGAACCGCCGCGCCGACACCGTCGCGAACTATCTCCAGGACCTCGGCGTTCGCGGGTCGCGCCTCGATGCGATCGGTCACGGCGAGCTGCGCCCGAAGGCCTCGAACTCGAGCTCCAGCGGACGTCAGCAGAACCGCCGCGTGGAGATCTACGTCCGCGCCAACGCGTAAACGGATGTGGATGCGGTACCGATGTTGAAAGGGACGACGCTCAGTTCCCCCTCACCCAACCTCTCCCCCTCGGGGGAGAGGGCAAGGGTGAGGGGGGTTTTAGAACTGGGAGGTTCATGAACATGATTCGCAAAACACTTGTACTGGTGCTCATTGCCGCCTTCACCTTCGCCTGCGCGACTACCGACGACGATCCGAACAAGAAGACCAAGCGCGGCGCGGTCATCGGTGCGGTCATCGGCGGCGTGGCCGGTGCGGTCATCGGCAATCAGTCCGGCAGCAATCGCACGGGCGCGGTCATCGGCGCGGCGGCGGGCGCGGCCGTAGGCGCCGCGGTCGGTCGCCGGATGGACAAGCAGGAGCAGGAGCTGCGGCAGATCGAGGGGGTCGAGGTGACGCGGCCGTCCGAGGGCGAGATCAGCGTCCGCCTGACGAACGACATCCTGTTCGATACGGACTCGTATGCATTGCGCGGCAGCTCGCGCGACACGCTCGATGATCTGGCGGCGAACTTCCGGCAGTATCCGGACAACCGTATCGTCGTCGAAGGCCACACCGACTCGACCGGCTCCGACGCGTACAACCAGCGCCTCTCCGAGAATCGCGCGGCGGCCGTGGCCGACTATCTGATCGACGGGGGCGTGAGCTCCAGCAAGATCATCGTCTACGGTTTCGGCGAAGCACGGCCGAAGTCGACCAACGAAACGGCGGAAGGCCGTCAGATGAACCGGCGCGTCGAGATCCACATCCAGGCGCCACAACAGGCCAGTAACTGACGTAACCCGAGTGTGACGGCCGGCCGGGAGGCCGGCCTCTACACTCTGCGGCGATGAAACGCGCCGCCGCTCGAGATGAGCGCTCCCTCGCGAAAGCTGCGCAGCGAAGCGGCAGCAGACCGAGTGCCGATCGGCTGCAATTTGAATGATCAGCCGGCGCGGCGCATCGGCACCGATTCGCCGGCTTCCTGCTTCTGCTCGGCCCATTCCAGCGCATAGTCGGCGATTTCTTCCCAGCCCTTCGCGCCGATCAGGTAGTGATTCCGGCCGGCGAACTCCTTGTATTCGGTGATCGATGGCGCGTTACGGTACCGCCGCGCGATGGTGCGGCTCAGCGAGGCCGGCATGATGTGATCGAGCTCGCCGCCCATAACCAGCAGCGGCGGACGCTGGCGCTTGAAATCGACGCGTCCATCGGGGCCGAGGGCACCGCGCGAGAGGCGTCGCGACTCCGGGACCGTCTGCGCATCATACGCGGCGCGCTGCTCCGCGAGCGCCATGCCGTTCACGAACGCGTATTGCCATTGCGCAAACGTCATGAAGTACGGAGCGTTGCCTGCGAACGGATTCAGCGCCGGCCACGTCGCGCGGAAGAACGACCACTCCAGCGACAGCACACCCATCGGCGGAACGGAGTCGATGGCGACGGCTGCGACGCCGAGTCCGCGGCCGATCAGGATCTGCGTCAGCAAGCCGCCGAACGAATGACCGATCAGGATCGGCTTCTCCGGCAATGCCTCGAGGATGCGCACGTGATGATCGATCACCTCGCGCAGGCCGAGCTTGCGCAGCGCCGGATCGGGATGCGCGTTCTTCAGCGCGGGCACCGATGCCTCGCGTCCCGGATATGCGATCGCGACGCACGTGTAGCCGCGCTGCTCGTAACGCCTCACCCATGCGTCCCAGCAATGCTTCGACACGAAGTTTCCATGGATGAACACCACCGTCCTGGTCTGCATACTTTCCTCCTCCATTCATTGATTACAGGCGCAGCATCGGCAGCGGACTCCACGGATCGTTCGCGGTCTCGCGACCGAGAACTGCACGAGCCGCGCGTGAAACCCCGTGCTGGGCCAGATCGAAAAATAATCGAACGTGCCGTCGGCCCAGATACCGAGAGTCGTGGAAGGCAGCGGCGATGGCGATCTTCGAGATGCGTTTCGACGGGCATCATTGCGCCGGAAGAAAGCGCAACGCATCGATTCACGACCCGGTACGTGTGATTGCGATAGGGCATGAAGTCGCGCCCGAATGCGGTCGCATGCGCGTCGAGCAACTCATCGAGGGTCTCGATTGCAGTGATCGCATTGCGCATGAACGCATGATCGGTGTTTGTTTTTCGGCGCGAGTCCCTCGATGGAGTTAAATCGAAGTAGGGCTTGATCCTTTTCCTCCGCGGGCGTATGGAGCGAGTGTGACTTCCATCCGCCTGCTCGCTGTCGACGATCATCCTCTGCTGCGCGAGGGAATCGCGACGCTCATCCGCAACGACGCGGAGATGGAGTTGGTGGCCGAGGCCGCCAATGGCCGCGATGCGATCGCACGGTTCCGCGAACAGAAGCCCGACGTTACGCTGATGGATCTGCGGTTGCCGGACATGAGCGGCGTCGATGCGCTGATCGCCATTCGCGCCGAGTTCCCGGATGCGCGCGTGCTCGTGCTCACCACCGCCGAAGGCGACGTGCAGATCCAGCGCGCGCTGCAGGCCGGCGCGTGCGGTTACATGCTCAAGAGCATGCCGCCCGGCGAGCTGCTGGCCGCTATCCGCGACGTGCATGCCGGCCTCAAACGCATTCCGCCGGAGATCGCGGCGCATCTCGCGGAACACAGGACTGACGAGACGCTCACCGCACGCGAGCTCGACGTGCTGCGCGCGATGTCAGGCGGCAATCGAAATCGCGACATCGCCGAACAGCTCTTCATCACTGAAGAGACGGTGAAGGTGCACGTGAAGCACATTCTCGAGAAACTGCGGGCCAGGGACCGGACCGATGCCGTGGCCATCGGCGTCCGCCGCGGAATCATCCAGTTGTGAAATACCTCCTCTCAGTGATTCGCCAGCGGCCGCATCCCGCTATGGTCCAACGGTGCAACGATTATTCTCGATCTTTCCGCATGGAACGCCCGGCGCCGGCCTTCTGCTGCTGCGCATTGCCGTCGGCCTGACATTGCTCGTGCGCGGTTCTTCCATCTTCACGACTTCCGATCCAACCGCCGCCAGCCTCGCGCTGAATATCCTCCAGCTCATCGCAGGAACATCGCTTGCGGCTGGGTTCATGACTCCGATCGCCGGCACGCTTGCGGTGGCGACGGCGCTTGCCGCGGCGGCGCCTCTGCTCGAAGTGGCGGTCGTCGCGGCCGCGCTGATCCTCCTCGGGCCGGGCGCCTTCTCGATCGACGCGCGTTTATTTGGGCGGCGGGAGATCACGATTCCCGACTGAGCGGACATACGCCGTCCCCGGCACGATCAGCTCGATCTCAGTGCCCGCACCGGCACGGCTCGACACGCGCAAACGCGCGCTGATGCGCTCCGCTCGCTCGCGCATACCGGCCAATCCCCAGTGTCCCTCACGTCCGGCCTGCAGAACGTTCGGATCGATACCCCGTCCGTCATCGCGGATGCGCAGCGTCAGTTGCGTCCCGAGATATTCGAGATCGACCTCGATGGTTCGCGCGCCGGCGTGAAGAAACGCATTCGTGAGCGCCTCGCGCCCGATGCGGAAGATCTCGTCACGCATGAGCGGATGCAGCGGCCGTGAGTGTCCGGTGACGACGACGCGGAACGCCGTTGATTGTGCTGACGCAACCTCGTGCTTCACGCGCGCGAACGCATCCTCGAGCGAGCGGTCGCTGCCTGCGGGACGCAGACCCTGCACGGCAAGCCTTCCTTCTTCGGCAACGCGCTGCATCAATGCGACGACGTTGCTCACCAGCGCTTTGGCTGGTGAGTCGGCGCCGATGCGGTCGTGCGCGACGTGCAGCTGCATCGATGCGCTGGCGACGCCCTGAAGCAGCGTGTCGTGCAATTCGTGCGCGATGCGCATCCGTTCGTCGAGCCGCTCGTCGTTCAGCCGCTGCATCCTCGCGGCGATGCGGCGGATACGCAAGGTGTTGAGGAGCAGCACCAGCGCGATCACGGCGACGAGCGATGCCAGCATGAACCATGTCGTTTGATAGAACGCCGGCGGCAGATCGAGGTCGATGAACGCGCCGTTCTCGTTCCACACGCCGTCGTTGTTGGCCGCCTTCACGCGAAAGCGATACGTCCCGGGCCGCAGCTTCGTGTAGAACGCCTCTCGCCGCGTGCCAACGTCCTGCCACTCCTCGTCCACTCCTTCGAGCATGTAGCGGAACGCCACGCGCTCCGGCACAGAAAGACTGAGCGCCGCATAGCGAATCTCGAGGTTCTGCGTCCCGACCGGGAACGCGACTCTCGGCCGCGCGGCGTACTGCCGGTCGCCGCTTGCGACCGAAACGATCGATACCGGCGGCGGCATTCGATTGCGGGTCATCCGTGACGGATCGATCCACGCAAGACCGTTGTCGGTGGCGAACCAGAGACGGCCGTCCGTCCCCTCGACCGCGGTCGAGACGGTCCAGTTCATCTGTGGCGCTCCCGGCAATCCGTCGAGGAGATCGAAGCGCTCGAACGCGATGACATGCCGCGGGTCGCGAAGCACGCGCCGCACCTCCTCGGCCGCGATGCGCACGACGCCGCGCATCTCGTTCAGCCACAGCGCGCCGTCGGCAGTCTCGATGATGCCGGAGACGGTACCGAATCGCTCGCCGCCCGATGCCAGGACCGGGTGGAACGCCGCTCCATTCGATACAGCGAGTCCCAGCTCCCCACCAAACCAGAAATGCGGCCCGCGCCCGCGGATGACGCGAATGCGTCCGATATCGATCCCGTGAGCGCTCGTGAAGCAACGCGTGCGGCCGCGCTCGAGCACGCAGACCCGATTGCCCTTGTAGCCGAACCAGATCCGTCCTTGCGGATCGTGATACGTCGCGCTCGGAACGCGATCGGGAATGCCCGTCGGATGCGCCTTGCGTTCGTAGACGCCATTGCGCACCTGGATCAGTCCGAAGTCTCCGTGACCGAGCCAGAAATCTCCACCGGTGTCATCGCGGAAGATTTCCCACGGCCATTCGTCGGCCAGCTCCTTCGGAAACGGCAAGGTTTCCACGCGATCGCCGTGCAACCGCCACAGCCCGAAGTTGCCGCCCCACCACAGCACGCCGCCGGCATCGCGAAAAACGCTGGAGGTCTGCTTCGCCGGGATGGTGACCACGGTGCCATCCGCGCGCACACGCGCGATCGCGAGCGCAGCGGCGCTGGCCGCCCACACTTCGCCGCCTTCCCCCGCCGCGAGCGTCAGCTTCAGATGGTCGGGCGGCAGCGGAACCGCCACGAAGTGACTGTGGCGAAAGCGGTCCAGCCCTTTTGCACCACCGACCCAGATGTTGCCCTCGTGATCTTCGAGCAGCCGCCAGGACAGATCGCTGGACAGGCCGCCTGTTTCGCGGAACTCCTCGATCGCAGGCGCCTCGCCGATGTTCTTCGGGAATCGCACGCGACGAATCCCCTGTCCGTTCACCGTCAACCAGAGACAGCCGGAGCGATCGAACAGAATCTCTTCGCCGAGCTCGTGCACCGCGAACGCCGCACCGCCGATGCTGCGCACGCCACGGGAGTACTCGTTGATCCACATCCGTCCGTCTTTCGCCTGTGCGATCCATGCGAAATCGTGCAGCGAGTCCGCCACGTCGAATCGCTTCGCGCCTTTGCGCAGAACCAGCAACTGCGTCTCCGTCGTTGCCCACAGTGAGCCGTCCCGATCGATGACGAGGTCGCGAACCCGCGACGGCGTGAAGTTCCACTCCGCTCCGATCTCGATCCATCGCGAGCCCTGCCGCAACGCAAGGCCGTCATGCGTGCCGGCCCACACGCGGCCATCGCCGTCACAAGCGAGCACGTATACCTGCGACCGCGGCAACTCCTCCGGTCGCGTATAAACGGTCATGCGACCGTCTTTCAGAAATCCCAGACCGGATGGCCGAAACGAGATCCATAGGCCTCCATCCGGCGTGGCCGTGAGCGCATAGCTGTTGTGCGACGGCAGCGTCACGCCTTCCTTCGGCATGTACAGCTCGAAGTGCGCGCCATCGAATCGAAAGAGCCCGCGCGCCGATCCGATCCAGAGATAGCCGTCCGTGGTCTGCGCGAGCGCGCTGATCTGACTCGGCGCGCCATCTTTCGCCGTCCATGCCGTGTGATGCAGTTGATGAATCGTGCGATGCGCGTCGAGCGCAAACGCACTCGTGCACGCGAAGACAGCAACGACGGCGAAACTCCGGACGCGAGCCGATGCGGCGACGACGGAGGCGATGCGGGAGATCTGCGCGAGCATCAACTGACCTCGAACGAACCCGCGGGATACGCGACGCCGTTCACGATGACTTCCACCACGTGAGCGCCCGGACGCGGAACGCGCGTCGTGTGCACGGCGAGAGAGAAACTCGTCGAGAGCTCCACGGTTCCTCGCGCGGGAAGCGTCACGCGTTTGATCTTGAACACCTTCGCCGAGGTGCCGCGCGCCTGAATGAAATGCACCCTCACATCGACGAGCAGCTCCTGCGCTTTCGATGACGTGCTGCGCACCGCGAAATGCATCGTTACGCGTTTTCCGATCTTCACGCGCGGTGGATCGAAGCGGATGTTTTCTACTGCCACCGCTGCCTTCGTCCCATACCCGAGAAGGCGTAACGCGGCGGCGTCGCCGCGTTTCACGGCGCTGCGCAACGCGTGCTCGACCAGTGCGCGGCGCTCGGGCGATGCATCTTCGAGCCAGGCCGCGCAGGTGCTGGTGAGCAGCTCCGGATGAACCCTGCCGAGGTCGTTGAGATTGTTGGCGACGCTGCGACGGACGAGTGTCGACCGATCGTCTTTCAGCAGTTCGATGAGATCGAGAACGCGTTGCGGATGCGCATCGAGCCACGCCACGCGCATGGCCCACGGAAGCCGGAGCCGGGTCCCTTCCGATACGAGACGGCGCACGTGCGGATTCGCGTCGGTGGCCCATTCACGAAGAGTCGCAAGCGTTGGCTCCGGATCGTGCGCGATGTAGGCGCGGATGCTCGACTCCGCACTGAAGCGCTTCGTCAACTCGTATTGCGCGCGCATCGAGAGATCGAAGTGAGCCAGTCCGTGCTCGGCCACGAAGATCGTGTGCGGCAGATAGAAGAACGGCCCCATTCCGACGCCGAGAAGCTCGTCCGTCGCATGCTCCGGGCCGAGCGAGCGAAGCAGCACGTCGATCGCTTGCGGATACTCCTTCGGCAACTGCGCCGCGAGCACACGCGCGATGTGCCTGCCGCGATCGAGCAGTTCCAACTGCTCCAGACCCGACGTCGCGGCTTTGATGAACGCACGCTCCGGAAACGCAGGATGCACGCGTGCGATGGTGCCGGCCAATCGGCGCACCAGTGCCGGTGAAAAGAATCCCTTCAGAGTGTCGGCCATGGTTCACCATTTTCGCAGGCAGCAGCAGGACAGTAACAAGTTACCCGAGTGTGACGGCCGGCCGGGAGGCCGGCCTCTACACTCTGCGGCGATGAAACGCGCCGCCGCTCTCGTCCTCGTCGCGATCGTTGCTTTCACCTCGGCCTGCACGGCGTCACGCCAGCCGTACGTCGTCGACGAAGCCACTCGCGAAGCGATCGCGCAGATCACGAAGGCGGTCGCAGAGAATCCCACGCATCAGCCGCTGATCTACATCCTCGCCACGCAACACGACAAAGCGCGCGACTCCGCCGGCGTCGTGAAGTGGCTGACGCGGCTCGACGAGCTCGGATGGGACTACGGCGTTGCGGCCGACGGCTTCCGCAACACGAACACGCGCGCGTTCCGCGCCATCGCCGCAAAACTGGATGCACGCGTTCCGCGCGTCGCGAACGCAGAGACCGCGTTCACGCTCGCGAATCAGCGCGATCTCGTCCCGGAAGGCATCGCCTACGATCCGGTCGATGACGTCTTCTACGTGAGCGGCATCTATCGCCGCAAAGTGTTGCGCGTCGCCCGGGACGGCCGCACCACGGACTTCGTGGCCGAGGGACAGGACGGCATGCTCGGCGGCCTCGGCATGAAAGTCGACGCAACGCGACGTCTGCTCTGGGTCATCAGCAGCACCACGCCCGAAATGCGCGGCTGGAAAAAGGGCGAAGAGCGTTCGATGCTCGCTGCCTACGACCTGCGCGACGGCCATCTGGTCCGCACGATCGAGACATCCGGCGGGATGCTCAACGACCTCACGCTGCTCGCGGACGGCAGCCTTTTCGCGACCGACATGGGCAGCCACAGCGTGGTGCGACTCGCTCCCGGCGCGACGACACTCGAATTCTGGGCCAAAGACTTTGCCTATCCGAACGGCATCGCCGCCTCCGAGGATGAGCGCGCGCTCTACGTCGCCGACTTCCGCGGCATCACGCGCTTCGATCTCGCCGATCAATCACGCACACGCATCGAATCGAAGTCGTTCCTCGGCGGCATCGACGGCCTCTCGATGCATCGCGGCAAGCTGATCGGAATCCAGAACACGACCGGCAAGGCGCGCGTGATCCGCGTCGATCCGGCAAACGGGAATGTCGAGATCCTCGAATCCGGTAATCGTCTGTTCGAGATCCCGACCACCGGCGCCCTGGCTGGTGATCACTATTACTTCATCGCCAACCCCGGCCTGCGGTCGTTCCATGAGGATCACACGATCTGGCCAATGGAAAAGCTCGAAGATCCGGTCATGCTCAGGATCGCTATTCAAGGAGAGGAAACGATTTGATGAGAACTGTTCTGATTGCAGCCTTTACGCTACTCACACTCGTGGCTGGCGCGGAGGAACGTTCCGCGACTGCCGCCAAACGGTATGGCACCTGGGGCGTCGACCTCGACGGGATGGATCGCACCGTCAAGCCGGGCGATGACTTCTTCCGCTTCGTCAACGGCAAGTGGGCCGACTCCACGACCATCCCCGCGGACAAGACCAGCTTCGGCGCGTTCGTCATGCTGCGCGATCTCTCCGAGGCGCGCGTGCGGGGCATCCTCGACCGCTGGGCGGGGGACGACAAGCTGAAGGCCGGCACGGACGAAGCGAAGGTCGCCGCCGTCTACCGCACCTTCCTCGATGAAGCCACCGCGGAGAAGCTCGATCGCAAGCCGATCCAGGCGCACCTCGACGCGGTCAGGAAAGCCGAGAACCACGAGGACGTCGCGCGGCTGATGGCGCGGTCGCCGTCGAGCTTCGGCCGCTCGTTCGTCGGTCTGGCGGTGTTCGACGACCAGAAGAATCCCGAAACCTACGCGCTCTACATGTCGCAGGCCGGCCTCGGCCTGCAGGATCGCGAGTTCTACCTGCGCGACAACTTCAAGCCGCAGAAAGAGCGCTACCAGAAGTACGTCGCCGACATGCTCCGCCTGGCCGGCTGGGACGAGCCGGACGCGAATGCGGCCGCCATCGTCGAGCTGGAAACGAAGATCGCGGACGCGCACTGGACGCGCGCCGAGAGCCGCAATCGCGACAAGACCTACAACCCGATGACCGTCGCGGAGCTCGAGAAGAACGCGCCCGGGTTCCCGTGGGCGCTCTACTTCAAAGCCGCCGGCGTCGAGAAAGCCGATCGCGCCGTCATCCGTCAGAACACGGCCATGCCGAAGATCGCGAAGCTCTTCGCCGATACGCCGGTCGCGACGCTGAAGGCGTGGTCCGCGTTTCACGTCACCGACGACGCGGCGCCGCTGCTCTCGAAGCGTTTCGTCGACACGCAGTGGGAGTTCCGCTCCAAGTTCCTCAACGGCGTGCAGGAACAGCGTCCGCGCTGGAAGCGCGCCGTCGATGCCGCCGAACGCTCGATGGGTGAGGCGATCGGCCGCACGTACGTGACCGAGTACTTCCCCGCCGATTCGAAGGCGAAGATGGAGAAGCTCGTCGCCGATCTCCGCGCGGCCATGAAGGCGCGCATCCAGAACCTGGAGTGGATGGGACCGGAGACGAAGACGCGCGCCATCGAGAAGCTGGCCAAGTTCGGCGTCAAGATCGGCTATCCGTCGAAGTGGCGCGATTACTCGAAGCTCGAGGTCAAGGAAGGCGATCTGGTCGGCAACGCCGAGCGCGCGGCGAAGTTCGACTGGGCCTACGACGTGAGCCGCATCGGCCAGAAGGTCGATGAAGGCGAGTGGGGCATGACTCCGCAGACCGTCAACGCGTACTACGCGTCGGCCAAGAACGAAATCGTCTTCCCGGCCGCGATCCTGCAGCCGCCGTTCTTCGATCCGCAGGCCGATCCGGCCGTGAACTACGGCGCCATCGGCGGCGTGATCGGTCACGAGATCACGCACGGATTCGACGATCAGGGCCGCAAGTCGGACGGCGACGGCGTGCTGCGCGACTGGTGGGCCTCCGAAGACGCGCAGAAGTTCGAAACGCAGGCCACCAGGCTCGGCGCGCAGTACGAGGCGTTCCCGCTGCCGATCGAGAACATCCACGTGATCGGCCGCCAGACCATGGGCGAGAACATCGGCGACCTCGGCGGCATCCTGCTCGGCCTCGAGGCGTATCGCATCTCGCTGAACGGCAAGCCCGCGCCGGTCCTCGACGGGTTCACCGGCGACCAGCGCGTCTTCCTCGGCTGGGCCCAGGTGTGGCGCACCATGATGCGCGACGACGCGCTGCGCCAGTACGTCATGACCGACTCGCATTCGCCGGGCATGATCCGCGCGTTCGCGCCGCTCCGTAACGTCGACGCCTGGTACGAGGCGTTCGGCGTGAAGGAAGGCGACAAGAACTACGTGAAGCCCGAAGAGCGCGTCCGCATCTGGTAGTTGACGTTCCCGTGCAGGGACGGCCGCTCAGGCCGTCCCTGCATCACCTCAGCGCGTCAACCCCGGATCCACGTCATCGCGCTCGCCGCCGGCGCGGTTCGGTTTGCGCACGTCATCTTCGATGCGCCCGGCTGCGCCGCCGCTCGACGCGCTCGTCGCCGCGAAGTTGTCCAGGCCTTCGGCACCGAGGGCTTCGGTCTGCACCGACTTGTCGCGACCGCCTGAAACGTCATCGCGGTTCGGTCGGTACTCGGTGACGTCACCATGCTTGCGAATCTCATCTTTAGTCATTGAGCTCCTCCATTCTCGATACGCGTCGCTTCGCCGCCGCGAGCGCGAGTGCGGTCAGCACGGCCGCTCCGGCAAACGCGGCGGGCCATGCGCCGCGACGTACTTTCGACGTGATCGTGCTGGGCTCGCGCCAGCCGCCGACCGTCGCTTTCGGCTCGATCGTGGCGAAGAGATTTCCTCTCGTCGCGCGCGCGGGACGATCCTGCAGATGGTTCCGTTCGACATAGCGCGCCATCGTGCGCTCGTACGTCCGCGGCGCCATGCGCGCGTTCGCCAGTACCAGCAGCGCTGCCTTCCCGACCACCACTTCCGCGCGCGGCTTCAGGATCAGCGCCTCGATCGCACGCGCAACCTTCAACGGTGAGTACACCGGATCGAGCGCCTTCGGCGTGCGGCCCGTGTAATTCGCCGCGTGCTGGAACAGCGGCGTATCGATCGCGGCCGGCATCACGTTGCAGACGTGGATGTCGCGCTCGCGCTCGAGTTGAAGCTCCATGCGCAGGCACGACGACAGCGCGCGGACCGCGTACTTGCTGGCCACGTACGCGCTCGTGTACGGCTGCGGAGCGCCGCCGGTCACGGAGGCGACATTGATCAGCACACCGCGATGCGCCTGTTTGAAGTGTTTCAGCGCCACGCGCGCGCCGTGAACGTAGCCGAAGAAATTCGTCTCGATCACGCGGCGGTAGACATCGGACGGCGCGTCTTCGAATTTCGCGAAAAGCGCCACCGCGGCGTCGTTGATCCAGACATCCATCCTGCCGAATCGCGACAGGGCCAGCTGCCCGACCGCCTCCACTTCCTCCTCACGCGTGACGTCGGCCGGAAGTGCCACCGCGCGCCCGCCCGCGGCCTCGCACTCCCGCACCACCTCATCGAGCGCGACAGCATCACGCGAGGTCACCACCACAGTCGCGCCCGATGAAGCGAGCTCGATCGCGGTGGCGCGGCCGATGCCGCTGGAAGCGCCGGTGACGACCACGACCATCCCATCGAGCGAGCGTTCCATGGCCTGCGTGAACTGCAAATCAGCGACCACTGCGCGCGGGCCGTGTTATCGTACGCGCGCCCCGAAAAACTGGATGTGAAACTGTCACGATAAAAAGTGACGCTTATCGCTGAGGAGTGCTCATGCGCGTTTTCCCGGCCTCCGTCCTCTCGTTCGTTGTCCTTCTCTTCGCCCTCCCCGTTTTCGCAGCCGACGAATGCCACGCCGGATTCTCCGCGTACGCTGCCGCGCGGCCGTACATCGTGAATCCCGCCGCGAGCGATCGCAGCGCCACACGCATCGTCGGCATCATCGAGGACACCTCGGACGACGCGCGCGGCGCGATCGGATGGCGCATCGAGATCCGCTCGGTCGAGACCGGAGAGGTCGTCGCCACGCGCCGCGGCGCAGCCAACCTCGTCCCCGGCGTGCAGACGGAGGTGCGCGCGACGTGGGACGCACGCGATGACACGGGCCAGCCGGTCGCGGACGGCGAGTACGCGATCGAAATGAGCGCGCTGCGCCAGCGCCCGCGCGCCATCTCCAGCGAGCGTGTCGAAGACGCCCAGCACGAAGACGCGCGCAGCTCGGAAGTGCGCGTGGTCGTCGATCGCGCCGGCCGCTACGACGCGCTCTTCACCGAGCGCGAGCGCCGCGGGATCGGTACGCTCGCGGCGTCGATCGATCCGGCGTTCCCGTATCAGTTCTTCTACGGCACCACCCACGCGCACACGATCTGGAGCGACGGCGGCATGCCCACCGGCGATTGCCAGTCCGGGCGTTATGGCTATGCGGGCGGCGCGCAACCGGTGGACGCGTTCAACTACGCGAAGACGAGCGGCAGCGTCGACTTCCTGGCCGTCGTCGAGCACAACCACCTGATGCAGGAAGCCTGTTCGGGCTGCAGCGCCTCGTCGGTGATGTCGCGCTACACGGCCGGCTTCACCGCCGCGCAGACCGCCACCGTGCCGGGATCGTTCGTCGGACTGTTCGGCATGGAGTGGGGCGTGATCAGCGGCGGCGGCCACATCAACATCTACAACCAATCGCAGCTGATGTCGTGGACCGGCGAGCCGTATCACGTGCTCACCGCCAAATCGAATTACCCGCCGTTGTACACGGCCATCAAGAACAACCAGGGGACGTACGGCTCATACGGTACGTTCAACCATCCGAACAGCAGCGACTTCGGGAGCTGGACGCGCAGCGCGGATGGCGATGCGGTGATGCGCGGATTGTCGATCATCTCCGGTCCGGCATTCAGCACGTCCACGTCGTTCGCGCCGGGCGGCTCGACGTACGTGCCGCGGTACAACCAGGCGCTGTCGTATGGATGGAAAATCGCGCCCGAGGCGCATCAGGACAATCACTGCTGGAACTATGGGAACGCCACGCCGAATCGCACCGGCGTGCTGATTCCGAACGGCACCACGTTCAACCAGCAGTCGCTCGTGGCCGCGTATGGCGCGCGACGTTTCTTCGCCGCGCAGGATCGCGACGTCCAGCTGATCTATCGCACCGCGGACGGCACGCGCGTGATGGGTGACAGCTTCAACGCCTCGGCCAGCACGGGCGTGTACGTGCGCGTCAGCGATCCGGCCGGTGACGGCGTGCAGAAGATCGAGATCTGGGGCGGACGCGCCGGCACGAATGCCGCGCCGGGCGCTGCAGCGACCATCGTCGCGTCGAACACCGGCAGCGCCACGCTCAGCGCGGCGCTCGCGCCGAAGACGTCCGGCGAGACCTGGTATTACTACGTCCTCGCGGTGCAGGCCGACGGCAACAACGTCTGGTCCGCGCCGATGTGGATCACCTGGGGCACGTCATCGTGCACGCTGCCGAATACACCGGGGCTGAGCTCCCCTGCCTCCGGCGCGACCGGCGTCTCGACTTCGCCGACGCTCTCCTGGTCCGCCGTCTCCGGCGCGACTTCATACGATCTCTACCTCGGCACCTCCACCACGCCGCCATTCCACTCGAACTCATCCTCCACATCGAAGGCCGTCTCCGGCCTCGCCGCGTCGACGACGTATTACTGGAAGGTGGTCGCGAAGAACGCGTGCGGCGCCGGCCCGGCATCGGTGCAGCGCTCGTTCACCACGACCGGCGGCTCGGTCCCGGTGACGCTGATCAACGAAGGCGCGGAGAGCGGCGCCCTCGGCTGGACATTCACGAAGAACACGGGCTCGGGATGGGCGATCGAAACGTCCACCGACTCGCACGGCGGCGCGAAGCGCTTCAAGTCGAACGTCGGCTATTCGACGTATCTCAACAGCGCCGACTGGAGCGTGGTCTCGCCGTCCTTCAGCCTGGCCGGCAAGACCGCGGCGACGCTGACGTTCTACAACAAGTACAAGACCGAGTCCGGCTACGACTTCTTCCGCGTCGAAGTCTCGACCAACGGCGGCACGAGCTGGACGCAGATCCGCAGCGTCTCCGGCCAGTCGTCCGGATATCCATCGTGGGCCGCGCAGGTCTCGCTCAGCCTCAATGCGTACGCGGGCCAGAGCAATGTGAAGGTGCGCTTCCGCTTCACTTCCGACAGCACGATCGCGGATTGGGGCGTGGCGTTCGATGATGTGGTCGTGACCGCACAATAGAAAACGATGAAACGAATCTGCCCGAAGTCGGACGACGAGCTCACTCCGATGCCGCGCGGTGCCTATAAGTGCGCCGGCTGCGGAGGCATGTTCGTCCCGCGCATGCTGGTGGAGCTGCTCGACGAGGAGATCGTTTCCGGAGAGCCGGCGAAACAGCAGGACGACCACGATCCGCAAACGGGACGCTGTCCGCTCGACCGCGCGATCATGAGCCGGGCGGAAGTCGAGCTCGACGATCTGACGATCCATCTCGAGCGCTGCGGCAGTTGCCGCGGCATCTGGTTCGATGCGGGCGAATGGTCGCGCCTCGCGGAGCGGCAACTGCTCGAGCGGATCGACGAGTTCTGGACCGCCGAGTGGCGCGCACGGCAACGTCGCGCGCGCGACGAGGCTGGCTACGACCGGCGGCTGCGCGAAGCGTTCGGCGCCGAGCTGTACGAGTCGCTGCAGGAGATTGCGCGCAAGCTCAAAGGGCACGAGCGGCGATCGCAGGCGCTGGCCTTCATTCGCGAGGCGAGCGGCGAATAGCTCGATAGTGTTCGAGCAACACCATCGCCAGCGCGGGCAGGAACGTACCGACGACCACCGCCGCGAAGCCCGCGCGCGTCTGCACTCCCGAGCCGATCGCATACCAGCCGCGCCACCACGCCACGCCCACCGCGCACCATGACGTCGCCAGGAGCACGACCATCTGGCGCCAGCTCTGCGGGATGAGGAACAGCGGCAGCTGATCGTAGAAATAGCGCTGCATCGGAAGCGACATCGCCAGCAGCAGGCGCGCCGAGCGCGATCGCCACGCAATCGCGGCGGCGATCAGAAGAAAGCCGGGCACGACCAGCAGCGGTGAGAATCCGACGAACGTGTGGAAGTTGCCTTTCCGCAGCCACTCGATCGGCCACGCCGGCCAGATGATGATCGAGATCAGCACGATGGCCACGGTCGCGGCGACTGTGCGGAGCGACCAGCGCCCGTTGATCGCGGGCACGATCGCGAGCTGCGGCTTCGCCAGCACCGCAAGCGGCAGCAACGCCGGCAACAGCAGCGACGCGGTGACGAGCGGCGACCACTGCACCGATTCGATGGCGGCCCAGAACGGCGGCGAGAGAAAGAGCAGCAGCCGCCACGCTTTCTGCTGATGGGTCAATCCATACGCGAGCGCAGCCGACGCGAGACCGATGAACGCCGGAACGATGAGCTTCATCGGTAACCACGTGAGCGGCCAGAGGAGCACCATCGTGGTGAAGGGATAGAGCGGCGCGGCCGTCCCCCGCAACCGCAGCTCATACGGCGATCCGCCGTGCTGAAACGCGTAGACGCCGGTGACGGGCAGCCCGATGTCGCCGAGGCCGACGCCGCGGAAGCGGATCGAATGAGGAATCACCGCGGACGCGCTGCCGGCTGCGATGCCGATGACGATTGCGATCAGGATCGCTGTGCGGCGCGACACGACGCGGAGGTTAGCACGTCATCTCAGCGGCGCTTGCCGCGCCCGATGTCCTTCCACGTCGGCGCGCGCTTCGTCCCCTGCAGCAACTCCTCCGAGCTCGAAGGAGGATCGAACAACTGACACTTCGGCAGCGTGCTGATGTCGAGATGGCGGACCTGATCCCACGTCTTCGCCGGATCGGGTTTCGCCGCCGTGAAATTCGTGTAGTTCTGGCTCACGATCGGCGCGTTCGCGGGCGGCAGCGGATAGCCCGAAAAATAAAACGACTGCGGCTGCATCACTCCGTTCACGGGCGCGAACGCATAGCCGAACAAAATGTCCTGATCGGCGGTGCGATCCGGACTCGCGCCGGTTTGCACGGGCGTCCCGCTTTCCGCGTCGATCCAGAACGAATAGCCCTGCGCGCCGTTGCCGAGGCGCTGGCTGTCGCCGGAGCTGTACGGCAGATGACTGACGAAATCGCGGCGCGGCGGATGATTGGCCGGCGAGAAGAGACAGACCGGCGGCATGTCCGCGGGCCGGTCCTCGGGATAGGTCACGAAGTATGCGACGTCGCCCAGCGAGATGAACGAGCACGTGAAGTGATTCGAGATCGGGAAGATCGGCAGGCAGCGCTTCTCGTAGTGCTCCATCATCGCGCCCGAGCCGGTCGCGCCGCGCCACGTCGAGTCGTAATACGACGCGCCGTACGACACCTCGTAGTCGATCCCTTCGCGCAACGGAGCGGGCGGACGTCCGTCGTACGGCGGCGAGTGGTCCACGTAGTTGTTGAACACGCGATACATCGTCCATGGCGAGGTCCAGTACTCCGGATAGACCGGATCGGCGGGCTCGCCCGGACCGCGCACGTAACGGCAGTCCGGCGTTGCGCATGGACTGACGCTCGGTTTGTTGTGCACGCCGTAGGTCTGATAGATCGCCGCGCGGTCCGCGCAGCCTGCAAGCACGAAAAGAATCAGGGCGGCAGAGATTTTGTGCTTCATGACGGCAGTATCATACGGCTGAGGCTGGGACAACATCATGATTCACCTGCAATGGAAGACGATCGCCACCGTCGAGGATGCATGGGCGATGCTCCAGACCGCCATCGGCGTCGAATTCGGCACGCTGCCGCCGTATCTCTACGCGATGTTCTCGATCCCTCCGGGCAAGAACGTTCAGGCCGAGAGCCGCATCAAGTCGGTGGCGATGCAGGAAATGATTCACATGTGCCTGGCCTGCAACATCCTCAACGCGCTCGGCGGCACCCCGCAACTGACGCCGCCCATCTATCCCGGACCGCTGCCCGGCGACATCGGACCTCCGGGCGGCGACCCGCTGATCATCCATCTGCTGCCGTTTTCGGAGGACGCGATGGCGCAGGGAATGGCCATCGAGCAGCCGGAGAAACCGCCTGACTTTCCGGTGGAGACGCTGATGATGGCCGAGGCCGCGCCGGCCGCGGTGACCATCGGACAGTTCTACGCAGCGCTCGACAAGTTCCTGGCCACGCTTCCGGCCAGCGCCTGGATTCCGGGCCGCAATCAGATCGACGACTCGCAGTTTTTCGCCGGACAGCTGTTCGCGATCAACAACTACGCCGACGCGCATCTTGCGATCGAGGAGATCGTGTCCGAGGGCGAAGGAGCGGAAGACAGCCCGCTCGACTTTCAGAACGAGATCGCGCACTTCTATCGATTCGGCGAATGCTGGCGCAACCTGGTGTTGACGAAGTCCGACAATCCGCTCGGATACCAGTGGGGACCGCAGACGCTGGACATCGTCTGGAGCGACGTCTATCCCGCGATCGCAGATCCCGGCTCGCACGATTTTTCGAACGATCCACCCGCCGCGCAGGCAGCGCAGGATGCGTGCAATGAAGCGTATTCGCGCATGGTCGACGAGTTGCGCGCCGCCGTCACCGGCGACACCGGCCGCCTCGGCAATGCAGTACGCGCGATGTTCGACCTGCGCATGGCCGCGCAGGTGGCGCTGACGACACCGCTCGCCGATGCCTCGCAAGTGGCGGGACCGAGTTTCCTCGATAAGCAGTCCACTACCGGAGCCAGCTCATGAGCGTCCTCGAAACGCCGCGCATTCTGTTCAGCGGGCAGATCGCCTGGGATCCGATCGTCACCAACAACGCCACGATCTTTTACGACGAGAACTCCAGCGAGCCGGTGTTCCCCGACGCGCAGGACAAGGTGGAGGCCTTTCGCAAGGAGGCCATCGCTGCTGTCGCGCCCGCGAAAGGCGGGTTCTGGAACCCGCAGGGCACGCACCGCTCGACGTTCTACGACGCGTCGATCACCGGCGCCGACCTCGGCCACGGCTGCGAGCATCACGATGCGTTCGTCGGTTCGCCGGCGCGTTTCAGCGGCATGCTCGTCGATCTCGAGCCGTACGGTACGAACAGCTCGCAGCTCTTCTTCGACACGATGACGTTCGGCATCGACGGCGGCTATCGCATCGCCGCGAAGCGCAGCACGCGCTTCATCGCGCGCTACGTCAACTTCAATCGGAATCCAGTCGGCTATCGCGCCGGCATCGCATCCGTGGTCTGGCAGACGTGCTTCGCGAAGGACGGCCTGACCGTCGACGCCTTCGACTCGGCGGCGTTGAAGGCGCTGAAGCGCGAGCTAGAGGACGACGACGACGTGCTCGGTCTGACCGTGCAGTGGAATGCGTACCGCACGATCTACTACGACAACCCCGGCATCATCGACAAGAAAGTGCTGCTCGAAGAGAGCACCGCGCTGATCGCGAAGCTGAATGGCGGCGGATTCCAGCCCAATCCCGCGCGCAGCATGATGGTGGGCGTCATCGGCTTGTGGCGCCGCGACGAGCCGGTCCACGAGCCGTGCGAGCGCACGCTGCTCGCGCAGGGATCCGAAACCGTCGCTACCGCGCACGCGCGGCTCACGCGCGACTCCATCACGCTCGATCTCTCCAACAGCATTCCCGAGACCGGACTCGATCTGGTCAAGAAGGATCTCGGCGAGCTGACCGTCGTCGCCATCGATCCGAAGACGGGCGAGCCGGAAACGCTGGCCAGCTTCGGTTATCCGCAATACGACACGCCGTCGTATCTGCGCACGTCGGGCATCATCACGCTCCACGTCGACCGCCACAAAGCGAAGAAAGCGAGAGAGGCTGATCTGCAGCTCCGCGACTCGGGCGGAAACATCCTGCTCGCCGAAGCCGCATTGCGCGCGCTTCCGCTCGTCCCGAATCTCTACATCAATCAAGGCGACACGCGCGAGGTGGCGTTCCAGGTCTACGACCGCGGCGAGCCCGCCGATGCGGGAATCGACGTGATGATCTGCGTGATGTCGGCCGACGGCAGCACGGTGGAAAGCAGCTACACGTTGACTACGGATGACGACGGCATCGTGCGCTTCCCGGTGACCGGCGTGCAGGGCAGCATCACCCAATACGTGCCGCTGCCCGGACCCGATCCCGTGCGTCCGGCGTCCGGCATCGATCCGCAGGTGAACACGTTCATGTACGTGCGCACGCTGCCGGCCGATCCCGACGTGGCCCTGCTCGATCCGAGTTGGGACAACGTGTACGCGCGCGTGCTCGCGAACTGGAAGGCGATGGCGCCGTGCATGGACAACTGGCTCGACCTCGCCAACCCGCAGCAGGTCTATTCGTTCGGCGCGATGATCCAGCAACTGACGGATGAAGCGGCGTTCGAGAACTTCCGGTTCATGCCGGTCACACGCGACATGACCGCGGGCGAGCGCACGCTGCTCTACAACTTCCTGAACGGCCCCGCTCCGAAGCCCGCCGTCGCCGCTGCACCGGCGGCGCTGATGGGGGAAGCGGCACCCGCGGAACCGGAACCGGCGAACTTCGCGAAGTTGAGCCGCAGGATGCGCGGCGGGGAGTGAGCCGCGCGCTATCGCCCGAGCATCACGCGCGCGAGCGCGATGCCCGCGAACACGGCCACCAGGCATCCGGCCACGGTGGCGATGACGTTCAGCGCGGCGAACTGCCACGGTCCTCTCCGCAGAAAGTCCGCGGTCTCGAAGCTGAACGCCGAATAGGTGGTGAATCCGCCCAGCATCCCGGCGGTCAGTGCCAGTCGCGCGGTTTCCGGCATCGAGGTCACGCTGGCGAGGTGCATGACGAATCCGAGCAGGAACGAACCGGTGAGATTGACGATGAGCGTGCCGGCCGGAAAGGCCGCGCCGAACGACCGCGCCGACCAGAGCGCGATCAGATAACGCGCGCCGGTTCCGGCGGCTCCACCGGCGCAGATCCAGAGAAAACGACTCACGTCAGCGGATGATCTCACGGCCATGACGCTGTGCTCGCCCGGACGCAGCCGTTGCGTGAAGCGCAAGCGGTAGGCACCCACCGTGCAGCCCCACACGGCAGGAGGAATTGCCATGACCAAGTGTGCTCACGACGCGTGTCGTTGCCAGGCGAACGAGGTGCAGGCGGACGGGTACTGCTCGCCGTCCTGCCGTGAAGGAAAGACCGAGAACGGCCGCTGCGCATGTGGCCATCCGGACTGCCGCTGACGACGGACTGGTCACGTGGCACGAGCCGGCGCCGCAACCCGCCTCTTCGTCCGTCGCGGAGAGGCGGTCCTGGCCGGGAGCGTTTCTGAAAAGCTGATGCCGCGCTCGATCCACTTCCGCAACGCACCAGCCGTTCGAATGCCGGCCGGAGCGACGTAGACCATCCCTTTCGACGGCCTTCCGGTGAAGTCCATCGGCCGCACGTGCGCGCTGGCCAGAGCGTCCTCGTACCCGTCCGGTCCGACGCGGACCATGAGGTCCGATCCGACGATGCCGCAGCACATGTGCCCTCGCACGAGAAACGCGAGCCCGCCGAACATCTTCCGCTCCTGGATGTCCATTCTGTCGTGGGTCAGGGCACGAATGCGATCGGCCAGTCGTTCATCGAACGCCATCGTCGACACTCCTGTTTTGATTGCCGAACGATACCGCAGCTGCGCTGCCCCAGTCGTCGCGCTGCGGCATGAACGGAAGCACCGTGATCCGGCCGAGCGTCACCTCGGCCTCGTCCTGCCAGGCCGGCACACCGATCTCGATCGCCTCCTGCGGAACATCGAGCCGCAGCGTTCCGTGCAGGCGATCCCACCACGAGAACAGACTCGACCAGTTGCTGTTCGTCTCCTCGCGAACATCCGAGTGATGGATGCCATGCATCCGCGGCGTGACGATCCAGCGGACCAGCCGGCGCTCGAAGTCGTGCGGCAGACGGAGATTCGAGTGATGAAAGAAGATCGAGACGAAGAGGAGCGTCTGCCAGATCGACGCGGCGGCGCGTGAAACACCGAGCAGCCGCAGTTGCGCCATCCGAAAGAAGACCGAGAGCGACATCTCGCCGAAGTGGAAACGCGCCGCGGTCGAGACATCGAGATCGCGGTCGACGTGATGCACGAGGTGAAAGCGCCAGAGCAGCGGAACGCCGTGATTCGCAAAGTGCCACCACCACAGCGTGTAGTCGAGCAGCAGCACGCCCGCGGCGGTACGCAGCGGCCGCGGCATCGGAAGCTGATTGAGCAGCCCGAGACGCTCGCGCTCGACGCGTTCCGCGACCGGATCGAGGAGCGGCTTCTGCAGCGCCGACGACACGGCCGCGGTGAGCGCCGCGGTCGTGAGATTGCGGGCGAAACGGCGTCGCTTCGATTCGCGTCGCGATCGCAGCGGCCGCCGCGACTCGGCAAACGCAATGACCGCGAATGCCGCCCCTGCGATGAGCGGCGTCGCCCACTTCGGCCAGCCGGCTGTGTCCCCGTTCGCCATCAAAGCTGCCGCATGAATGCGACCAGATCGGTCTTCTCCTGTGGATTCAATTTCAGGCCGAGCACGAGATTGAAGAACTCCACCGTGTCTTCCAGCGTGAACGCGCGTCCGTCGTGCAGATACGGCGGACTGTCCTTGATGCCGCGAAGCGTGAAGGTCTTGATCGGACCGTCGGGCGGCTCGTCGAGGAATCGCTCCACCTGCAGGTCGTGCATCTGGTTGTCGAGATAGAACGGCGCGGGATGGCAGCTCGCGCACTGCCCTTTTCCGAAGAAGATCGCCTCGCCGCGCAGCTCGCTCGGCGTCGCTTTGGCGGGATCGAGCCGTCCCAGCGGATTCAGTTTCGGCGCCGGCGGGAAGTCGAACATGTTCTGCATCTGCGCCATGTGGCTGACCTGCACGCGGTTCAGCTCGAAGAAGCCTTTCTTCATGGCGTGAATCGGATCGCCGTTGAAGTAGGCCGTACGCTGCTCGAACTCCGTGAAGTCCTCGACCGACCGCAGGCTGCGTTTCGAGCCATGGATCTGCTGATTGAACAGGCCGCGGATGCTGGTCGTGTCGAGGCGGAAGCGGCGATGCTGCGGACGATCGTCCGGATTGAGGTGGAACTGCGCGGTGGTATGGCCGTTGACGTGGCAGTCCAGACAGGCCACGCCGAGACTCGGCTGCGCGGACTTGCGATCGTCGGTCGGATTGAACTCCTCCTGCGGCAACGGCGTCACCAGCAGGCGCAGACCGTCGAGCTGCACGGGCGTGACGATGTCCTTGAACAAGCGATGGAAGTTGTTGATCGAGACCACTTCGCCGCGCGAGACGTCGCCGAGCTCCGGCCGGTTCTGCAGGAAGATCGCCGGCGGAAATTCGGGGATGAAGGCATCCGGCAGGTCGAAGTCGACGTCGAAGCGCTGCAGGCGCGGGAACATGTCGATCTGGATCTGCGGGAACACTTGCCCTCCCGCGACGTGCTTGGGATGCGGCAGCGTCGGATAGGGAAACGCATTCTGCTCGCGGATCTGCGCGGGCGTCATGGAGGCCAGCCGCTCCCAGGTCAGACCCTGTTTCAGGCGAGCGGTCGGTCCGACCGGCAGCGGCTTGCCGCGCGACATCGTCGCTGATCGATCGAGTCGCGGCGTGAGATCGTATCGGCTCTCGAGCAGCCGCCGCTGCGCCGCCATCACCTGTTCGCGCGCCGCGACGTCCATGCGCATGATCTCTTCGAACGTCTGCATCGGCCGCTTCGCATTGAGCGGATCGCGCGCGAAATCGAAGCCGTTGACCTTCCCTTCCTCCGGCTGCGTGTTCAGCACCGGCGAGGACGGCTCCGCCTTCGTGCCGCTGAAGACATCGGAGCGATCGTGCGCCGTCTTCTGTTGCTCGGGACGCGTGACCGCGACTTCGCGCGGCGTCTGCGCGTCCTGGACCGCATCCGGCAGCGTGCGGACCTCACGGCGGGGCGTCGATTGGGTCTGCGAGAGAACGGCGACAGTCGACCCGAGAATGACGACGGCAACGGCAAAACGAGCAAGACCGGACGGAATCCTCATTGACAACCTCCTCTAGCGCCTCGCGGGCGATGCTTGCCGGGAGCGTGCCCGCCGTGGCTTCTGGCTCGTCTTATGCTGTAGCGCCCGCCATGCGTGCGCCGACCATCGCCGAGTCGCTGCAGGAGTACGGCCGCGGGCTCGCCGGCGGGTTGATGTTCAGCCTTCCGCTTCTGTACACGATGGAGATGTGGTGGGCCGGATTCATCGCCACGCCGTATCGGCTGGCCGGTCTGCTCGCCTTCACCTACGTGCTGCTCCTCGGCTACAACCGTTTCGCCGGAATGCACCGCGACGCGAGCTGGCCGGAAGTCTTCGTCGACTCGGTCGAGGAGCTCGGACTGGGCCTGCTCACATCGGCAGGCGTGCTGTTTCTCCTGCAGCGCATCGAGGCTGATACGTCGGCATCCGAGGCGCTGGGCAAGATCGTCGTCGAAGCGTCCGTTGTGGCCATCGGGTTTTCCGTCGGAACGGCACAGTTGCACGCGAAAGAAGAAGACGAGCGGGAAGACATCGGCGACCGCGACTCCGGTTTCGGCGCCGAGCTGGTGATGGCGCTCTGCGGCGCAGTCCTCTTTGCCGCCAACGTCGCGCCGACCGAGGAGATCCTGATGATCGCGGTCGAGAGCGATCCGTTCCGGCTCCTCGGCCTGGCCGGGTTGTCGCTGGCCATCGGCAGCATCGTGCTCTACTTCAGCAACTTCCATCGCAGCAGCGCAGTGGTCCATCGGGAGGGCGCGCTCGACGTGATCCTCGGCAGTACGGTCACCTACGCCGTCGGACTGGTGGCCGCGGCGATCATGCTCTGGTTCTTCGGCCGCTTCGATGGCGTCGCAGCGGAGATCGCGGTGCGGCAGGTGGTCGTGCTCGCATTCCCAGGCACGCTCGGCGCGTCCGCCGGCAGGCTTCTCCTTTCGACATGAGAGCGCAGAAGAACATCCTCGAATGGACCGTGTTCGCGGTGAGCGCGCTTCTGCTGGCAGGAGTGGCCGGCAGTCTCGTGCTGGCGGGGATGCGCTCCGACGACCGGCCGCCGTCGCTGGTCATCGAGACCGGCACGCCGGAAGCGCACGGCGGCATGTTCCGCATTCTCATCCGCGTTCACAATCGCGGCGATGCGACGGCCGAGGATGCGCGGATCGACGTCGAGCTGCTCGCGGAGGGGTCGGTCGTCGAGCGCGCCGAGCTCACCATTCCCTTCGTGCCGAAGCGGTCGATGCGCGAGGGATGGGTCTCCTTCCACCGCGACCCGCGGTGCTGCCGCGTGCTCGTACGCGCCGCTTTCAACAATCCCTGACGCGGAATCCGCCTCCCGCCGCTCCCCCCGGCAGGCACTCCACTTTTCCCGCCTTTGCCGCTACAATCCGCCCGCCCTAAGACCCGGAAGCCTATGGGAGAGGCGCGCCTGCACTCTCCGATGCGCGGCATGCGAGGGTCATTTCAGCCACACACGGAGGAATCATGAAGTCCTGGTACATGCGCGTCCTATTGCTCGCGCTGGTCGGAGCCCTCGCGCTCGGCAGCCTCACCGCCGTCGCGCAGGAAGCTCATCCATCGTCCGATCCGGCAGTCGCTGCGGACTCCGCGAAGCTCGCCGGCCATCCCACCGAGCATCGTTCGGAGGCCGACCTCATCCTGCCCGATCTCGGCAGCGTGCAGTTTCTCGGCATGGGCGGCGACCGCCTGCTCATGGGCGGTCTGGTCGTCTGCGTCCTCGGCCTGCTTTTCGGCCTGATGATGTACATGCAGCTCAAGAATCTGCCCGTGCATCGCGCCATGCGCGAGATCTCGGAGCTGATCTACGAGACCTGCAAGACCTACCTGCTCACGCAGGGCAAGTTCATCCTGCTGCTGGAAGTCTTCATCGGCGCGATCATGGTGGTGTACTTCGGATTCCTGCGCGGATTCGATGCAGTGCGCGTGATCATCATCCTGGCAGCCAGCCTGGTCGGCATCGCCGGCAGCTACTTCGTGGCCTGGTTCGGCATCCGCATCAACACCTTCGCGAACTCGCGCACCGCGTTCGCCTCGCTGCGCGGCAAGCCCTTCCCGACGTACTCCATTCCGCTGAAGGCGGGCATGTCCATCGGCATGCTGCTCATCTCGGTCGAGCTGCTGATCATGCTGGCCATCCTGCTGTTCGTCCCGCGCGCGTACGCCGGCGCGGTGTTCATCGGATTCGCCATCGGTGAGTCGCTCGGCGCCGCGGCGCTGCGCATCGCGGGCGGCATCTTCACGAAGATCGCCGACATCGGCTCCGACCTCATGAAGATCGTCTTCAACATCAAGGAAGACGATGCGCGCAACCCAGGCGTCATCGCCGACTGCGTGGGCGACAACGCCGGCGACTCGGTCGGTCCGACTGCTGATGGTTTCGAGACCTACGGCGTCACCGGCGTCGCGCTGATCACGTTCATCCTGCTCGCGGTCACCGATCCGACCGTCCAGGTGCAGCTCCTGGTCTGGATCTTCGCGATGCGCGTCCTGATGGTGATCACCTCGGCGGTCTCGTACTTCATCAACGAAGCGTTCGCGAAAGCGCGCTACGGCAACGCGGACAAGATGAACTTCGAAGCGCCGCTCACCTCGCTGGTGTGGCTGACCTCGATCCTCTCCGTGGCCGTGACCTACGCGGTTTCGTACGTGCTCATCCCCACGCTCGGCGGCGATACGTCGATGTGGTGGAAGCTCTCCACGATCATCACCTGCGGCACGCTGGCCGGCGCGATCATCCCCGAGCTGGTCAAGGTCTTCACCTCGACGGAGTCGCGTCACGTGCGCGAGGTCGTCACCGCGTCGCGTGAAGGCGGCGCATCGCTGAACATCCTCTCCGGCTTCATCGCCGGCAACTTCTCCGCTTACTGGATGGGTCTGGCCATCGCCGGTCTGATGGGCATCGCCGCCTGGATCGCGGGCACGTTCGCGACCGGCGCGGCCGCGCTGATGATCGCCCCGGCCATCTTCGCGTTCGGCCTGGTGGCCTTCGGCTTCCTCGGCATGGGTCCGGTCACGATCGCGGTCGACTCCTACGGCCCCGTCACCGACAACGCGCAGTCGGTCTACGAGCTCTCCACCATCGAGACGCTCCCCGGCATCGACGCGGAGATCCAGAAGGACTTCGGCTTCTCGCCCGCGTGGGAGAAAGGCAAGGAGTACCTCGAAGAGAACGACGGCGCCGGCAACACGTTCAAGGCGACGGCGAAGCCGGTGCTGATCGGCACCGCGGTGGTCGGCGCCACCACGATGATCTTCGCGATCATCGTGATGCTCACCAACGGCCTCACGCAGGACATCGACAAGCTCTCGCTCCTGCACCCGCAGTTCCTGCTCGGCCTCGTGGTCGGCGGCGCGGTGATCTACTGGTTCACCGGCGCGGCGACGCAGGCCGTTTCGACCGGCGCCTATCGCGCCGTCGAATTCATCAAGGCGAACATCAGGCTCGACGCCGGCGCGACCAAGGCCTCGGTCGAAGACTCGAAGAAAGTCGTCGAGATCTGCACGCAGTACGCGCAGAAGGGGATGTTCAACATCTTCCTGACGGTGTTCTTCTCGACGCTGGCCTTCGCCTGCTTCGAGCCGTTCTTCTTCATCGGCTACCTGATCTCCATCGCGCTCTTCGGTCTCTATCAGGCCATCTTCATGGCCAACGCGGGCGGCGCGTGGGACAACGCGAAGAAGATCGTCGAGACGGAGCTGAAGATGAAGGGCACGCCGCTGCACGCGGCGGTCGTCGTCGGCGATACGGTCGGCGATCCGTTCAAGGACACGTCCTCGGTGGCCATGAACCCGGTCATCAAGTTCACCACCCTCTTCGGACTGCTCGCCGTCGAGCTGGCGGTGGAGATGACTCGCGCCGGCCAGGGCAACCTCACGCTGATCATGTCCGGCGTCTTCTTCGTCCTGTCGACAGTGTTCGTCTATCGCTCGTTCTACGGCATGCGCATCGGCACGGCCGAGACCGACGCGCACTGACCGGTTCGCTTCGCAGTGAAACCAGGCCGGCGGCAACGCCGGCCTTTTTCATTTCGGCGGTACCATACTGCCTTCCAAAAAGAGAGGACGACGCATGGGTCGCACTGTCGATTTCGACCGGGCTTTCGACGCGAGCGGTCAGCTGTCCGCCGCGTTCAAACGCAAGCTGAAGAAGAGTGTTTCGGCGGAGCTCATCGCGCAACTGTTCGGCGCCGCGGGCAAACTCGACGAGGCGAAGCGCCAGGCCGCTTCCGCGTCGATCGTCCAGACACTGCAACACTCCTATCACCTCGCCGACGAGACCACGCGCGAACGGCTCGCAAAGATCTTCGAGAGGAACGGCATCGTGCCGCCGTTGCTCAGGACGATCAACGTCGTACCTCGCCGGCGCCGCAGGCAAACGGACGATGTCCTGATCATGCCCGATTCCGCGCACGCGGGAAGCGACGACGTCTTCCTGAGTCCAATCGACGACGTCTTCTCGGTCACGAACGTACCGAAGATGTCCATGCCGCCGATGGCGATGCCGGCAGCGATGCCGGACACGGCAACGCCACTTGCGGAAGCATCGCCGCCGGCCGAGCTTCCGCGAAGCTTCTTCGCCCTCGCCGAAGGTCCCTCGCACGTCGTCGCCGCGGTGGAGTTCTCGATCACCGCCGGCGTGACGAAGAACGCGCCGTCGCCGGACGCGAAACCGTTCGTGCTGCCGAAGGGACCGGCCGGCGAGTACGACATCGTCATGTCGGTGCAGGCGGTGGGATTCACGCTTGCGGACGACGTCTCGGTCTTTCCGCTGCGCGTCACGCACGCGAATCCGTATCCGGCCACGGAGATCTCGCTCACGCCGGACGTCGTCGCGGAGCGCATCGAGCGCGCCATCACGATCTTCTACTCCGTCGACGGTCAGGTGATCGGCAGCGGCGAGCTGAAGGTGTTCGTGCACACGGAAGAAGACGACGAGACGCGCGGCGCGGCGCGCGAAACGCTGCGGCGTATGTTCGCCGCTCCCACGGCCAGGGTGCCGCCCGATCTGACGGTGATGATCACCGAAGACGGCGCCGGACGGCTGGCGTGGAGCTTCATCTCGCCGCACGCGATCGCGGTGCCGAGCCAGCCCATTCACAGCAGCGTCGCGTCGAACGCGCGCACGTTCGCGAATCTGGTGGTCAAGAGCGGCAACGGTCTCGAGGGAACCGCCGGGCTGTACGCGCAGCTCGCAGGCTTGGGCAAAAACATCCAGGGCGTCATGCCGCCGTCGTTCTGGGCCATTCTCAAGAGCGTCATCAGCAAGAACAAAGAACCGTCGCTGCTGATCCTCTCGAACGAGCCGTACATCCCGTGGGAACTGGCAACCTTTCCGAAAGACATGAAGCGTCCCCATCCCACCCTCGCGCCATTCCTCGGCGTGCAGGTGCGCGTGGGGCGCTGGATCAACGGCAACCGGATTCCGCCGCCGCACGAGCACAAGATCCGTGCAGCCTCGGTGGTCTCCGGCAAGTACGCCCGCGTGCGCTGGAATCGCCTGGTCAAAGCGGAAGAGGAAGCGGCCGAGATCGCGAAGGCGTACGGCGCCACTCCGGTCGAGGCGACGCTCGCAAACATCCTCGGCCTCTTCGACAGCGCGCCTCCCGCGGACCTGCTGCACTTCTCGATGCACGGACAGTCGAACGAGGAAGGTCTCGAAGACGGACTCATTCCGATCGACACCGGCGCGGTGAAGCCGCAGATGATCGCCGGCGCGATCGAGAGCTCGACGCAGGAGTTCGCGCCGTTCGTGTTCCTCAACGCCTGTCAGGTCGGCGCGGGCGCGCGCATCCTCGGCGACTACGGCGGCATGGCCGCGGCGTTCATCGAAGGCGGCGCGGCCGCGGTCGTGGCGCCGCTGTGGTCGATCAAGGACGATCTGGCCAAACAGATCGCGCTCGATTTCTACAAGGCCACGCTCGAAGAAAAAATCCCGCCCGCGGAAGCGATCCGCCGCGCGCGCGCGTCATTCGTCTCCGCTGAGAATCCCGTGTCCGCCACCTATCTCGCGTATCAGTTCTTCGGCCATCCCTCACTGCAGCTCGACGGCAGCTCACTTCAGAAAAAGGAACCCTGATCATGGCAGAGCAACTCCAGGAAAACGGCAATCCCATCGAAGTCGGACCGGTGATCGTGCGCACGCCCGGACTCACCGGCGTGGTCGAAGTCTACGAGCCGCTCGCGGGCGGCACGCGCTCGGCGATGCGCGGTGCGGAAGATGCCAAGGATGCGCTGATCGGCGCGCTGCGCAGCACGCGCACCATCGAACAGCTCACCGTCGAGTTCTCCGAGACGCGCGAGCAGGAGATGGTGCAGGACATCTCGAGGCGCGATCGGCACGGCGAGCCTTCCATCGAAGTGACCGTGCCTTCGCCCGGCGACGACTACGGCCAGTTCATTCTCGCCGTCGACGAAAACGGCGTGATGAGCTGGCATTTTCCGGTGCAGGAAGACAACTCCGTCGATGTCACGCGCGGCGCCGCGACGCGCACCTACGTGATCCCGCGCCGCGTCGAAACGCAGGAGATCAGCGCGGCCGAGGCCGGATCGCGCGGCATCATCGGAGCGATCGGCAAGAAGGTGCTGAAGGTGATCGTCTTCCCGCTCGTCGATCCGCTCATCGGCGCGGTGGGCGACTTCTTCGCGAAGAAGTGGGAAGCGCGCAACCGCCCCTACGGCATCCGCACGTTCACGCCCGGCAACTACCAGCGCCCCGCTGGCGAAGCGATCGTCGACGAAGCGTGGGCCGGTCTCTCCGCCGGCAAGTCGCTGCTGTTCGTCCACGGCACGTTCAGCCGCGCCGACAGCGCATTCGCGGGACTCGATCTGGAGACGATGGAACAGCTCTACGATCGCTATCAGGGACGCGTTTTCGCGTTCGACCATCCGACGCTCAGCGACGATCCGCGCGACAACGTGGCCTGGCTGCTGAACAACGTCCCCGACTCCGCGAACCTGAACTGCGACATCGTCTGCCATTCGCGCGGCGGCCTGGTCAGCCGCGAGCTCGCGCGCAGAAACGATCCGCGGATCGGCGTCGACCGGATCGTGTTCGTGGCCACGCCGAACGCCGGCACCATCCTCGCGAACGCGCAGCACATGGGCGACTTCATCGACAGCTACACGAACCTGCTGCAAGTGTTTCCGGATAACGCCGTGACCGACACCCTCGAGGCGATCATCACCGTCGTGAAGCAGCTGGCCGTGGCCACGCTGAAGGGTCTCGACGGACTGCAGTCGATGCTGCCCGGCGGTCCGTATCTCAACGACCTGGCGGCCGCGATCCCGGCCAGTCCGAATTACTTCGCGCTCGCATCGAACTTCACGCCCGCGGACGGATCGCCGGTCACGCTCCGCATCGCCAATCGCGTGATCGACAAAGTGTTCGAGAACGCGAAGAACGATCTGGTCGTGCCCACCGACGGCGTCTACGAGTTCGGATCGGGCGGCTTGATTCCGGCCGCCCGCCTGCACGTGTTCGAAGCCGCCGCCGGCGAGCCGCCGGTACACACGCGTTTCTTCCTGAAGGACGACACGCGAAAGTCGATCCTGAACTGGCTGAGTTGAGGCGCTCTCGACCCCCTCTCCCCGCTGCGCGGGGAGAGGGATGGGGTGAGGGGCAAAGGCTTGCGTAACTTGTCGCCCCTCACCCTGACCCTCTCCCCGCTGCGCGGGGAGAGGGGGATGAATGCATCGGTCAGAACCTCACCTTCACGCCCGCGGAAAACGTCAGCGGATTGACGTCGAGACGCTCGCCGTCCTCGTCGTCCTCGGCCAGCGCTTCCCACGGGATGTACTTCATCTCGCCGACGAAGAAGATGCGCTCGGTGATGCGCACGTTCGCGCCCACCGCGGCCGCCCAGGTGGTCTCCGCCTCGAGATCGAACGTCTCGTCCACCGGCTCCACATCGGGAACGGGATCGAACTCGCCCCACACGTGCGCCAGGCCGGCGCCGACGTACGGCGCGAAGCGCGTGGCGCGGCGGAAGTGCAGCTGCGCCAGCGCGGTCAGCGACGTCGCGTCGAGCTCACCGGCCGTGAAATTCAGCTCGCCTTCGATCGAGCTGATGCCGACGGTCATGTCGCCGCCGAATTTCTGCGCCGCGATCTCGGTCGAGAAACGCTCGGTCCAGAAGTGATTGAACGAGATTCCCCATCCGATGTCCTCGTCGAAATCGATGGTGATGTCGTCGTTGTCCTCGACCACGCTCGTTTCCTCCAGCCTGGAGCCGACGATCCAGACGCCGGCGTCCGAGGTCTGCGCGGAAAGACGGATGCCGCCCGCGATCACGAACAGTAGAAAGAGGATTCGGTAAATGCGCTGCGCCATGGTGATGCCTCCTTGATTCGCTGCGCCGCTCTAAGGGCGAAGGAGGTGCCATGCCGGCCTTTACTGAAAGCTCAACGATCGCAATGACTTAACGCGAACCGCGCTGTGTACGAACGGCAACCGTGTCTGTTTTTTCGAACAAGCCGCGTCACGAATACCCGACAGCTGCTTCCGGTTTATCCTGCCGCCATGAAGAAACTGCTGCCTGTTTTTCTGCTGCTCGCCACCACTGTTTTCGCCGATGACGTGATCACGCGCGGCGCCGCCGTCCCGAAGGACGCGCAGGCCATCCCGCTGGCCACCGTGCTCGAGAATCCGGAGTCGTACACGAAAGACGCGGTGGTCGTCGAAGGCGTCATCGCCGCCAGCTGCACGCGCAAAGGCTGCTGGATGCAACTCGCGCCGGACGCCGAGGGCAAGGCCAGCGTGCGCGTCACGTTCAAGGACTACGGCTTCTTCATCCCGCTCGAAGCAAAAGGGATGAAAGCGCGCGCCGAAGGGGTGGCCGTGGTGAAGACGCTGTCGAAGGCGGACGCCGATCACCTCGAAGAGGAAGGCGCGAAGCTCGTTCGCAAAGAGGATGGGACGGCGCTGGAGGTTTCGTTCGTAGCGAATGGCGTCGAATTGACGAAGTAGTCAGCACAGCCGCGCGAACAGTTCCTCGGTAATGTTCGCGCCTGTCGCGATCACCACCACCACCTTCCCGCGCACATCGTCGCGCATCGCCGCCGCCAGTCCCGCAGCGCCCGATGGCTCGACGAGAATGTGTGCGCCGAGCGCCATGGCGCGGGCGGCGGCGAGCAGTTCCTCGTCCGGGATCAGCACCGCGTCGTCGACGTAGCGAAGCAACGCATCCAGCGCCAGCTGCGCGGGCACGCGGCAGATCAATCCATCGGCAACGCTCTGCGCCGGCCGCTCGATGGCGCGGCGTGCGTGAAAGCTCTCCACCATCGCCGGCGAGCCGCTCGATTGCACGGCCACGATGCGCACGTGTGGATGACGTTCGCGGACGGCCATGGCCACGCCGCTCGCCAGCGATCCGCTGCCCATCGGCACGTACATGACGTCGATGCGCTCCAGCGCACGCGCGATCTCCAGACCGATCGTCCCCGCGCCTTCGATCACGCCTTCGCTTTCGCCGTCGTCGATGAAGCGCAGCCCTTCGTCGCGTGCGAACGCGATGGCGGTCTCCTTCGCCGCGTCGAGATCGTGGCCGCCGTCATGAATCGTCGCGCCGAGGAGCTCGATCTTGGCGCGCTTGGTGGGATTGGCGCCGAGCGGGAGAAAGATGTGCGCCGGAACGCCCGCCACGCGCGCGGCCCATGCCACGCCTTGTCCATGATTGCCGGTCGATGACGTGACCACGCCGCGAGGGTTCGCATCGCGCAGCAGATCGTTGAGCGCGCCGCGCCATTTGAACGACGCGATCGGCGAGACCGTCTCGTTCTTCACCCGCAGATCGCAACCGAGATCGCGCGAGAGCAGCAGCGCGCGCACCAGCGGCGCCGGTGATGCGTACGGCGAGAGGCGTGCGGCCGCGGCGTTGACGTCGATCAACGCCTGTTGCGCACCTGTTCGAAAAACGCGATCAGCTTCGGCGAGAACGCGTTGCGGTCCAGCCGCAGCGCGCGGTTCCGTTGCAGCGCGGCGCGGAAGTCATCCGTCGCCGCGAGCAGCAACGGCTCGGGCGTGCGCGAAAGCGCCGCTCGTGTGTAGCGCGCGCATCCGCGCAACAGATACGCCTCCGCGGTCGCGGGGCGCGCGTTCACGATCGCGGTGAGGAGCTGCTCCGACGTCGCCAGATCGCCCGCCGCGAAGGCGCGATACGCGCGCCGCAGCTCCGGCTGCGTTGGTGCGGTCGTGCTGAGCGGAGGCAGCGGCGTTTCCGTCACCACCGCGACGGCCGGCTTTGTCGCTTCCTCGATCTTCTTTCGCTTCTCTTCCTGCTCCGCGATCCGCTTCGTCACTTCTTCCTGCGTGATCACCGGGGTCGGCAGAGGCGTCGCGGTCTCGGTCTTCGGTGGCTCGATCACCGGAACGGGAATCATCTGCGCGGTCTTGACCGGCGCCGGTGCGGGCGTTTGCTTGCGAACCGGCGGAGGCGCCGCGGCGCGCGCCGCACGCACTCTCTTGCCCTCTTCGGCCGCTTTTTGGAACAGCAACGCCGCCTGCTGCGCGGTCTGTTCGGCGGCCTTGTACACGCTCACGTCCGTGCCCGCCTTCTGGAACTGCGTGCGCGCTTCCATCAGCTTGCGCTGTCCGGCCAGGTAGCTCTCCGCGCGATCGCCGCCCGCGGAGAGCGCGCCGAGCTGCGTTTCCAGCGCCTTGCTGATCGCGGTGTCGGCCGATTTCTTCGCGCCCGCCGCGCTGTCGTGCGCGTTGCGCTGCTTCTGCGCCTGCGCGCGCGCCACCCAATCCTTCATCCGCGCGTAGTACTCGGTCTTCGCCACGACTCCCTGCTCTTCGGAGATCCGCCACTCGCGCAGCGCGCCGTCCGTGTCGCCGAGGTTGAACTTCGCGATTCCCAGCCAGAAATGCGGGACGTACGTGATCAGCTCCTTGCGCGTGCGCACGTTCGTGCCTTCGTTCGGCATCTCGGCGATCGACTTCTGCAGCGAGTCGGCGGCCACCTTGTAGTTCTTCGCGTTCACCGCCGCGACACCGCGCGCGTACGCGTCCCACCATTTCTCCGGCGCCGCCGCCGACAGCGGCAGGGCGAGCAGCAGCGCGAACAGCGCGATGCGTTTCATTGCGTCACCCCGAAATCGGGAAGCGCCGCCGATGCGGGATCGCGGAAGGTCACGTTCAACGTCTCGTCTTCCCCCGCATCGATGGCTACCGTGCGCGTGATCGTTTTCGCGAACTGCGGATTCGAGAACGTGATCTCGTAGTTTCCGGGCGGAAGGTCGACCGGCGCCGGCGTGACCAGCGCAGCCGCGATCTCGACGTCCTGTCCGTTGTCAAGGTTCCGGATGCTGGTGATGTTCGCCCACGGGAAGGCATTGATGCCGAGCCGGCCCGGCTGCGCGGTCGCATCCGTCTGCGCCGGCGGCGTGACCGTCGCGGCCTGCAACGGAGCCGGCGCCGCGGCCGGTACCGGATCCTTGCGCAGCATCATCCAGCCGCCGATCGCCAGCGCGATCACGATCGCCGCGGCGAGGGCCAGTCCGCCGGCGGAGCGGCGCGGAGGATGCGTCAACGGAGCGACCACCGGCGGCTGCGCGAGAAGCTGCGTGGCGATGGTCGGTGCGTTCTGTTCGATCGACACCACCGTCGCCGCCTGGTCGCTCGGTTCGCGTTCGCGCTCGACGGCGCGTGTGGCCTCGTCCGTCGTCTGCGAGGTCGGCGGCAACGGCGGCGGCGCACCGGCGCTGTCCGACAACATTGGAGCGAGCGCCTCGAGCGCCTGTCCGAACTCGCGCGCGCTGGCGAAGCGGCTCTTGCGGTCTTTCTCCAGCGCGCGGAACACCAGCGCCTCGAGCTCCGGCGACGTCGACGCCGCGGGATTGGTCTCGCGGATCGCGCGCGGGCGCGTCTGCGAGTGCAGCATCAGGTACGCGTGCGGCGTGTCGGCCTGGAACGGCGGCACGCCGGTGAGCATCTCGTACAGGACGATGCCGAACGAATAGATGTCGGCGCGGCCGTCGATGCGCTCGTTCGGCGGCAACATGCCCAGATGTTCGGGCGAGCAGTACTTCCACTTGCCGACGAACATGCCGGTCTTGGTGTTGTTGTCGTCCGCGGCGGAGCTCTTGGCGATGCCGAGGTCGATGATCTTCACGTGCTCGACGCCTTCTTCGTCGCGCGCGATCATGATGTTCTCGGGGCTCACGTCGCGGTGCACGATGCCGGCGCGATGCACGGCGTCGAGTCCCATCAGCGCCTGCGCTCCGATGCGCGCCGCGTAGCTCGGCGAGAGCGGTCCGCGCTGGTTGATCAGCTCGTGCAGGTTGATCCCTTCGATGTGCTCCCAGACCATGTAGAACGAGCCATCGTCGAGCGTGGAGAAGTCGAACAGCGTGGCCACGTTCGGGTGGTGGATCTTCGTGGCCAGCCGCGCCTCGCGCAGGAAGCGCTCGTGCGCGCCGGGATCGGCGGCAATGTTCGCGCGCATCAGTTTGATCACGCGAATGGTGTTGAGGTGGACGTGCAGGACTTTGTAGACCTCGCCCATACCGCCGACGCCGAGGCGCGCCAGGATGCGGTACTTGCCGTCGATCGGCGTCTCCAGATGGCGCCGCAGGAAATCGGTGATCGCCTCGCCGCAATACGGGCAGGCCTTGAACTTAGGATCGATTTCCGACTTGCAATGAATGCAGAAAAAGGCCATCTGGGGGTTCCGAGGTGGAGGTTGTGACCGTAATTATATGATCGGATGGTGAAAGAGACGACGTTCCGCGGGAGTGTCCATGTCTGAGCGCTTCGACGTGGTCGTGGTCGGCGGCGGCACAGCCGGGCTCGTCACCGCCTCGGGATGCGCGCGCCTCGGCCGCAAAGTGGCGCTGATCGAGCGCGCCTCACTCGGCGGCGATTGTCTCTGGACCGGCTGCGTTCCGACCAAAGCGCTGGTGGCCTCGGCCAAGCTCGCGCACCAGATGCGGCACGCGCAAGCGTTCGGGCTGGAGCCGGTGACGCCGAAGATCACGCCGAAGTCGGTCATGGATTCGATGCGCGAGCAGCGCCGCATCATCAGCCGCCACGACGATCCGGAGAAGTTCCGCAAGCTCGGCATCGAGGTGATCGAAGGAAGCGCGCAGCTGGCCGGCAACGGCGCCGTCGAAGTGAACGGACGGACGCTCGTGGCAAAGGACATCGTCATCGCCACCGGCGCGCGCACGGCGGTTCCGCCGGTCGACGGTCTGCAGGAGAGCGGCTTTCTCGATCACGTGTCCTTCCTCGAGCAGGACGCTTTGCCGCAATCGATCCTGATCCTCGGCGGCGGCTACATCGGCATCGAGTTCGCGCAGATCTTCGCGCGCTTCGGCTCGCGTGTGACCGTCATCGAGATGATGGACGAGATCGTGAACAAGGAAGACGCGGCCGTGATCGCGGCCGTGCGCGAGATCGTGGCCGCCGAAGGGATCGAGCTCTTCACCGGCTGGGCGGTGAAGTCGGTGCGTCGCGATGGCACTCGGAAAGTGGCACGCATCGAACAGAAGAACGGCGCATCGCGCGAGCTGACCATCGACGAGGTCTTCGTCGCCTCCGGACGCCGCGGCAATACCGAAAACCTCGGACTCGAAACCGCGGGCGTGCACGTCGAACGCTCCTGGATCGTCGTCGACCGCTTCCTGCAAACCACCGCACCGCGCGTCTGGGCGTGCGGCGACGTCCACGGCGGCATGCAGTTCACGCATGTGGCCGCGTACGAGGCGGTGAAGCTCGTGCGCAACATGCTCTTCCCCGGCAAGTCGGCGGTCGATTACTCCGACATTCCGTGGGCGCTGTACACCGATCCCGAGGTCGCGCACATCGGGATGACCGAAGCGGAGGCGCGCGAAAAACAAGGCGACGACGTGCGCGTCTATCAGGTGCCGATGGCGGACGTCGACCGCGCGGTCGTCGATCGCACGCCGGCCGGATTGCTCAAGATCGTCTGCGACCGCAAGGGCCGCATCCTCGGCGCCCACGCGCTCTGCGCGAACGCATCGACGGTGATCGAGGAAGTGGTGCTGGCGCGCCGCAAGGGGCTGAAGATCGGCGACCTCGCGCAACGGATCTCGTCGTATCCGTCGCTCGCCGACGGAGTGCAGAAGGCGGCGGCGCTGTACTACCAGGATGTCGCGGGCGGGTGGCTGGGGATGGTGGGGAAGAAGGTGGCGAAGTGGTCGCAGTGATTGCGCTGACCGCGGCACTCGCACTGGCCGGACCCGCGCGGCCTGTCGTGGATCGCGTGCATCGCGAGGTGCGCATTCCCGCGGTCGTGCAACCGCACGCCATGTCGCGCCCGCTCGGCGTGAAGGGACATCACGCCATCGTCTGGAATGGCGGGCGCTCGAAGTTGTGGGCGCTGTTCGTCAGTCCGGTCAGCGATCACGATGTGCGCGTCGCGCTCGATTCCCTCGGCGCGCGCCGCGGCGAGAACCTCACGCCTGCGACGTGGACCGCGCGCGAGGATCCGGAGAATCGGGAGCCGGACAAACGCGTCGAGGGATCGAGGATCGAGGTGTTCGTCGAATGGAACGGCAAACGCCGCCCGCTCGCCGATCTGCTCGAGGAAAAAGGAAGCGCGGCGCCGCGCGTCGACTTTCGCTACGGCGGCAACGAGGCCTGGCAGAAGGAGTTCCACTCCGGCTGCATCGTCTGTCTCTATTCGTGCCCCGGCGGCGCCATCGGCAATCACGCACACACGATCCGCGACTACGTCCGCGACGGCGTCATCTATGCATCACGACCCGAACGACTGCCGCGCGCGGGCTCGCGCGTCACGATCATCTTGAAAGTGGGAGGTTCTTCATGAGGAAGTTCGTACTGATCTCCATCGCGCTCCTGTTCGTCGTCTCGTGCGCTTCGATGTCCACCGGCCCGACCGCGTCCGCGACGCTGAGCCCGACCAGCGGGAACACCGCTGCCGGTACGGTGCGGCTGACGCAGCTCGGCGACGGAAGCGTGCGCGTGAACATCGATCTGACCGGCGTGCCGCCGGGCGTGCACGGGTTCCACATCCACGACAAGGGCGACTGCGGCGACAACGGCAATGCCGCGGGCGGTCACTACAATCCGACCTCGACGCCGCACGGCTCGCCGAACGCCGCGGCACATCACGCGGGCGACTTCGGCAACGTTACTTCCGACGACAACGGGCGCGTCCGGCATGAGTTCACGACGCGCTCGATCACGGTCGAGGCAGGCCCGACCACCGCGGTCGGACACGCGATCATCCTGCACGCCAATCCGGACGACCTGGTCACGCAGCCGACCGGCAACGCGGGCGGCCGCATCGCGTGCGGCGTCGTGCAGATGCCATGAGGAACGCCGTCGCGTCGCTCGCTCTGCTCCTCACCTTCGCCGGATGCGGTTCGAACACGGGCGTCAGCTCCGTGCCCGGGCACGGCGCGATCGCAGTGGAAGTGATCCCGAATCCGATCGTGGCCACGCAGGTCTCCGGCAACACGTACGACTTCCCGTTCGAAGTGATCGTGCGCGAAACCGGCGGCCGTCCCGTCGACGTGCAACGCGTCACCGCGACGGTGAATCTCGGCGCGCTGGAGCTCGCGCGCGAATCATGGGACGGCGATCGCATTCGCGCCATGGGTTACGACACGTCGCTCGGCGCGAACAGCGAGACGCGCTACCGGTTTGCGCCGCGCAAGGAAGTGCCGGACGACCGGCTGTTCGGAGGAGTGTCGGCGGAGTTGCGCGTCGACGCGACGGACGATAGCGGCACCGCCACGAGCGCGACGACGCGAGTGACGGTGCGCAGATAGCCATCAGTCCCCTCTCCCCGCACGCGGGAAGAGGGGACTGCGACCTTCATCACGATCGCGCTGCAAACGCGTTGACGTTGTCGAAGGCCTGTCCGAAGTACAACTCGTAGCTGTCCTTCTCGACGTATCCGAGGTGCGGCGTGCAGACGGCGTTGTCCATCGACAGCAGCGGATCGGCGATGGCCGGCTCTTCCTCGTAGACATCGACCGCCGCGAAGCCCGGGCGTCCCGCGCGCAACGCGGCGACGAGTGCGCCGGGCTCGATCAGCTCCGCGCGGCTGGTGTTGACGAGCAGCGCGGTTGGTTTCATCTGCGCGAGGTCCGCCGCCTTGACGATGCCGCGCGTCTCTTCCGTCAGCCGCAGATGCAGCGAGAGCACGTCGCTGTCGGCGAAGAGCGGACCCACGTCGTAGCCGTCGTTGCGCGCGCGCGATTGCGATCCCTCCCGTCCCCACACCAGCACGCGCATGCCGAGTGCCCGGCCATATCCGGCCACGAGGCTGCCGATCTTGCCGTAGCCGAAGATGCCGAGCGTGCGGCCGCGCACGGTCGTGCCGAGGAGGTGCTGCCATCCGCCGGAGCGCAAGTGCGCCACTTCCTGCGGGATGCGCCGCATCGCGCTCAGGATCAGCGCCAGCGTCAACTCGGCGGGGGCGTACGGCGAGCCGGTGCCGGCCGCCACTTCGACGCCGCGGCGCGCGCACGCCTCGACGTCGATGTGATTCGTGCCGCGCCCGGTCTGGCTGATCAGCTTCAGGTTCGGAAGCCGCGACAGCAGCGCATCGTCGATCGACGTCCGCTCGCGGATGAGCACCAGCGCCTCCGCGTCGCGAAAGCGTTCCGCCAGCGCGCCGGCGTCCTTGACCGTGTCGTTGTAGATCGTGACGTCGTGATTGCGCAGCTTTGCAAAACTGTCGAGATGCCGCACGGCATCCTGGTAATCATCGGGAATGACGACGCGCATGTTTCTTCTCGTGCCTCGCTTTCGCTTGGTCCATGGAGTGCGATTCCGCAATGCGGCTTTCCTGTGCGGACATCATCGCCAGCTCGCGATAGTGCATGTGCAGCACTTCCAGATCCTCATCCGAGAGGTCCTCGACAGAGATCAGGCGATTGTTGGCGTGCTCGATGGCCGCGACGAGCTCATTCAGCTTGAGCTGCACGGCCAGCGAGTCGCGGTTCTGCGCGTGCTGGATGAGGAAGACCATCAGGAACGTGACCACGGTCGTGCCGGTGTTGATCACCAGTTGCCACGTATCCGAAAACCTGAAGATCGGACCGGTCGCGGCCCAGACCACGATCACGCTCAACGCGATCATGAACGCCGGAGTCGAGCCGGACTTGTTCGCGATCCACGTCGCAAAGCGCGTGGAACCCTTTCCCTTGTCGCTCATTCGCGTCCTCCGTTGCCGGTGTAGACCTGCCATTCCACGATTTTGCCGTCGCGGAATTCGATGCGGATCGCGGCAGGCTTGCCGGATGCGGTGCCGAATCCGATGACGGTGTTGTCTTCCGCGATCCAGCGAGTGATGGCGATGGAGTCGAGCGTGCTGACGAACGATTGCGCGGCCGGGATGAGCTGCATCTCGCCGAGCACTCCGCCGGCCGGCTGGCTCGGCACCGGAACCGCTCGTCCCTCCGAGCGTGACTCGAGCGTCAGCACCGCCTGCGCCACGACGAATGCGATGGCGGCCAATCCGAACGGCACGCGCTGAAACTGCCAGTCCTGCTCCGCAAACAGCAACAGCGCGCCGGTGAAGATCAGCAGCAGCGGAATCGAGAAGCGGCTGAAGAAGCCGACGAACGGCACGTTGGTCGCGGTGTAGGCGGAGTAGAGTCCGATCGTGGCGAGGAACAGTCCGGCCGGCACCGCCAGGACGCCGCCGGGCATCCGCCGCGCGCGCAACAGCCACAATGCTCCGCACAGCAGAATGCCGATCGCGGCGAGCAGCGATCCACCATGCAGGCCGCGCGCGCGAACGATGCCGAGAATGGCCTGCACGAGCGCGGCAATCCCGAATCCGGTCAGCGCGGTCTTTTCGAATCGCTCCAGCGGTCCGCGGCGGCGTTCGTCCGGCGATGAATCGAGCAAGGTGCGCTCATGATACAGAGACCGGCTGCAGCAGTTTCCGCAGCTCGAGCTGGTCGGACTCTGTGATGTCCGCCTTCAACACGCTCTTCATCTGCGCCAGCGCGTGCTCGTTCTCCTCGGCCGTATTGGAGACCGTACAGTCGGCGGGCACGATCAGGTGAAAGTCGCGCATGTACGCGTCGTTCGCACTGAAGAGGATGCAGATGTTGCCGGCGATGCCGGCGAAGATGAGCGTACGCGCGCCGAGATAGCGCAGCAGGATGTCGAGGGTGGTCTCGTAAAAGGCCGAATGCTTCGGCTTGAGCACGAAGTAATCGTCTTCGTCCGGCTGGAGGATGCGCACCAGCTCCTCCCCTTTCACGCCATCCTGCAGACAATGCTCGACGACCGCGTGAAAATTGGATTTCCAGCGCCCGAAGTTGTCATTGACGTACACCACCGGGATGCCGGCCGCCTTACAACGCCGCTTCAGCGCCGCGGTGCGATGCGCCATCGGCACGACCTGCTCCACCAGCGCCTCGGAACCTTCGAATTCGAGATCGTTGATGACGTCGACGAGCAGCAGTGCGACCGAACAATTCTCGGGGACGTTTCCGTGTAGGTCGGGATTCTTCGCGGGCATCAGCCGCCGGAGACAGCATGCTGCACGCCAGCCGCGGGCTCGTGCAGGGTCCGGAACGTGAACGCGTACGCCGACGGTCCGTGCTGCTCGAGGTGCGCGAGCCGTTCCTTCGCCTCCTCGACGCTCGGGATGTGTCCCGCCGGCACCCACCACATGGCCAGGATCGCGCCGCTGAACTGCTCGAACCACGAACGCCGGTCGCGCAACAGCTCGGCGTGCGCGGTGCGGTAGACGTAATGCTTCAGCGCCTCGATGCTCTCCCACACGGACATGTTCACGATGATGCGCTCGTCTTCGTACGGCCGCAGATCGGTGGCATTGCCCTCCGGCGTCTGCAGCCGCCAGACGAATCCCGGACTGCCGTCCGCGAGCGCGTTGATCTCGTCGAGCCGGGACACGAAACCGGCCATCGACGGCGAGTCGATCGGAAAGTTCATCCGGGCGATGTTGATCTGAGCGATGTGGTGCATCGCCTCAGCATACGCATCACGCCAGATCCATCAAGCCATGTAACGGGATCTTCACCCAATCGGGACGGTTGTTGAGCTCATAGATCACTTCATAGAGCGCCTTCTCGATCAGATACCCGTTCAGGAGCGTGGCCACCGATTCGGGATTGCTCGGCAAGTGATCGCCTTTGGCGCTTTCCTCGAGATAGGCGCGCAGGAACGAAGCCACCACCCACTGATGCCAGAACCGCGCGCCCGCTTCGAGCCGCGAGCGATCCTCGGAACGCACATACGAGCCGGGCGCGGTCCCGAATACCACCGCGTATGGGGCGTAATGGAAGGAGCGCAGCATCCCGGCGACGTCCCGCAGTGCGCTTCGCTTCAGACGGCGCTCGCTCAGCGGACGCGCCGGCTCGCCTTCGAAATCGATGATCACGAAGTCGTTGCCCGTGTACAGCACCTGGCCGAGGTGATAGTCGCCGTGGATGCGGATGCGTTGCGCGTCGTGTTTTCCGTTCAAGACCGCGCGCACCTGCTGATGCAATGCGTCTTCCTTCGCAAGCAGCGCCTCCAGATCGGGATGCTCCGTCACGTGCTTGCGCACCACCTGCATGGTCTGCACGATCTGCGTGCGCATCGATTGATAGATGGAACGTTGATAGTGCGGCGTGAATGGCTCCGGTGCGAACGCCGGAATGTCCTGCCGCGATGCGAGGGCGAGGTGCATCTCCGCGGTGCGTTTGCCGAGGAGCTCCGCGTCGGCGAGATAGCTGCCGATCGCGTCGCGGACGATGTCCGGCAGAGGCTTCTGCGCCAGCGACATGGCGCTGCCGGTGGGGATGGCCCGGGCCACGCGCGTCCCCGCTTCCGGCTCGCTCAGGAGCCGGTCGAAGTAACGGCCGATCGAATCGAGGGTGTACGCCCAGGCATCGCCGGAATTCGGCGTATAGCCCTGCAGGATGGCCGCGGTGGTGGGAACGTCGCTGCCTTCCTGGCGATACTCGATCGTGCCGGCCAGGCGCGGCGTATTGCGGAACGACGTTTCCTCATTGAGGAACTTCGTGATCTCGGCGTCGGTATTGATGCCGGTTTCGAGCCGCCGAAAGAGTTTCAGGAAGAGGTTCTGGCCATAGATGATGGCCGTGTTCGACTGCTCCACGCCGAGAACGTGCGTTTCGAGCTTCTCGGTGCCGCGCAGTTCTTTGAACGCACGCGTCGGCGAGGCGGCCATGACGCCACGATCGCCTTTCAACTGCCGCCTGCGCGCAACGGCATCCAATAACGCATTTGCGAATGCCTCGTCCTGAATGGGCTCGTACAGCACGGCTCCGTCGCGCAGGCGGGCGATGATCGGAACGTTCCGTGCCTGGTCCTGTTCGCGGCGAACGTTCGCGATTCCGAGGGGCAACTGGTACGTCTGGGGCTCCCCTTCATTGAACTCGACGTGCAGGATGGCCAGCCGGCTGTTGTTCGGGAGCTCGACGGCGTCGCGGACATGGATGGCCGAGATCAGACGCGCCTTGCTGCCGAACCAGCGCCGCGTCGGCAGATACGCGGTGAACGCGCGCTCGACGGCGTCGCGATTGCGCACGTCGAGGATCTCGTCCCACGTGCTGCCGGCGATCAATGGCGCGTCCTGGGTGGTGAGCTCGGGCGCGACCTCGCGCTGCAGCGAGAACCAGTAAAACGCGAATGGGCCGAGATTCAGGAAATAGGGGCGCTCGCCGATGGCCGGGAACTTCGTTCCACCCGACAGCTCCACCGGCACCATGCCGCGATACTGCGTCAGATCGAGATCGAAACACTGCACCAGCCGCGACAGATTGGCGACTACGAGGATGATCTCGTCCTCATAGCGGCGTACATACGCGAGGATTTTCCGGTTTTCGGTGTGCAGAAACTCCATCGAACCGCGGCCGAGCGCCTTATAGCGCTTGCGCATGGCGATCAGGCGCTTCATCCACCACAGCAGCGAATATTGATTGGCCTGCTGCGCCTCGACGTTCACCTGCTCGTAGTGGTATTGCGGATCGATGATCACCGGAAAGAACAACTGTTGCGGATTGGCGCGCGAAAAGCCGGCGTTGCGGTCCGAGCTCCATTGCATGGGAGTGCGCACGCCGTTGCGGTCGCCGAGCCAGATGTTGTCGCCCATGCCGATCTCGTCGCCGTAATAGACGATGGGCGTACCGGGAAACGAGAACAGCAGGCCGTTCATCAGGTGGATGCGGCCGCGATGGTTCTCGAGCAATGGCGCGAGCCGGCGGCGGATGCCGAGATTAATGCGCGCCTGCACGTCCTTCGCGTACGTGCGCCACATGTAATCGCGGTCCTCGTCCGTGACCATCTCCAGCGTCAGCTCGTCGTGATTGCGCAGGAACATCGCCCATTGTGCGTTGTCCGGAATCGGCGGGGTCTGGCTCATGATGTCGATGATCGGGAAGCGGTCCTCCATCGCCAGCGACATGTACATGCGCGGCATGACCGGGAAGTGGAACGCCATGTGGCATTCATCGCCGTCGCCGAAGTACGGCAGCGAGTCCTCCGGCCACTGATTGGCCTCCGCGAGCAGCACCCGGCCCGGATACTTCTCGTCCATGTGCTTGCGGATCGTCTTGAGGAACGCGTGCGTTTCGGGGAGGTTCTCGCACGTCGTGCCTTCGCGTTCGTAGAGATACGGAATGGCGTCCAGGCGGAACGCGTCGACGCCCATGCCCATCCAGAAGTCGAGTGCCTTGAACAGCGCCTCGTGCACGGCCGGGTTCTCGAAATTGAGGTCCGGCTGGTGCGAGAAGAAGCGGTGCCAGTAATACGCCTTGGCCACGGGATCCCAGGCCCAGTTCGAGGTCTCGAAGTCCTTGAAGATGATGCGCGCGTCTTTGTACTGGTCGGGCGTATCGCTCCAGACATAGAAATCGCGCCACGGTGAGCCCGGCTTTGCGCGGCGGGACTTCTGGAACCAGGCGTGCTGGTCGCTGGTGTGATTGATGACCAGCTCGGTGACGACGCGGATGCCGCGGCGGTGCGCTTCCTTCAGGAAATACTTGAAATCGGCGAGCGTGCCGTAGCTGGGGTTGACCGCGGTGTAATCGGCGATGTCGTAGCCATCGTCGCGCAATGGCGACGGATAGAAGGGCAGCAGCCAGAGGATGTTGATCCCGAGGTCCTGCAGATAGTCGAGCTTCTGCGCCAGACCCTGAAAATCGCCGATGCCGTCTCCGTTGCTGTCGAAGAACGCGCGAACGTGGGTCTGGTAGATGATCCCATCCTTGTACCAGAGCTCGTTAGTCATGAACGGCATGCGTGCGATCCATTACAGAAAGTATTCAAAATCCCTCTCCGTCCGCACGCGGCGCCGGATCCGGAAGATGTGTGCGGACACGACCTGCGGATTCAATTGCACGTAGTTCCGCGAGCCGTGCCAGCGATGCCGTGCACCGCTCAGGAGGTCGTGCACCTGGAACGAACGCTCGCCTGTGGCCAGGACGCCGAGGGCCTCGAGATCGAGATCGATCCAGCCCGCGTGCGTATTGTGCGGGTCGACGTTCACCACCACGATGATGGCGTTTTCGCCGGAGGTCTTGCTGTAGCAGAGGATATTTTCGTTGTCCGTCTCGTGGAACGTCAGCGTGGCATTCTGCTGCAGCGCCGGATTCTCGCGGCGGATCCTGTTGACCAGCGTCATCAGCTCGCTGAGATCGTCATCGGCCGGCGGCCAGTATTTGACCTCGTACTTTTCGGAATCGAGATACTCCTCGCTGCCGTGCTCGCGCGCCACGTGCACGAAGCGCTCGAACGCCGGTCCGTAAATGCCGTAATTCGACGCCAACGTCGCGGCGAGAATGAATCGCATCGTGAAGGCCGCGCGTCCGCCATATTGGAGAAAGTCCGTCAGGATGTCGGGCGTGTTCGGCCAGACGTTCGGGCGGAAGAAGTCGCTCACCGGCGGCCTGGTGATCTCCTCGAAATACTCGGTGAGCTCGTATTTCGTATGGCGCCACGCGAAGTAGGTGTAGGACTGGCTGAATCCCGCCTTCGCCAGACGGTACATGATCTTCGGCCGCGTGAACGCCTCCGCCAGAAAAATCAGATCGGGCCATTCGCGCTTCAGGTCGCGGATGCACCATTCCCAGAACGGCAGCGGCTTGGTGTGCGGATTGTCGACGCGGAAGATGCGCACGCCCTTCCCGGCCCAGAACGCGAAGACGTCGCGCAGCTCGTCCCACAGCTCCGGCCACTGGCCGGTCTCGAAGTGGAACGGGTAGATGTCCTGATATTTCTTCGGCGGATTCTCGGCGTATTGGATCGTGCCGTCCGGCCGCATCAGGAACCATCCCGGATGTGCCGCGACGTACGGATGATCGGGCGCAACCTGGAAGGCGATGTCCATCGCCAGCTCGATGCCCGCCTCCTTCGTTTTTTTCACGAGGCGCTCGAAGTCTTCGATCGTTCCGAGCTGCGGGTGCACGGATTTGTGTCCGCCTTCCGCGCCGCCAATGGCCCACGGGCTGCCGGCGTCGCCCGGCTCCGCCGTGACTTTGTTGTTCCGTCCCTTGCGGAACGTGGTGCCGATCGGGTGGATGGGCGGGAGATAGAGCACGTCGAAGCCCATGCGGACGATGCGCGGCAGATGTGCCTCGACGTCGCGAAAGGTGCCGTGCCTCCCCTCCTCCCGCGACGCGGAGCGGGGAAACATTTCGTACCACGCGCTGTACGCGGCGCGCGGACGGTCCACTTCGATGAGCAGCTCGGCGGCATAGCGCGTCGCGAACCGGCGCTCGGCGTTGCGCCACATGAGCGCGAGCAGGTCTTCGCTCCAGAGGTCTTCGATTTTCTGTTCGATCGGATCATCGCTCTCGAGCGCCGCGATGACGGCATCGAGCTTGCGGCGGTCGCGCGAGCCCGCACGCGCGGCGGCATCGCGGATGTACGCGAGTCCGATCAGCAACTGCACGCGAAGTTCGTCCTCCGCGGCTCCACCATCGATGCGTTTCCTGAGGTCGCGATGCCAGGTCAGGAAGTGGTCGATCCACGCTTCGATGGTGAAGCGATGGAATCCGAGCGCCTCGACCGGGAACTCGGCCCGCCAGCGATCGTTGACGAGAGGGCGCATCCGCACCTCGGTCCACTCGGTCTGGTCGTCACGGCGATGGAGAACGATGGCGGAGATGAGGTCATGGCCGTCGGTAAAAATGTCCGCCTCCGCCTTGACGACGTCGCCGAGGACTCGCTTGGCGGGGAAGGCGCCCCCATCGACTTCGGGGGACGCAGCTTCAATGACGACACGGCTTCGGCCGTACGGCTTCTCTCGAACCACTTGCGCCATTGTGTGCGAAGTGCGTGCCGCGAGGGGAGACCGAACGAGAGGCCTCCGGCGGCCGGGCCGCGGGCCCGGACCCGCTGGTTGGCATAGCCTCCGCGACACCTTTCGCAACGAATCTGTTAAGTCGCTTCACGTTTTGCAAGAAATTGCACGATGCTTCGCAAAGACCTACGGTCGAGGTAGTCTCGCCAGCCACCGAATGAGCGAAACCAACTCTCGGGCCTTCCCTTTTTCGAGACACGAGAGGTAGGGAATTCTTGCCCGCAGACACTCCCTTGACGAGCGATCATGGAAAGAAGCGGTACCTCGCAGCACGCGCAGCGCTCCACCGGACCGGCGGCATGGTCCGAGGAACGACACGTCGCGTCGGAGGAAGCGTATCTGGAGCATGCGGCGCTCCTTCGGAAGATCGCCATCAACAAGTTTGGCATCCCCCGAGCAGAAGCGGAGACGCTGGTTCACGATGTCTTTGCGACCTATCTGATGCATTCGGATAGCGTCCGCAAACTCACGCCATACCTCATCGGCGCAATCTGTAACGCAAGTCGGCAGTACCTACGGCGGTCTCACGTCGAGAACGTGCTTTTCTGCGGCGAGGAACCTTGTGTTTCCGTACCGGGCGAGACGATCACCGACGAACTCCATCGAAAGCTCACGCTCTCGCGCGTACTACCGCGCATCGGTAGGCGTTGTCGTGAACTGTTCCACCGGTATTACATCGAGGGTGAGTCCACGCGCTCCATTGCTGAAACGCTCAACACCAGTCCCGCAACGATCCTAGTTTTCTTGCATCAATGTCGAAAGCGAGCGCGTAACGCGTGTCAGATGAGCCGGATCAAGAACTGAGATGGACCACATCGCAGACACCGAGCTGATTCTGTTCTCGCTTGATCCTGCCGCATGCGATCGCAGGCTGGAGATCGAGACGCACCTCGCTGAATGCGCGCAATGCTGCGCGACCGCTGATTTCATGCGCGCGACGGACGAAGATCTCGGCGACCCTGACGTTTGGGAACGGACAGAGGGATCAGCCACGCTCCGATCGTTGCAGGCCATCGCTGAACGGATCGCAGCCGAAGATGCTGTGGCCGACGAGCTTCTAAGAAATCTTCTCGCAGCACCAGCCGCGACGGCATGGACCAAGCTTCATGCGCGAAAGAAGTACCTGACAGGCGGTGTCGTGCGGCGCTTGTCCGCAGAGGCGCATCGCGTCTGCGAGGCGGAACCACTCGACGCCCTGACGTTTGCCGACGCCGCGATATCTGTGGCTGAGGCTCTTCCGGATGATGAGTACCCCGCGAATGCCGTCTACGAACTGCGCGGAACTGCTTGGAAGGAGCGCGCTAATGCGCTTCGCCTGCTCGGCCGATTCGATGAGGCGCTCGACTCGTTGGCACGTGCAGATCGCGCCTATCGGCATCTCACGTCATCCGCACTCGGGTTGTCTAGCGTCGCGTACGTCCGCGCGACCGTGCTCTTCGAGCGGCAGCAGTTCGAGGAAGCAGCAATCGTTGCAGAGTCGGCGGAGCGGGGCTTTGCACACTTGGGCGATGATCACCGACGTATGGCGGCGCTGTATCTTCGCGCCGACATCAAATACGAGCAGCATGACTTCAAGACGGCCATATCTCTCTTCCAGCAAGTCCTAGAATTCGGTGAGTCCCTGCCTGATGCAGTTTGGGTTGCCCGCGCGGCATACGCGCTCGGCAACTGCTATGTTGACGCTGGTGATGTTGGAGAGGCGAGTGCGCACTTTCATCGGGCGTTACTTCTCTTTCGCGAAGGCGGAGAGGAAGCCCATCTCATCCGCACCGAATGGGGCATTGCGCGCGTGCTGATCGCCGTTGGAAAGCACGAAGAGGCTATCCGTCGGCTTCGCGAAGTGACCGGCGGATTAGAGTCTCGCGGCCTGGTCACGGATGCCGCGCTCGCGAGCGTGGACGCGGCCGACGCTCGGCTAGCGCTAGGCCAGATGCGCCAGATTGTGGATCTCGCGACGCATGTTTTCGGCGTGTTCATGGAGGCGGGGATGCTCACCAGCGCGCTCACCGCAATGGCGTACATCAAAGAAACCGCTGCGGCAGGTACCCTGACGGCCGCCGACCTCGACGCCGTTCGCAACTTTCTCCGACGCGCGGAGCGCCAGCCGTCGCTACTCTTCGTTCCGCCGCACACTTCCCGTTAAGACTTTCGGCGCTCGACACACTCACCTTACCTGAGGGCGCCCTCCCGAAAATCAACGTCCGGCATCGAGCCGGGCGGAAGGGAGGGTTATGCGAAGTGCATCGACGCTTCAACGCTGCGTAGCTTTGCTCGCGATTATCGTTCTGCTTGCTGCGCCAGTAGCTTCTGCCGATGACGGATTACCACCCGATCCACCGGAAGCGAGGATCAGTCCACCCATCGGCATCTCGGGTCAGGATTCCGGCGGTAGCCTGTGGCAGCAATTCCTCGTGTGGCTAAGCGCTCGGATTAGTCCACCGATCGGCTGACCTAGCTCGAAAAGACAGGCATTCCCAGTCCCTGGCGCGAGGAGACGCGGTGGGTGCAACTGAGACCCACCGTGTCTTCGCCCGCTGATTTCCCGTCTATGAGGGGTAGGGACTGGGTGCGCGTCTGCCACTCCCTGCAATCAGGAGCGGCGAGCGCGCGCCGACAAGGATCGTGTAGTTGCGGCGATCATGCGCGCCTCCTCGGCCGAGTGAGCATGATGCGCCAAACGACACCGCCACAGCGACACCGAACCTTTACGCACGCCGATCGCCAGCGGCTCGACCGCGCCGCCGAGCACTACTTGCGCGTCTGCTACAAGACAAAGACTGCCGCGCGCGTCTCCGAGTTCGCAACATTCCTCGGCGTCAGCACGCCATATCTAAGCCGGATCGTGCCAGAGATCGTAGGTAAACGCGTGAGAGATTTCCTCCGCGCGAAGCAGATCGAATATGCGGTTCAGCTTCTCCTAACCACTCCGATCAGCGTCGATGAGATAGCCCTTCGCTGCGGCTTCGGCACGCCTTGGACCTTTTACAGATGGTTTCGCAAGGCGTACGGCGTCACCCCGACGGCTTTTCGTGAGGTTATGAAATGAGGGTAGACCGACTAACGAAGAGCCGGTAAGGTATCCGTCATTCCGGAAAGACACATGACGGCCCCGAATCGAACATTCGACGTCGAACCGCTGGCTCTGACGGAGAATCCGAGCCTTCCGGCACACGAGCGAGTCCTAGACCGGCTCGCGGATCTGCTGTTCGGCACGGACGAATTGCTCGACATGCTCAAAGCCGAAGACGCGATGCGCATCCGCTGGGTTGAGCGGCATCTCGAAACGGTATACGACGAACTGAACGACGTGATGAAGAGGCTCTGCAACTGAAAAATACTTTATGGCAGCGGTGTCGGATGGTATCGCTCGCGCGAAGCGGCGCAGGAACATGCGGATGTATCTACGCCAGCGGGACGCTTGACTCTCTCTCGCCTGTGCTCAACTGCGAGAACCCACCACACATACCCACACAACGGATTGCCGGGCGAACGCACCGACACCGCCGCCACCATTCTCTGCGAACTTGTTGTGCTTTCAGCCTTCGTTTGTGAAAGCATGTTGTAACAGCAATCGGGGTCCATTTCAACAGCAGCGGTGTCAAACCCCACATGCAATGTCGTGTGGCGGCGAGCCAATTCGGGTGCTCGTGGTGGCCACGCTGCACGTTTTCACTTCACACGAAAAGAGGAAGTCCGATGTCACGTTCACACCGACCCACCTATCTCGCGATTGCTCTCTGTTTTGCCATCTTGTCGGCGGCGGCGTCGCCTATGACAAAAGTGACGACGGTTGCTTCGTCTACCGGTGCTCACGATCTGCTCAAAGAGTCGCAGGCTGTCGCGGTTGACTTGCCGAGCGGCGTGTTGTTCATCGCAGATACCGGGCATCATCAAATCGCGAGGATAGTGCCCTCCGGCACGGTTACAGTCCTCGCGGGTAGCGGTGAGCCGGGGAAAACCGATGGGATCGGAGCGGCGGCTCAGTTCAAACAGCCACAGGGAATCGCGATCGATAGCGTCCGAAGGTTGATCTACGTCGCCGATACAAGCAATCACCTGATCCGTCGCATCACGTTCGACGGCGTTGTGAGCACGGTCGCGGGATCGGGACGCGGCGAGGATCGTGATGGCATCGGAACCGATGCGAGCTTTCATGCGCCTGTCGGTCTTGCGCTCGATCCAGCTGGCAATCTCTACGTTGCGGATAGCGGCAATGACAAGATCCGAATCGTGTCACCTGCCGGGAACGTAGCGACACTCGCCGGTACCGGCCGTCCTGGCTACGGCGACGGCGCTGCGTCATTGGCGCTCTTCAAAGGACCGCGTGGCCTAACCGTGTCGTCGGCGGGCGACGTTTACGTCGCAGACACGCAGAATCACGTCATCCGTAAGATTGCGAACGGTGTCGTTTCGACATTTGCGGGAACGACGCACGGCGGCAACATAGATGGCGCCGCCGATGTTGCCGAGTTCAAGCATCCGTCAGGGGTTGTACTCGACGATAGCGGCAATCTGTGGGTTGCGGATACGTTGAACCATCGCGTTCGGCGCATCGGAACCGATGGAGTCACGACGACGATCGCCGGTGATGGGAAGCCGGGGTATGTTGACGGTTCTGATCTTCTACGCGCGGCATTTCATCAACCGACCGGCATCACAGCTGCTGGCGGTATTTATATCGCCGACTCAAAGAATGATGCGGTACGACTGCTCGTTCCTCCTCTCTCCGTAACCGACTTCCAGCCGCGCAGCGGAACGCCGAACGGAGGCGACACCGTTCGTGTCTTCGGCTCAGGCTTCATTCCCGGACGGACCGAGGTGACGTTTGGTGGTGTCGCCGCGCCGAGCGTAAGTTACGTCTCATCAACAGAACTGCTTGTGCTAACGCCGCCTCACCCGATTGGGGATGCCGAGGTGCGGGTCGCGACAGTTGGCGGAAGCAATTCATTCGCATTTCCATTTCGCTATGTTCCTCCGTTTGTTTCGATCCCGATCGCTCCGGCCAGTGCCACTCTCGACATCTCGAAGACCGTGCAGTTCACGGCATTGGGTGTGTCGCCAGACGGCAGTGCGACCGATCTGACTGGCCGGGTGACGTGGTCGAGTGCGAACGCGGCGATCGTTACGATCGAGAGTACCGGTGTGGCTCGTGGTGTCGCCGTCGGATCGACAACCATCACGGCGACATTCGAGAGTCTGTCACGCACAGCGGCGGTGACCGTTCGCTCCCCAGAGCCTATTCCACCGGAGCCTGTACCCTCCGCGATTGACCCGACCGTCGTTTCCGACATGTCGAAGAGTGTGCAGTTCCTGTATACGGGGCCAAACGCGATTCAAAAGAACGTCACTTCGGGGGCGATCAACACTCGGCGCGTCGCGGTCCTCCGCGGGCGTGTTCTTGCGCCAGATGGGTCGCCGATTGCGGGAGTGCGGGTCTCCGATACTCGATCATTCTTTGGATTCACACTGACGCGCGGCGACGGCATGTATGACTTCGCCGTCAACGGAGGCGGGGACATCACGCTTGCGTTCACGAAGAGCGGCCTGATACCCGCACAGCGGCGCGTCGCCACGCCGTGGCGCGACTACGTAGTTCTCGATGATGTCTACATGACGAGCTATGACGCGAACGCAACAGTCGTGCAGATGGGATCGCCGACAATGCAGGTCGCGCAGGGGAGCCTCGTGACGGACAGCGACGGCGTACGGCGTGCGACGCTGCTCATTCCGTCAGGAACAACGGCGACGATTCAGACAGTTGCGGGCTCTCAACCGGCGTCGTCGCTCACGATTCGCGCGACGGAATTCAGCGTCGGCCCGAACGGGCCAAATCTCATGCCTGCAAATCTGCCAGCGACGAGTGCTTATACGTATTGTGTGGAACTGAGCACCGACGAGGCCGTTGCCGCCAACGCGCTCAGAGTGAACTTCTCAACACCTCTAGGGTTCTATGTCGAGAACTTCCTGAACTTTCCCGTCGGCACCACCGTGCCGACAGGTTATTACGATCGCACAATCGGTGCATGGATACCTTCGGAGAATGGCATCGTTCTCAAAATCATCACAATTGACGACGGCGCCGCGACGGTGGATATCACCGGCGACGGAAGCGCGGACGACGCGACCGCGCTCGGGATTAGTGGCGAGGAGTTGCAGAAACTTGCAGACACCTACGCGGCGGGACAGACTCTGTGGAGAACGCCGATCACGCACTTCACACCGTTCGACCTCAACTTTCCTTATGTTCTCCCCCCTGGAGCAGCGCCACCTCAGCAGCCGCAGCCGACTTGGTACAAAGGCGTCGAACAGCCTGATACGCGATGTGGATCGACCATCGACTGTCACAACCAGGTGTTCGGCGAAACGATCCCGATCGATGGAACTTCATTGTCGCTTCAGTACCAAAGTGACCACGCGCCCGGTTACACAGCTGGACACAGCGTCGAGATTCCGATTAGCGGTCCGGCGATCCCCGAGCCCTTGCAGCGAATTGATGTAGAAGTCCGTATACAGGGGCGGCTGTTCCGGCAGTCCTTTCCAGCGGAACCGAACCAGACATATCGCTTCACCTGGGATGGTCTCGACGCTTACGGCCGCGATCTTCAGGGTCTGCAGATCGCGAGAATTCGCGTCGGCTATGTTTACGATGGATTCTTTGCGCGACCACCGGAACTGCCACGCGCGTTCGGTGCTACTGCGGGCGATCCCATCAGCACGATTGCGAATGCTCGACAAGAGTTCACGTTCTGGCAAACCGCGCAGGCGCTGATCGGTCATATTGATGATCGGCCCCTCGGTTTTGGCGGATGGACTTTGGACGCACTCAGGACGCTCGAGCCTGCCTCCGGTATTGTTCATGGCGGTGCGGCTGCGCAGCGCACAGGTGATCTGCAACGCAGCATGATCGATCGATTCGCGGGCGGTGGTACTGCGTTCGGCAACGGCGATTTCGGCTTCGCGCGCGACGCGAGATTTCAGCTGGCGTGGGCGATCGCAGTGGCGCCGAATGGCGTCGTCTACGTCTCCGACTGGAGCGCCGGCACAATCCGGCAGATCAGCACGAACGGAATTATCAGTACCGCCAGAGCCAACGTTGGGAACGTGAGTGCGATGGCGGTCGGGCCGGATGACGCTCTCTATTACGCCGTGGGCGGTACTATTTGGCGTCGTGATCCCTTCTCGCTGGCTGTGACGCTCGTAGCAGGACAAAGAAGTCTTGACTATACTATAGACACCGATGGTGTATTGGCCATCAACGCATTCCTCGGTACGATTGAGGCGTTGGCGTTTGGCCCGGACGGAAGTCTATACGTCGCAGACGGACGTCTTCGGCGGATTGGCGCCGACGGCGTCATTTACGGAGTGACCGGACCTACTGCTCTACCACGTTCGTCGAATCCGGAAGGCGGCGCCGCACTCGCCACGAATGCGGGACCAGTCAAAGGTCTTGCCGTCGGAATTGACGGTACGATCTATTTCACAGTCGCAGGCAATGGTCGTATCTTTTCAATCCCGCCTGACGGCACGATCCAGCGCTTCGCGGGTTCTGGAGCACTTGACGGGAGTTACAGCGGCGACGGCGGCCCCGCCGTCGAGGCGAACATGGCCTCTCTGACCGCACTAGCGATAGCTCCGGACGGCAGCGTCTATGTCTCAGATTCGGGCTTCTCGACGATTCGGCGAATCCTGCCGAACGGCATTATCAAAACCGTTGCTGGCATACCGCTGGAGTTTGACGGGCTTCGCGACGGTGGTCCGGCTGCCGCAGCAAGCGTGTTTAGCCCGCAGAGAATTGCTGTCGGTCCCGATGGCGCCGCGTACGTCACCGACCAGTTCTACATGACTGCTCGTCGCATCAGCCCTCCCGAGCCGATAGCAAACACCGGCGAGTATCACGTCCCTTCCGTTGACGGCGGTACGGTCGATATCTTTAGCAGTACGGCCCGTCATTTGCGCACTACCGACGCCGTGACAGGCGTTGTGCTTCGACAGCTTGGTTACGATGCAAATAGCAAGCCCGCGACGATCGGTGACCCGTACGGCAATGTCACTCGCATCGAGCGTGACTCCGAGGGGGCGGCAACAGCGATAGTCTCCCCATTCGGCAAACGCACTACACTGACGATGTCTGGCGATGGATACTTGGAGTCGGTCACGAATCCGGCGGGCGAACGGGTCGTGATGGCGTACGCGCTCGGTCAGGTGACATCGATCAGGAACGCTCGCGGCATCACGAAGGAGCTAACTTATGACACGGATGGTCGGCTGCTGAGCGAGCGGTTCCCGGATGGTGGTGGCACGACGCTTACGCGAGAAGGAAGCGAGCGCAATTTCAACGTGACCGTGGAGAGTGGTGAAGGGCAGGCTGTGATCTATGAGCGGCAGCTCGACGATGTCTCGCGCGAGAACCGCACAGGTATTGACGGCGTTACTGGACTGCGTACGTCTTCAATGCGCGACGACGATGGCGGCAGCACGACCCTTTTGCCTGACGGTATGGTCGTGACCGACGAAGTCACAGGCGACCCTCGTTTCAAGACCTTGGCCCCACTCCGTTCCCGCTCCGTGCGCACTCCCGGCGGTCGAATGCTTTTGACACAGTTGGAACGCTCCGTCACGCTATCCAACAAGTCCGATCCTCTCTCGCTCACAGCGATCACCGACACGCTCAAGGTGAATGGCCGGCCGTGGAAATCGACGTTTACGAAGGCGACCGGCGCTCTGACGACCCTGAGCCCCGCCGGGCGTCAGACGGTGACCACGCTGAATGCAAAAGGGGACATCGCCTCGATCCAGGTTCCGGGTTTTGCCGTTGCCAGTTTCACCTACGATCCCCAAGGGCGGGTCACATCGTTTCAAATGGGTGCGCGCAGTTCAAGCATCGTCTACAACGCGCAAGACGAAGTGGATCGCATGACGGACGCTTTGGCGCGAGCTGTCAGCTTCGAATACGACGCGGCTGGACGTGTGACGCGACAGGTGCTGCCAGATACGCGGTTTATCGACTTCACGTATGACGCGAATGGGAACGTCACGTCCGTGGCGCCGCCCGCGCGGCCTCCGCACGGTTTCGGATTCACGTCGCGGGATTTGGTCGAACGGTATACTCCGCCGCCATCAGTACCTGGCGGGTCAACTCACTTCACATATAACCGCGACCGTCAACTCACGTTGATCACCCGGCCGGACGGCGAAACGATCACACCTGGTTACGACCGGGCCGGCCGGTTGTCGAGCTTGACGATAGGGCAAGGTACCTACCGTTACGATTACTCTGCAACGACGGGCAATCTGATTTCGATCCTCGCTCCCGACGGTGGCGCCTTGCGCTATCGCTACGATGGCCCGCTGGTGACGAATGCCGAGTGGACTGGTGCGGTCAGCGGCTCTATCTCATATCAGTACGACCATGACTTTCGAGTTTCCAACGAGAACGGTACTACCTTCAGCTATGACGCCGATGGTCTCCTGATTGGCGCGGGAGCTCTCTCTCTTTTCCGTCATCCGCAAAACGGACTCCTCACCGGATCTACGGTCGGTTTAATCAGCGAAAGCTACACGCGTAACGAGTTCGGCGAAGTAACGCGATATGTGGCCACGAACGGTACCAACAATCTCCTCGCAATCGAATACAGCCGCGATGCTGGCGGGCGGATCGCGACCAAAACCGAGACAGTCGGATCGGTGACCCAAGCCTCCCATGGCTACCAGTACGACCGCTCCGGACGCCTAACTCGCGTCGACCGCGCTGGCATCGCAGTCGCCGAATATGACTACGACGCGAACAGCAATCGAATCGCGCACCGCTTCGCCGGTGGGAGTGCTTCGGCGACATATGACCAGCAAGATCGGCTGCTGATCTATGACGACACGCTGTATACGTATTCAGCGAATGGTGATCTTCAGTCGCGAACGGTGCTGAATGTAACGACGACGTTCGATTACGACGTACTAGGCAATCTCCGAACCGTCCAGATGCCGGGCCGCCGAATCGAGTATGTGATCGATGCGCAGAACCGACGCATCGGCAAGATGATCGATGGCGTGCTCGTTCGAGGGTGGCTCTATGCCGACCAACTACGCGTCGTCGCAGAGCTCAACGAAGCCGGAGCGATTATTAGCCGCTTCGTGTATGGCTCGCGCTCGAACGCCCCCGACTACATGACGAAGGAGGGCGTAACCTACCGTTTCATCACAGACCATCTAGGCTCCCCGCGCTTCGTCGTCAACGTGACCGATGGAACGATCGCACAGCAGATCGAGTACGACGAGTTTGGCCGCGTCCTGTTCGACTCAAATCCCAACTTTCAACCATTCGGATTTGCTGGCGGGCTCAGGGACTCTGACACAGGCTTCGTGCGGTTCGGCGCTCGGGATTACGACCCGCACACGGGACGGTGGACCGCTAAGGATCCGATTGGCTTTGCTGGCGGCGATTTGAACCTATACGGCTACACGTTGGGCGATCCAGTCAACTGGATTGATCCGTCGGGTCTGAGCGGCCTCTGCACCTTGGGTGGTCGCGTGCCGCCTTGGATTCGCACAGCCCAGGAAGTCGCGCATGCGGCGAAAGCGAGAGGCATGCCTCGGGTCTCGCCGGCTCCGAAATTGCGGCAAGGCCCGTCTCGCCCCGGTATGCCGCCGGGGCCGGACGCTGGACCTACCGAAGGTACGCCTGTTCAGAATCCTGTTGGGATGCAACGCTTGCTCAAACTTGGCAAAGAGGGGTCGGAGTTGATCGACGAAACAGCACCGTTTCTGGAACAGCTGGGAAACCTGCTCGGTACGGCCTTTCCATTTCTTTTCGCAAAGCCCGCCGAAATTCACGAAGGGTTGGCGAGTCCCATGTGCGAAACTTGCGCTTGATGAACATCTTCGCTTGAGGGGGAATGACACCGTGAACATCCCTGAGTCATGGAATGGCAAAGTGGTTTTTGTGTACCTTCGCGGCGGTGGTGGAACGGCGCTTCAGGGGGGCATTGCTATGCGCGAAGTCCACCTCGAAACGATCAATGAGCGCGTGTTTCTGTCCGGCCGCGCGCTTTCCGATCCGCGCGATTGGACCGCTGATTTGCCTCTCCTAGTCTTGTGGGACGAGGTGGTTCATATCGTGCTGATCGACTCGCCGAAGGAGTTCATGGCTCGATGGGAGCGCGCGCTGGCGCGAACCCCTCAGGCCGAGGATGACCTTCTCCCTCAAGCTTAGGGCGAACACGATGGCTAGAGGTGCATCCACGACAGAGTGCCTGCACCTCTAGCCCGTACACTTATGCCATCACGCGTTGCGCGAGTCTCGACCGCTGCTATCGTAGCTCGGCGTTTAGGTTCAGCCGCGACATCTCTATCCGGCGCCCCAAAACGTTGACCGTGGAACGCTTGCTCTGGTCGTCTTCGTGTTTGGCGTAGTCGTTTTCGCGCGCAGTAGGACGTTTGCAAGGCACGCAGGTGCGCCGAGTCATCGACGGGGTTCGCGCAATTTTGCGAAACCTTGGCGCGCGTCGCCGCCGCCGAAAACGTCTCAAGCCACGCGCCCGAAGTCGTACGATTTCAGTGCGTAATGTCCCGGTAATGTCCCGGCAATGTCCCGGTTGTCCCGCTATTTTTCTTGCTGGAGATTTTGCGATTTCACAGAATCACGCTGTGTCGCGGAGGCTATGCCAACCAGCGGGGTCCGGGGCCGGTGGCCCCGGCCGCCGGAGGCTTCTCGGCCGGTCGTCACCTCACCGCAGCAGCTCGCGCACGAACGGCCGCACGACGAATCCGAAGATGCTGCCTGTGGGCTCGTGGCGGAGTTTGATCAGGCGTACGGCCTGTTCGACGGCCACTGCTGCGGCGATGAGCATCGCCGGCGCGTTCGAAGCGGTGACTGCGCCGAGCGTGGCGGCGACGAGGATCACCCACGCGACGCCCGATGCGGTGCGGCGATAGTCGAAGCCGACGCGTTCGGCGAGCTGCTTCTGTTCCGCCGGCGAGAGCAATGTCAGCAGCGGTTCCTTCAACGTCAACGCGTCGCGGACCGCCACCTCCTCCGTGGGCGGTGTGAAGGCGACCGAGTGGCCGCGTCCGCCGCTGGCACTCGGAAGCTGATCGCGTTTCCCGGACAGCGGCCGGTAGATCGCGTATGCGATCGATCCGAGGATCGATCCCATCGGACGTCCCTGCGACATCACCACGAAAAAGCGGATCACCGATTCGAGCTCGAGGATCCCGAGGATCGCCCAGAGCAGCATCGGGACCGGCGATTGCGCGTGACGCAGCCCCGCATCGACTTGTGCGTAGATGCAGATCCCGACGAGCGTGATGACGAGCGCGCACGAGAGCAGTGTCATGCGCGTGGCGCGCACGCCGAGCTCGTTCTCGAGATGCATCTGCACGCGCGCGGGGAGAAAGCCGAGGAGGATGCCGGAGAGGCTGGCGAGAAACCCGGCCCGCTGCTGCCGGCGGGCCCGTTCATGATCGGCCATCCGCAGCGCCTCGGATTGCGCATCGTAGCTTTCGAACGTGCGGATCGTGTGATCGTCGCGCCACTGCATCAGCACATAGCGGACGCCGCCGGCCGGCACCGCCGTCGCCTCGACCACCTCGTAATACTGCTCGTCCCACAGCACCGCCGTGCCGGGATACTCGGCGCTCGTCGGCGTTTTCGGCGAGCGCGGCGTCCAACCCTTCACGATCGCCGAATGCAGGATCACCCTCTCGCCGGCCTGGCGAACGCGATCCGCGCCGTGCGTGAGCATGCACAGAGTGTAGCGCTACGCTTGCGCCGCGATGCACGACTGCACCGCGTGCACGAGCTCGTGGATGTCGAACGGTTTCGGCAGCAGGCGAAACGGCCCGTCCGCCATCCGTTCGCGGATCACGGAGGGAGACGCGGCGCTGGTGACGATCACCTTGCGCAGGCGCTCGGGCTGATCGTGGGCGATGGTCTCCAGAAACGTGAAGCCGTCGAGGTTGGGCATCATCAGGTCGAGCACGATCACGTCGTAGTCGGAGACGCCGAGCTTCAGCACCGCTTCGAGACCGTCGGACGCCGCTTCGAGCCGATAGCCGTGCCTTTGGAGGACCATCGTCACGAGACGACGAATGGCGGGATCATCCTCGACGACGAGGACACCGTGTTCCTGATTTTCAGTCACCGCTCGTACCCGATTGCGGCACGAGCAAGAGTCAGGCCGCGCGATCGCGAGCGCCGCTCTTCACCACCGGAATCACGTCGTTGAGGATCCAGAGTGGCCCGATCAGCAGGTGCACGAAGTTGCGGAAGAAGGCGGGATTCTTGTGCTCGTACACCTTGTGCCCGATGAACTGGAGGATCCAGCCGAGCACGAACAGGATGGCGTTGATGGCGAGCGGAATGGCGGCGCTGAGAAAGTAGAAGACGATCGACACCGCGATCATGGCGATGCCGAGACGCCACTCGATGATGAAGTAGTACGCGCTGGAGAGTCCGATCAGCACCATGGCCGCGTCGATGCGGATCGTGCCGATGTCGAACAGCGGCACGTACGTGAGCATCCCGATCAGGCTGAACATGATCATCGGAATGCCCAGGCGGTGAAAGATCTTGTTGCCCCTGGTCTGATGGTAGGAGGCGTAATCCGCGAAGAGCGCTTCGACCGTTTGCATCGTGGTCCTCCGTGCGACGTGCAGTATCGCACTCTCTGTCACACTTTTCCTGCCACGGCTACTCAGTCCGTGGAGGGACCAACATGGATACAGCCACACTCGAATCGGACGTTCTGCTGGCCGGCAAGGGAGATGAAGCCGCGTTCCGCCGGCTGGTCGAGCGCTCCGCCAACACCGTCTGTTCCATCGCGCTGGCGATCGTGCGCAACGTCGAGGCGAGCGAGGACATCGCGCAGGAGGCCTTTCTCGCCGCCTGGTCGAACCTGCGCAACCTGCGCAATCCGGCCAGCTTCCTGCCGTGGCTGCGGCAGGTGACGCGCAATCAGGCGCATCTGTGGCGGCGCGAGCACCGGCGCGAGATTCCGGACGAGACCATCCTCGCCGCGGCCATGGACGCCCGCCCGTCCGCGACCGAGAACCTGCTCGCGGACGAGGAGCGCCGGCTGCTCGCGGAAGTGCTCGATCAGCTTCCCGACGAAGCGCGCGAAGTGCTGATCCTCTACTACCGCGAAGAGAGCTCCACCCGCCACGTGGCCGAGCTCCTCGGCATCAGCGACGCGGCCGTGCGCCAGCGTCTCGCGCGCAGCCGCGCACTGCTGCGCGAAGAGATGCTGGAACGCTTCGGCCGCACCATCGCCCGCACCGCGCCCGGCGCCGCATTCCTGAGCGCCGTGGCGGGTGCGATCACGTTCGCGGCGCCGACCGCATCCGCCGCGGTGATCGCGGCCGCATCCACCGCGGGAAAAATCACCGCGGCCACGATCGTGAAGGCGTCGGCGATCGGCGGCGTGCTGGGATGGGTGGGCGTGATGATGGGGATGCAACACCTCCAGCCATGGTTCGACGAGCAGGAAGCGCGCGAGCTTCGCGGTTTCCGCAACATCGTGCTGCTGGTGGTCACGCTCGGCGCGGTGGCCATCGCGCTCAGCACCTCCTCGCCCATGCGCCTGCTCATCGTCGCGCAGGCGATGTACCTGGTCATCGGATGTCTGTACGCCTTCCGCCTGCCGCGCATCCTCGAGCGGCGCATGCAGTGGGAACGCTCCGTCAATCCCGAGGTGGCACAACAGAGCCGCCGGCAATGGATGTGGGCCACGATCGGCCGCGCCGTCGGCGCCGCGATCGGCGGCGCGGTGATCATGGCGCTGATCGTGAGCGGCTTGTAGCCTTCTCCCCCGTGAGGGGAGAAGGCTGATCGGAAGGTTTCGCGCTAACCCTTCTCTTTCGCCCGGCGCTCCAGCTCTTCCATGCTGACGATCTCTTTCTGCGTGGCGAAGTACCACTGGTGGCCGAACGGGTCTTCGATGCCGCCGGAGCGGTCGCCGTAGAACTGGTCCGCCACGGGGCGGACCAGTTTGGCGCCGGCGGCCACGGCGCGATCCACCGTCGCGTCGACATCCTCCACGTACACGTGCAGCAGCACCGGCGAGCCGCCGAGCGTGCGCGGGCTGACGTTGCCCATGTCCGGATACTCGTCGGCGAGCATGAGGTGCATGCGGCCGAAGAGCAGCAGGTCGGCGTGTCCGATCCCTTTTCCTCCGGGACCGGGCATGCGCATCACTTCGGTCGCGCCGAACGCCTTCTTGTAGAACTCGATGGCGGCCTGGCCGTCGTTGACGCTCAGGTACGGCGTGATCATTTCGTAGCCGTCGGGGATTGGTTTGACTTTGTTCATGCGCTCCGGTCCTTCCACTAGCGTGCCACCGCGAACTCGGCCCGGCAGCCGTTCGTGACCCAGATGCTGTCGCGGTCGTAGCCCCAGGTGCGGTTGAGAACGCAATCGGCATCGCTGATCTGGCGCAGCAGGCCGACGCCGCGCGACGTGTCGGCCGGGCACGGCTTGTGTCCGCCGTCGACCGACTCGCACGTGACCTTCGACGCGTTCGCGGGAAGGTTGTCGGCCGGAAGGCGGTAGCCGCCGAGTGCGAACTGGGCGCGGCAGCCGGCGTCGACCCATACGCCTTTCTCGTCGAAGCCCCACGACTCGCCGAGGATGCAGTCGCTCTCGCCGAGGCGCTCGAAGATGGCCACGCCGTACCGCGTGTCGGCGGCGCAGTGATTGCGCGCGCCGTCCTGCGACTCGCAGACGAGCGCGCTGAGCATCGCCTTCGGTTTTCCGCGAACGACGAACTCCGCGCGGCAGCCTTTCGTCACCCAGATCCCGTTCTCGTCGTAGCCCCATTCGCGGCCGTAGCCGCAGGCGCTATCGCTCAACGGATTCACGATCCGCACGCCCGCGGACGTGTCGGCCTTGCACGTGGTCCGCTTCCCGTTCCGCGACTCGCAGAGCACCGGCGTATCGAAGCGGATCGACGGATCGACCGGCTGCGGCGTGCCGCCGAGCACGAACTCCGCGCGGCAGCCGTGATCGACCCAGACCAGTCCGCGCTCGAGGTCCCAGCCCCAGCTCGTTCCTTCGATGCAGTCCGTCTTGCTGAGCTGCTGCGCGAAGATGACGCCGTTGATCGTTTCAGCGGGACAGACCTGGCGGTTGCCGTCGATCGATTCGCAGACCACGCGGCTGGCGGCGTTTGCCTTCGGCGCGATCGGCTTGGCGACGCCGAACGTCGCGCGACAGCCGCCCTTCACCCACACGATGCCGATCTGGTTCGAGCCCCAGGTGAGGTCTTCGTGGCAGAGCCGGTCGCTGATCTCCATGATCAGGCGGATCCGTCCGCTGCTCGCGACGCGGCACTCGCGATAGGCGCCGCCGAGAGACTCGCAAAGTGTCTGCGCGTGAAGGGAGGAGGAACACGACAACAGCACTGCGAGTGCGATCAGAAGCTTGCGCATGCTGGAAATGATAGCTCCGCGAGGCGCAGCACGAGCTGATGCGACTGATGCAGGTAGTAGTGATCGCCCGGGAACATCTCGACGTTCACCGGCGCGCGCGTCACCTCGCTCCACGCCTCGAGCTCGTCCCGCCCCACACCCGGATCTTCGCTGCCGCCGAAGACCGACAACGGGATCTCGAGCGGCGGTTCCTCGCGAAATGCATACGTCTCGCAGAGCTTGAAATCCGCGCGCAGCATCGGCTCGACGAGCGCCATCAGCTCGTGGTGCTCGAGCACTTCATCGGGCGTGCCGCCGAGCTTGCGCAGCGCCGGCCAGAACTCGGCGCCGGGAAGCGCGTGGATCGGCGGGCGGCGATCCGGCAGATGCGGTGCGCGATGCGCCGAGACAAACAGCCGCACCGGCTGTGGCATCCCGCGGCGGCGCAGCTCACGCGCGAGCTCGAACGCGATCAGCGCGCCCATGCTGTGGCCGAAGATCGCGAACGGCCGGTCGAGATGCGTACGGATTCCGTCGAGCAGCGGCGGCACGAGCGCGTGAACGTCCGAATACGCCGGTTCCGCCAGACGGTGCTCGCGGCCCGGCAGCTGGATCGCCGCGACCTGCAACGCCGGCGGCGCGAGACGCGTCCACGGTTGATAGATCGCCGCGCCGCCGCCGGCATACGGCAGACAGAACACGCGCACGCGCGCGTCCGTCGACTGCGCCGCGGCCGGCAGCCATGGATTGCTAATTCGCTTCTCCCCGCTCCTGCCGCGCCTTCTCCATCGCGTCGATCAGGCTCTTCGGACGCATGTCGGTCCAATGGCTCTCGATCCAGTCGAGGCACTCCTTGCGCTTGCCTTTCGGACCGACGGCGTTCCAGCCGGCCGGAATCTCTCGGAACGCGGGCCAGAGAGAGTGCTGGTTTTCATGATTGACCAGCACCAGATATTCGCCGTTTTCATCTTCAAATGGATTGGTCATGACGGACGTCCTTTCGTCTGGAGATAGTTCCTCATCGATGGCCGCAACGATGTCCACAATTGCACGCAGATCGTGAATGCGTCAGGGATTCGGTCGCGCCGGCGGCGTCCCGGCATCCGCTCCGCTGAGGATCACCGGCACTCCGTCCTTCCCTCCACCCACCACGATCACTTTGGTATTCGGCGACTTCGCCAGTTCCATGGTCGCCTCGATCCCGCGCAGCCGCAGATACCCCTCGGAGATGCTTCCGTCGAGCGCGGCCTGGAAGCGCTGGATGCCCGCCGCCTCGATCGCTTTCCGGTCCGCTTCCTGTGTTTCGCGCTCGAGCCGGTAGCGATACGACTCGGCCAGATGCTTCTGCGCCACCTTCTCCTCGACCGCGGCACGCACGTCCTTCGGCAGGACGATGCTGCGCAGGAGCACGTCTTCCACGATCACGTAGCTCTCGCGATTCTGCTCGGGGTAGTAGCGCGACATCAGCGCCTGCTTCGTCTTCGCGCGGATCGCTTCCTGGATCTGCAGGCGCACGGGCGAATAGAGCGCGTCCGACTCGTGACGCGCGATCTCTTCGCGCGCATACGCGCCGATGAGCGGCGCGATGAGCGTGTCGACGTAGTTCGGGCCGACGTCGCGATGCAGCCGCCCGAGGTCTTCTTCGATCGGCTTCCAGCGGAACGTGACCTCCGCCTTCACGTCCAGACCGTCGCTGGTGAGCACGTCGTACGTGCGCGAGACCTGCTGCAGGCGGACGTTGTAAATGGCCATGCGATCCCACGGCCAGATGATCTCCATCCCTTCCGAATGCGGATAGACGTGCGCGGGATCGTTCGATTTGCGGTGCAGATTTTCGGTGAGCACCGTCGGCGTGCCGGTGCGATCGGCCTGCAGCCGTCCGAAGAACGGACGGTCGTCGGGTGCGACCGTTTCCGTGCCGCCGCCGAAGCGCTTCCACAGCACGCCCGCCTCGCCCGCGCCGATAGTGATGAAGATGTCGGGCGCGAGGAAGACGACGAACGCGAGCAGCACCAGCAAGGTGATGGTCACCGGCGTCGCGCGCGCCTTCGTCCACGCTTTCAGGCGTCCCCACCGGCCCCGAGGAGATTCCGGCTGCGGCGGCATCAGATCAAGCGTGGTCATACGCCCTCAGTCTCCCTTCATCCATCTTCAGCAGGCGGTCGGCATCCGCGAAATAGCGGTCGTCGTGCGTCACGGCCACCACGGTTTTCCCCTCTCTCTTTAATCGTGGCAGGAGCTCTTGATAGAACTTTCTACGAAACGTGGGGTCCTGATCGGCAGCCACCTCGTCGAAGATGCACACCGGCCGGTCCTCGAGCAGGCTGACCAGCAGCGACAGCCGCTTGCGCTGGCCGCCGGATAGATCGAGCGTTTCGAACGTCGAGTCGACGACGCGCGTCTTGTCTTCGAGCTCGATGGTGCGCAGCTCGCGATCGATCGTCTCCTGCGGCACGTCCTCCAATCCGTAGAGCCGCGGAAAGAGATGGAAGTCGGTGAACACGGTCGAGAAGAGGGTCCGGTACGACTCGTAGTTCTCCTCGGCCACCGGGATTCCATCGACACGGATGGTTCCCTCGGACGGAAAGTAGAGCGCCGTCAGCAGCTTCAGGAACGTCGACTTGCCGCTGCCGTTTCCGCCGGCGATGAACAGCACCTCGCCCGAACGGATGGTGAGGTCGATCGGACCGACCGTGAACGACTCCCCTGCCTCGCCGGCGTAGCGGAAGACCACGTCGTCGAACGAGATCGTTTGAAAGCTGCGCACGGATTCGACGTTCTCGACGGCGGCGCCGAGCGAGCGATCGAGCATCGCCTCGATGCGATCGATGTTCTCCACCGCTGCATCAGCGGCGGCGAGGCTCTGCGCGGAGTTCATCAGCGAGGTGATCGGACCGATCAGGAAGAGCACCGCGGTGGTGATCTTCACGATGTCGCTGGTGTAGGTCTCGGTCAGCCGCGGCACGAGAAACACGATCACGCCGAGGAGGAGATAGAACCAGACCTGCGAAAGGACGAACGTGCGCGCGATCTGTGTCATGGAGGTCGTCTTCAGGTCGGTCACCGAATGCGAGATCTCGGAGAAGCGGGCGAAGAGGTCGTCGCTGCGATCGCGGTTCAGGCGCACTTCCTTGAAGCCGTCGAGCAGGTGCGTCAGCGAATCGAACAGCTCGTTCTCGCGCTGCAGCGACTCCTGCAACTGCACGTGGATCTGCTTCAGCTTCCATCGATACGCGAAACCGATGGCCACGGTGCTGGCCACAGTCATGAAGAAGGCCAGAGGCGAGAGCAACAACACGTACACCGCGGTGAAGACGATGGTGATGGCGGCCTGCACGCACACCACCAGCATCAGCGCGGCGCGCGAGATGGTGGTCGTGTCCTTGGTGATGCTGTTGTAGATCGCGGTGCGGCCGATCTGTTCGAGCGGGCCGAGATCGCAGCGGCGGATCTTGTTGGCCAGGCGCGTGCGCACGCGGTCGAGCGCGCGCTCGACTTCCGAGACCGCGCGGAGCATGAACGAGCTCTGACTGACCGCGAAGATCGAGACCACCAGCGCGAAGAGCAGGAGCAGCCGCAGGCTGTTTTCGCGCGTCGACGCCAGAGCGGCGGCGGTGTTGATGATGGGCAGGACTAGCGCGCTGCTGATGCCCGCCAGCATGGCCATGATGGTGAGACCACGCAGGGAGACGGTCGACTCACGTCGCAGCAGATCGAGCAGTCTCATGCGTCCATGGCGACGATGAAAGACAACGAGCGATGGCGGCCTTTCGGCCGTCACCGCTCGCAGTGCATCTCAGCGTCGAGACCAGAGCTCAGTCAGCGGCTTTTTCGACGTCGACGGTGAAGAAGTGCTGATGGAGATGCTTGCCGGAGATCGACTTCGAGGCCGCGTCGGCGCCGAATGCGAGCCAGCCGATCGGCCCGAACAGCCAACGGGCGGCCACGCCGCCGACGGCGTAGAGGAAGCCCGACTTCACGTCTCCTTCGATGATCTGACCCGCGCCGGGGATCACGCCGAGATCGGCGACGGCCTTCACTCCGTTCAATGCCATCGCGCCGGCGGTGAGAGGTGCTTTGGGGGCGGTCTTGGTGGTGCTGGTTGCCATGTTCATCCCTCCGTTCTCTGCTTGCTGAGCTTTGTGATCCGTATATCCGGAAATGCATTTCACCACACGCCCGACAGCGACGATGTTCAAGACGAGACGATGAGTCCGCATGGCACACTGTGGCGCGTGCACGCAATCGAGGTATGGGTGACCGATCTCGACACGCATGACGATGCGGCGCCGGTGCTGTCTGCCGATGAGCGCGAGCGCGCGGCGCGCTTTCATTTCGAGCACCACCGCCAGCGCTTCGTGCGATGCCGCACGCTGCTGCGGCAGCTCATCGCGCAATCGACCGGCGGCGACGCGGCGTCGCTGGCGTTCCGCTACAACACGTACGGCAAGCCGGAGCTCGACGGCATCCACTTCAACGTCTCGCACTCCGCGAACATCGCCGTGATCGCATTGACGCAGGAGCCGATCGGCATCGACGTCGAGGCGATCAATCCGGCGGCAAACGTGATGCCGCTCGCGCACACCGCGTTCTCACCCGGCGAGTGCGCCGCACTGGCGGCGTTGCCGGACCAGCAGCGCATCGCCGCGTTCTTCCGCGGCTGGACGCGCAAGGAGGCCTATCTCAAGCTCCTCGGCACCGGCTTCTCGCTCCCCTCCGACTCCTTCACGGTCTCGCTCGAAGCGAATCCGCTGTCGTTCATCGGCGACTACGCATTGCGCGATCTGGACGTTGCGGCCGGGTTCGCTTGTGCGATCGCAACACGCCGCGGAACACCGCCGCCGCACGTGCACAAGGTCTAGAATTTGCGCACAAGGCATCGCGATGAGACCTCTGTTGGCGGCTGTCAGTGTGCTGCTTTCGTGTGCTGCGATTGCCGGGGAAGCGTACCTGCCGGTCGCCGGCCGTTCCTCCACGACCGAAATACGGATTGCGAATCCATCCTCCGAGCCCACGACCGTCTCGATCGAATTCCTCGGCAATGGGAGGCCGTCGATGCGGCAGATCGCGCTCGCCGCCCACGAGACGATCACGCACTCGGATGTCGCCGGCGGCATGGGCGTCCTGCGCATCACATCGCCGGCCGCGTTGCACGTGACGGCCACCAGCCGCTGCGCGTCGTGCCGTGCGGCCATTTCGCTGCCGCTGCTCGCGCAACCCGTCGATGAGGGCGAGCTCGCCGCCGCCGTTCCCGCGAATCAACTCGGCTGGGAAAGCAAGGTCTTCATCGCGAACGCGGACGACGTCGCGGCAACGGTGACGCTCGCGATGCCGGACGGCGAGCGCGCGGTGCGCGTAGCCGCGCGCGATTCGCGCATCGTGCGCATGCCGGCCGGCATCGTCTCGTTCCGCGCGCCGAACGGCGTGCTCGTCTTCGGATGGGACGTCAATGCGCGCAGCGGCGCCGCGGTGTTCTCGGTACCGCGACCGGAGGCGGGACAGAAACGCCGGCGCGCGGTGCGATTCACGCCGTCGATCGTCACGCCGCCGCCCGAGCCGCAGACGGTCGTGCTCACGCCGTCGAAGGACAACACGCTGTTCGAAAGCAGCAGCGGCAACATCTCCAACGGGCAGGGAGCTCATCTCTTCATCGGCACGACGTCGGGCAACTCCCTTCGGCGCGCGGTGATGGCGTACGACCTGGCCTCGCAGATCCCGCCGGGCAGCCGCATCACGCGCGCGACGCTCACCGTGCGCGTCTCGCAAACGATCGCCGCACCGCAACCGGCCACGCTGCATCGACTGCAGGCCGACTGGGGCGAGGGCACCTCGAACGCCGGCTCATCGCGCGACGGCTCGGGCACCAGCGCGAGGACGAACGATGCGACGTGGCTTCACCGCTTTTTCCCGAGCGCGTTCTGGAACGATTCCGGCGGCGACTTCGACGCCACTGCCGACGCCACCACGCAGATCGGATCGTCCGGAACGTTCACGTGGGAGTCGTCGGTCGCGATGATCGCGCGCATCCAGGGATGGCTCGATCAGCCAGCCACGAACTTCGGCTGGCTGATCGTGGGAAACGAAAACTCGTTCGCGACCGCGAAACGGCTCGACAGTCGCGAAGAGTCGGAAGCACGGCGGCCGATGTTGACCGTGGAGTTCGTGCGGCCGCGGTGACGATCTATTGCCCTGCCGCCACCCCCGTATCGAGTTGCGCCGGGACGAGCATCGCATCGCCCGATTCGTTGTCGTTCACTGCCGCGTAGACGAAGATCGGCGCGCTCGAATCAAAGCTGAGCGTCACATTCGCGGCAGCCCCGAGATCGGCGTCCGGGAAGTACGTGGCGAGGGAACGCTGCTGCTGCGATTGCGCCGCCAGCGTCATCGCATGCTGTCCGATCAAGCCGCCGTTGCTGTCGTGCATCTCGAGACGCACCGTTGCGTCGGAGATACCGGGATTGAACAACCCGACGTTGGTGCGGAAGCCCTCGTTCAGCAGATGCGGCATCACACCGCGGCGGATCGCCGTGGAGCGCGGCATCGCCGGCACGAACTGGCCCAGCGTCCCCTGCTGCTCGGCGCGCAGATCGACATAGATGCGCGAAGTGACCGCCACCGGATGCGCGCTGGTCACGCGCAACGCGCCGATCGTTCCGACCACGTCCAGATGTCCGGTGCCGGCGATGTCGTCGAGCACCGCCGTGGCGCGCGGCGCGATGTTGAGCACGATCGATTCGCCGGCCGTGGCGTTGCCGGCGAGGCCGGCCGGGAAATACTCGAGCAGCGCCGTGGCCGGCGCGGTGTAGGACGGGTTGAACACGCGCACGTCGGTCACGAACGTCTGTCCGCGTCCGTTCGTCACGCGTCCGGCGATCGGAATGTCGTACTCGTTCGCGGGTACGAGCTGTCCGCGCACTTCGCCGCTCGGGACGGCGGTGGAGTGCACGTTCACGTAATAGCCGGCCGCCGTCGAAGTACTGGCGAGCGCGGTCAGATCGGAAGGCAGCAGGTTTCCGCTCTGGAACGTCGTGACCGGTCCCGCTCCGCTGGCGCGTCCGCCCGCGATCTGTGCGGGGCTGGTCGCGAAGTTGATGACCACCGGACCGTTCACGCCGGCCGCACCGCGATGGATGTGCGCCATCGTCGGATTCTCGATTCCCGACGTGTTGGTCTCGAAGGCGATGACGTTGTTGATCGGATCGAAGGTCACGAACGCGCTTCCGAACGCACTGCTGGCCGGCGGCGGGACTTCATTGCCGGGGCGCAGTTCGGCCGCGTAGGTGACCGCGCCGCCGCTGACGAATGACAGCTGTCCGCGCACGGCGCCGCCTGGCAGCGCCACCGTGTGCACGTTGACGTAGAAATTGGCGGGGTTCTGCAGCATCCGCTGCGCGACGCCGGCGGCGACCGGGAACGTGCCGGTCATCGTGCCGTTGACGAACGTACCGCCGAGGCCGATCAGATCGACCACCACCGGGCCGTTCGTGCCGGCAGGCGCTTCGTGGATGTGAAAGTTGTTGATGGGCGAGCCGAGATTGCTCACCGTAATCGTGACGTCGATGTTCTCGTGTCCGGCGTCGAAGACCACCGTGGCGTTGCCGAATCCGGGATTGGTATTGGGCGGCACCTCCGCGGCGCCGGTGAGTACAGCGCCCAGTGTTTGTCCATCAGCGGCAACAGGAACGAGAAGCAGAGCGAAGGAGAGAACGACCAGGAAGGGGCCACGGAAACGACGCATGATTCCTCCTAAAAAAGACATCGCGACGGTGATGCATGGCTCGATCCAGACGGCGAGGCTAAGATGAGCCCGTGACCGAGTTCATCCACGTGTCGTGTCCGTATTGCGGAGAGCCGGCGGATCTCGATGTCGACGATGCCGGCGCGTCGCGACAGTCGTACGTGCAGGATTGTCCGGTGTGTTGTCAGCCGTGGCAGATCGAGGTCACGCGCGATCGCGACGGCGACTGGAGTGCGTCGTTGCGGACGCTCGACGAATAGCTGCCGCGGCCCGCGCACGCCGCCGAGCTTGCCGGAGGCACGCGACATGAAAGTGCTCCGGCCATGCCGCAGCTCGTGCATCGCGCCATGCTCGATGCGCTCGTCGACCTCTCGCCCGATCCGGTCTGGGTGATCGATGCCGGCGGCGTGGTCGTGGCGTCGAACTCCGCGTTCCAGCGATGGCAGCGCGACATCGCCCAGGGAGGCGGTCCGCAGCTCGCCGAACTGCAACGCCGCGCGCTGGGCGGCCACTCGATCATGGCCAACATTCGCCTGATCGCGGCCGGCATCGAGCGCACGTTTTCCATCCACGCGCGGCCGGTCGACACGGGAGGCGTCGCGTTCACCGCACGCGAGGCGGCGGACGACGGCGAAGGGAGCGACCGCGCCATCGAGCTGGCGCTGATGCACCTCTTCGCGTCGAACGATTCGCTCGATGAAGTGCTCACCAAGACGCTGGAGTTCCTCTGCGCCACCGATCGCTGGGACGCGGGCGCGCTGTGGCGCATCGTCAATGACGGCGGCGAGGACATCCTGCATGCCGAGGCGATGTGGTTCGATTCCGAGGAGTCGCGCCGGAAGCTCGCGCCGCGGCTGCGCAGCCTCTCGTTCCGCCTCGGAGAAGGAACGCCGGGACGCGCGTGGGCGGGCGGCAACGTGATCTGGATCGCGGACATGCTCGAAGAAAGCATGGTCGGCCGTTCCGAGCTCGCCGCCGCGGCGGGGCTGCACTCGGTCGTGGCCGCGCCGCTCGTCGATGCCGATCGCGTCACGGGCGTGCTCGAGCTCTTCACGTACTCGATCCGTCCGATCAACGAGCCGACGCGGCGGATGCTGGCGCGCACCGGCGCGGCTCTGGCGCGACTCATCGAGCGCCGGCAACTCCTCGAACAGATCGCGACCAAAGGCGCCGAGTGGCTGCTGACCGTCGACTCGATCAGCATGCCCATCCTGCTCGTCACCACGAACGCGGAAGTGGTGCGCCTGAATCGCACCGCACAAGAGCTCACCGGCCGCACGTACGAAGAAGTGGTGGGCCGGCCGCTGATCTCCCTCGGTGACGACGAGCCGTGGAAGACCTTGCGCGACGTCGTCACCGCCGTGCGCGACAGCCACCTCACCTGCACCGCGCAAATCGTCAGCGGCGAGAAAAGCTGGGACGTCACCGCCAGTCCGCTCGCGGCCGGCGACGACGACCGCGTGGTGATCGCCATGCGCGACACCACCGAGATCGCGCGGCTGCAGGAGTCCGTCCGGCGCGGCGAACAACTGGCCGCGCTCGGCGAGCTCGTGGCCGGCGTCGCGCACGAGGTCAAAAATCCTCTGTTCGGGATGTCGGTGACGCTCGACCTCCTCGACGAGATTCTCGATGAGCGTCCGGAGGGGCACGAGCTCACCGGTGCGCTCCGGACCTGGATCGCGCGGCTGCAGAGCCTCACGGAGAGTCTGCTCGCGTACGGACGGACGTGGAGCACGGAGATGAAGGCGGGCGATCTGCGCCCGGTGCTGACGCAGGCCATCGCGGCATCGCAGCCGCTGGCACGCGACGCGAAGGTGGCGATCGACGCGGAGCTCGACGGGAACTCGAGCATGGTCTTGATGGACGCCTCGCGTCTGGCGCTGGTGTTCGAGAATCTGCTGGCCAATGCGATCCAGCACTCGCGCGGCGGCGATCGGGTGGTCGTGAAGGCGAGCTGCGACGGCGAACGGCTGGACGTGCTGGTCCGCGATCAGGGGCCGGGCTTCGGTGCGGACGATCTGCCGCGCATTTTTCAGCCGTTCTACACCCGCCGCCGCGGCGGGACCGGACTCGGCCTTTCGATCGTCCAGCGCATCGTGGACGAGCACGGTGGCATCGTGACTGCATGCAACGGCGAGCAAGGAGGGGCGGTTGTCCTTGTCCGCCTACCCACCTATCGACCGAGCAGTTGACGCGCCGGAACGGATCCTCATCGTCGATGACGAGGATCTGATCGTCCTGGCCATGCGACGCTACTTCGAGCGCCTCGGATACGCCGTCGACTCGGCGTACGAGCTCGAGGAAGCGCAGGCGCTGCTCTCCGCCTACCGCTACGACCTCGTCATCGCCGACCTCCGCCTGACCGGCATCGGCGGCGTGGAAGGTCTGCAGATCGTCTCCGACGTGCATCGCCGCTGCGCCGACACGCGCGTGATCCTGCTCAGCGCGTTCGGCACGCCGGAGATCGAGCGCGAGTCGTACAACCGCGGCGCCGACGCGTTCCTGCACAAGCCCAAAGCGATGATGGAGATCGCCAGCATCGCCCGGACTCTGCTCGAGCACTGATGCGCGAGCACCGCGCACTGAACGCGATCCTCGCGCCGGGCGGCATCACGCCGGTCTATCAGCCGATCGTGACGTTCGAGAGCGCGCCCGCGCTGCAGGGTTTCGAGTGTCTCGCGCGCGGACCGAAGGGGACGAACTTCGAGTCGGCGCAAGTGATGTTCGAGTACGTCCGCCTCAAGCACGAGGAGACGGTCGTCGATCGCGCCTGTGTCGCGGCGGCACTCGCGCATGCGCCGAAGACGCATCTCACCGTGAACGTTCATGCGTCGACGCTCGTGCGCGACCGCGGCTTCACCGACTTCCTCTGCGCGACGGCGGAGGAACACGGAGTGGGCTGCGCGCTGATGACGGTCGAGATCGTCGAGCACGCGCCGTCATGGGACGGCGCAGCGCTCGGTGCCGCGCTCGACCGTCTCCGTCACTCCGGCATGCACATCTCGCTCGACGACATCGGCCTCGGGCAATCGAACTTCAAGATGATCCTCGGCGTGCGGCCCGATTTTCTGAAGCTGGACCGCTACTTCGTCGAGTCGTGTCACCAGGATCGCAACCGGCAGGCGGTGATCGCGAGCCTCGTGTATCTGGCGTCGCATTTCGGTGCGGAGCTCGTGGCCGAAGGCGTGGATTGCGCGGAGACGGCGGAGACGCTGAAGGCATTCGGGGTGAGGTTCATGCAGGGCGACTGGTTTGCCGCGCCGATGAGCGCGGATGAGGCGCGGACGTTCGCGCTGTCCGCCTAGACTTCCACCTGGACTTCCACCCAGCGCCCCCGCCCCTGTCGTTTGGCCTCGTAGAGCGCGCGGTCGGCACGCGCCTTCGCGCTCTCGATCGTGTCGCGCGCCGCGAGCGCCGTCACTCCGCACGACACGCTCAACGACGTCCTGGCGAGGCGATCGTAGATCGCCGTCAGCTGCGGCGCAGGATCGCGTTCCGCAATCACTACCGCGAACTCGTCGCCACCGAGGCGCGCGAACAGATCGTCAGCGCGTAGCTCGTGGCGCACCACGTTCGCGAACGAAACCAGGGCCGCATCACCGGCGGCGTGTCCGAGCCGGTCATTGATGCCCTTGAAGTGATCGAGATCGAACAGCGCCAGCGCTCCGCCGCGCGCGAGATATTGCGAAAAGACCTCGGCGAAATAGCGCACGTTGTGCGTGCCGGTGAGCGCGTCATGAGTCGCCAGGCGCTGCAGCTCCTCTTCTTCCGCGATGTCGTGCAGCGTGAGGATCGTCGACGCGTCGGGCTCGCCTGCGAAACGGAACACCATGCTGGCCGCGGCGTGCGGCTGGCCGCCGACGACGATGCGCTGCTCGTCGTAGCGCGACGTCCGGCGCAGCCACCATTGCCGTTCCAGCTCCGGCCGCGCCAGCAGCGGCTCGACGTCCATGCCGAAATAGAGATCGCCGAAGAGCTGCTCCGCGGCGCGGTTCGCGTAGAGCACGCGCTGGTCGGCGCCGATGACCAGCACCGCATCCGGGATGGCATCGAATGCCGCCTTCAGGTAGTGCGGCTCGGTGACGTCTTCGATGATCACGTATGCGTACGAACTGCCGTCGTGCTCGACGTCGTACACGCGCAGGTTCGCCACGCGTCCGACCCCGGCCGTGTAGTGGACGATGTGCAACGCGGTCCCGGAGCCGCGCGCGATCAGCTGATCGATTCGCTCGGGCAGCGAGGTCTGGATGATGTCGGTCAGTTTCGTGTTCCGCGGCACCGGAGCGCCGCCGAGGAAATCGCGCGAGAGGGAGTTGCTGCCGTCGATGACGATGCCGGTGGCGCGGTCGACGACCGCGGCCGGATGCGGTGACGCGCGGAGCACGGCGTGGAACAGCGACTCCGCACGCCGTTTCGCGCGGCGCTCGTGCGCCTGTCCGATCTCGCGCTCCAGCGCCGCGTTCAGACGCCCCATGCGGTCCTTCACGAGATAGTCCGACGCACCGCCGCGCATCAGGCGCACGGCCGTGTCTTCTCCGATCGCGCCGGTCACGACGATGAACGGAATGTCGCGGCCGGATGCCCGCAGCAGCGCCAGCGCGTCGGGTGCGCTGAAACGCGGCAGCTCGTAGTCGCTGACGATCGCGTCCCACTGCCCGCTCTCCAGCGCCTCGGCCATCTCTTCGCGCGTCTCCACGCGCAGCATGTCCGGCGCCCAGCCGCCGCGGCGCAACGCGAGCATCACGTGCGCGGCGTCGCGTTCCGAATCCTCCACGAGCAACAGGCGCAGCGGACGTTCGGTCATGCCGCCCACTCCTCGGGGATCCCGGTCGTGAAGTACACCGTGGCTCCTTTACCCGGCTCGCCTTCCGCCCAGATCCGCCCGCCGTGGCGCTCCACGATGCGATGCACGGTCGCGAGCCCGATGCCCGTGCCGCTGAATTCCTTTTCGGAGTGCAGCCGCTGGAACGGACGGAACATCTTCGCGGCGTGCTCGGGTGCGAAACCCGCGCCGTTGTCGCGGACGTAGAACGTGGCCGCTCCCGAATCCATGCGTGCGCCCACTTCGATGCGCGCTCCCGGCCGCTTGCTGGTGAACTTGAACGCGTTGCCGAGGAGGTTGTCGAGCACGACGTGCAACAGACGCTCGTCGCCATTCGCCAAGATCCCTTCCTGCACGATGAATTCGACGTCTCTTTCCGGATTCGCGCGCTGCAAGCCATCGGCGATGTCGCGCGCCATGCGGGACAGATCGACTTCCGTGCGGAGCACCTCCGCGCGCGCCAGCCGCGCCATCTGCAGCATCCCCTCGATGAGCTCCGACATCTGCTTCGCGCTGTGCTGGATCCAGTGCACGCACTCGCGCCCGGTCTCGTCCAGTTTCGGCGCGTAGTCCTCGGCCAGTGCCTGCGCGAACCCGGCGATGCTGCCGACCGGCGCGCGCAGGTCGTGCGAGACCGTCGCGGCGAACGACTCCAGCTCCTTGTTCGCCGACTCCAGCTCCATGGTCTTGCGGCGCAGTACGATGTCGCGTTTCTGGGTCTGCTCGAGCAGCCGGTTGAGCGTCACCGCCAGCGGCTGCAGCGCGCCCGCTTCGTCGCTGAGGCGCGTCGCCGACGTCGGATCGTTCAGCGATTCCTCGACGCGCACGCGCAGCCGGCCGATGCGGCGGCGCATCATTCCGGCGATGAACAGCGCGGCGACGATGGCCATCACCGCTGCCGCCGCGATCGCGAAGCCCGCTTCCCTCGCCCGTGTCCCGCCCGGGACACTCCGTTCGATGGACAGCGATCCGCCGCCAGGCAGCGAGCGAATGTCCTGTTCGGCGTCGAGGGATGAAGTGCCGCTCTGCGCCACCACCGCGCCGCCGTCTCCATAGACCGTCCCCGCGCGAATGCTGCCGGCGGCGACGAACGTATCGAGCAACGGCT